>JAGFJL010000028.1 GCA_024102725.1 Nitrococcus mobilis
CAGTCCGGCGGGTCACGTTAGGCACGGGGTTAAACCACCAAAGACTATCACGACCTCTACCCGCCACCTTCCATCTGAGAGTCTCTTTCATCTTCTGGGGTGGTGCCAGCCACCATGATCGTTAGGCGGCGTTCTAGCGGCTTATGTTAAGGGGTTGAACTGAACCTGGAGGAGCCCCAAGGCCCCGCTGGGCTCCTCCGCGATTGCACCGATTGGTGTAGCGTGTAGTGCTTTAGCGCTCTCCGGCAAATGCGGCCAGCAAATGCAGCAGGCTGGTGAAGAGGTTGAACAGAGCTACGTAGAGTCCGACGGTGGCCATGATGTAATTGGTTTCACCGCCATGGACCATCTCGCTGGTCTGATAGAGTATAAAGCCGGCCATCAGTACGATGGCCGCTGCGCTCACCGCCAAGGCTAGTCCGGTAATATGGAAGACAATGGCGCCGATGCTGGCAAGGAACACGACAATGATTCCCGCCAGCACGAAGCCACGTATGAAACTGAAATCCTTGCGGGTGGTGAGCGCGTAACCGGACAGGGTGAGGAAGGTTGCGCCGGCGCCGCCCAAAGCCATCATCACCAACTCAGTGCCATTGGCGAGCGTGCTGATGTAGAAGTTCAGTAGCGGGCCGAGGGTGTAACCCATGAATCCCGTGAGCGCGAATACGGATAGTATTCCCCAAGCGCTGTTACGCAGAGCGCTGGTGAGAAAGAGCAACCCGAAGTAGCCGCCCAATACCAGCAACCAGTGCAATGGCGGGGCATTGGTTGCCATTGCGATACCGGCCGTAGCGGCGCTGAACAGCAGCGTCAGCGACAGCAGGGCATAGGTATTGCGGATGACGCGGTTGGCGCCGAGCACTCCTTCGAGATGGGTTGCACCCTTCCCAAGCGCAATGTCACGCACACGATCTACCATAGTGTTGTTGACCTCCATGAAAGAGATATTTGAAATCTGCCATTTTTAAGGCGCCACTGTCCAGCCCCTGCCGTGTAGGTCCCGGGTAACGTATGGAGCGTGCTTGCATGGCCAGTCTGTGCGGCCGCATGATGTAGCAATAGGTTACCATGCGAGCAAGCCGTCGGCGCCCCGAACAGGATGGCAAAGTATGCCTGTGACATTCGATGGCAAGTTGGTCGTTGGAATCTCCTCACGGGCCCTGTTCGATATGAGCGAGGGCCATAGGATATTCGAGACTGAGGGCATCGACGCTTACTGCCGCTATCAAATCGAGCACGAGGAGAAGCTGCTCGAGCCAGGAGTGGCTTATGAGCTGGTCCGCAAGCTCCTGGCGCTGAACCGTGACACCGAGTGCACCCGAGTCGAGGTGATTTTGCTCTCGCGCAACAGTGCCGATACGGGGCTGCGCGTGTTCAATTCCATCGAGCACTATGGCCTGGCGATTACGCGAGCCGCTTTCACCAATGGGGCAAGCCCGTGGCGTTACGTCCCGGCGTTTTGTGCTCATCTATTCCTATCTGCCGATCCGAGCGACGTTGTGGCGGCGCTCGATCGAGGCTATCCTGCCGCCACGATTCTGCCGCGTCTGACCGACGCGACGGCCTCCACCCAGGCCGGTGTTGACGAGCAGCTACGAATCGCGTTCGATGGGGATGCCGTGCTGTTCGCAGACGTGGCCGAACGAGTATTTCGCCAAGGCGGGCTGGAGGAGTTCTCGAGCAGCGAGCGTCGGCACGCTCGGGAGCCGCTCCCGGGGGGGCCGTTCAAAAGTTTCCTCGCCGCGCTGCACAGCCTCCAGGCGGAATATTCGGCGGAAGCCTGCCCGATTCGCACGGCGCTGGTAACCGCGCGCGGCGCGCCGGCTCATGAGCGGGTGATTCGAACGTTACGCAGTTGGGAGATCCGGATCGATGAGGCGCTGTTCCTCGGCGGGCTGTCCAAGGGAGAATTCCTGCAAGCCTTCGGTGCCGATATATTCTTCGATGATCAGCACGGACACTGCGAGTCCACTCGGCGCCATGTCGCCACCGGTCATGTGCCGCATGGAATCGCAAACGAGGCGTCGAGTTGAGCCGGCCGGTATCAGTATCTTGCAGGAATCCAGAAAAACGTTTAGCTTGTCGAGCGCTTTGGGTTCGGCTCCAGAGTCGAAATCATACGGTGCTCGATATTCCTTAAAAACACTGGATCATACGTTGGGCCTCTCATGCGGGTTGCCGTACTTGCTGATACTCACGGCTTCCTCGATCCCCGTATTCGGGATCGCGTGAGTCAGTGTGATGTCGCGATTCATGCCGGCGATATCGGGGGCGCCGACGTGCTGCTCGCAATGCAGCCTCGGGAAGAGGTCGTCGCGATCCGCGGCAATAACGATATCCCGGAGAAATGGCCTGCAGCCGAGCATCAGCTGCTCGCAACCTTGCCGCACGAGGCGAGCGTCGAACTGCCGGGCGGGCTGCTGATCGTCGTGCATGGCGATGAGCCCGAGACTCTGCGGCAACGACACAGCCGCTATCGGCGCTGCTACGCGCATGCCTACGCGGTGGTGTATGGTCATAGTCACCGCCTGCTTACCGATCTCGAGGAACGGCCCTGGATTCTAAACCCCGGGGCGGCTGGGCGTACCCGCACTTATGGGGGACCGTCCTGTTTGTTCATCGAGTGCGATCCGCGGGGCTGGCGGGTTGAAACGCTGCGCCTGGAGCCGCGCAAATATCCTTCGATTCGCGGTGTTTCCCGCCGCGCTACGAATGCATCACCTACGCCCAAGGAGAGGAACTGACGGATTCGCCTGTCCGCATGGCTTGCTTAACCGAGAAAGCACGCCCCATCCAAGAGCTCAAGATGCAGCTCGCCCGTCTGCCACGAGCCTGGATTCCTACTTTTCGCCGTCGTCTTTATGGCCTGGAGCGCCGCGAACGGCAAGGCCGGCCGTTCGAGCACGGGCTGAACCGGCTCAAGCACGATCTCGCCGACGTACGCCAGCGTTACGAACAACGCCAGTCCCAGGTGCTGCAACCCGATTTCAGCGCCGCACTGCCCATCATGGACCGACGCGCGGAAATCGTGCGTGCGCTCAGCGCGCATCAGGTCGTTGTCGTCTGTGGTGATACTGGGTCGGGCAAGAGCACTCAATTGCCGCAAATCGCGCTCGCCTTAGGCTTGGGGGTCGAGGGGATGATCGCGCATACCCAGCCACGACGAATCGCCGCGCGCAGCCTAGCGACCCGGATCGCCGAGGAGCTCAACACCGAAGTCGGCGCTGGAGTCGGTTACAAGGTGCGTTTCAGTGACCGGGTGAGGTTTTCCACCCGGCTCAAGCTCGTCACGGACGGCATGCTGCTTGCCGAGACTCAAGCCGATCCGGATCTGGCCCAGTACGACACTATCATCATCGATGAGGCACACGAGCGCAGCCTCAACATCGATTTTCTGCTCGGCTATCTAAAGCGGCTCTTGCCACGCCGTCCTGAACTGAAGGTCATCATTACCTCGGCGACCATCGACCCGCAACGTTTCTCGCGTTATTTCAACGGGGCTCCGATCATTCAAATCGCCGGGCGCAGCCATCCAGTCGAGATTCGGTATCGTCCGTTGGTGAGTGAAGATGAGGACGAACGCGATCGCAGCCTGCCGGAGGCGATTCTGGAAGCGCTCGACGAGCTCGCCGCGGAGGCAGCAGGGGATGTGCTGGTGTTCCTGCCGAGCGAGCGGGATATTCGGGAGGCCGCGGAGAGCCTGCGCAAGCATCACCCGCTCGGCACCGAGGTTTTGCCGCTTTTCGGGCGGCTCTCGGCCACAGAACAGCTGCGCGTGTTCGCGCCTCATGACCGGCGGCGGATCGTGCTTGCCACCAACGTCGCGGAGACTTCCCTGACCGTGCCGGGTATCCGTCATGTGGTGGACAGCGGACTTGCCCGGATCAGCCGTTACAGTTACCGCACCAAGGTGCAGCGGTTGCCGATCGAGCCGATCTCCCGGGCCAGCGCCGATCAGCGGGCGGGGCGCTGCGGGCGCGAGGCCCCAGGCGTATGCATTCGGCTGTATGCGGAAGCGGATTACCAAGGTCGCGTGGAGTTTACGGAACCGGAGATCCTGCGGACTAATCTGGCCGCGGTCATTTTACAGATGAAATACTTGAAATTGGGGGAGATCGAGCGCTTCGATTTCATCGACCCACCGGATCCGCGCGCGATCCGTGACGGGTTAAAGCTGCTCTATGAGCTTGGTGCCGTGGCCGCGGACAATGCACTCACCGAACTGGGCCGACGTCTTGCGGCGCTGCCGGTGGACCCGCGAATTGCGCGCATGCTGGTGGCGGGCGAGACGGAGCGCGCGCTCAGTGAAGTTTTGGTGATCGCGGCGGCGCTGAGTATCCCGGATCCGAGACAACGCCCGATGGACGCACCGCAGGCAGCCGATGCGGCGCAGGCGCGCTGGCGCGATCAGCGCTCCGATTTTCTGGCTCTGGTCAAACTATGGAACGAGGTTCAGGAAAAGGCGCGGGAGCTTTCGCAGCGCAAGCTGCGCCTGTGGTGTGCCGAGCATTTTCTCTCCTTCGTGCGTTTGCGTGAGTGGCGGGATATCCATCACCAGCTGCGTGAGCTGGTCAAGGGCATAGGCTGGCGCGAGAATGTGCAGGAGGCCGATGCAGCGGCCGTACACCGCGCGCTCCTTACTGGGCTGTTGGGCAACATCGCTTTGCGTACCGACGAGCAGCACTATATCGGAGCGCGTGGTTTGAAGCTGCTGATTTTCCCAGGCTCCGGTATCGCCAAACGCCGCCCGCGTTGGATCGTGGCGGCGGAGCTGGTGGAGACGAGTCGAATATTCGCCCGCACGGTGGCTGAGATACGGCCCGAATGGGTGGAGCCACTGGCGGCGCATTTGGTGCAGCGGCGCTATTTCGAGCCGTTTTGGGAAGAAAAAAAGAGCCGGGTGGCGGGCTACGAGAGCGTGACGCTGTATGGCCTGCCTTTGGTCGCACGCCGCAAGATCGACTACACCCGAGTGGATCCCGCGGCCGCTCGGGCGCTGTTCATTCGCGAAGGATTGGTCCATGGCCGGCTGCGTACGCAGGGCGGTTTTCTAGCGCATAATCGCCGGCTCATTGCCGAGATCGAGGCGTTAGAGGCAAAATTACGCCGCCGCGATGTGCTTGTGGACGAGGGCGTATTAGCGGCGTTCTATGCGGAACGCGTGCCCGCCGGTTTGGCCGATGGCGCGAGCTTCGAGCGCTGGGTTCGTCGTCCCGAACACGATCAGGCTTTGTGTATGACGCCACAGATGCTGATGGAGCGTGAGGCGGTTGAGATCACCGCCGACGCCTATCCGGAGCATCTAAGCGTTGGCGGTATGCGCCTGCCTCTGCACTACCATTTCGAACCGGATCAGGCGGCGGACGGAGTCACCGTGATCGTTCCGCCGGCCGCGCTCAACCAACTTTCCCCAGAGCGGTTCGAATGGTTGGTTCCCGGACTGCTGCAGGAGAAAGTGGTGGCGCTGATTCGTTCGCTGCCCAAGCGTCTACGGCGCAACTTTGTCCCGGCACCGGAGTTCGCAGCGGCCATCTTGGCAGCGGTCCCTCAGGGCACGGGTTCTCTTACTCAGGTGGTTCGGGATGAGCTCAAGCGTATGACGGGCGTGCTCATCCCTTGCGATGCCTGGGAGGGCATCGAGCTGGCGGCGCACCTGCAGATGAATTTTCGCGTGGTGGATGCGCACGGGCGGACGGTCGGTGAGGGGCGTGATCTGGTTGCCCTGCAACGCGAACTCGGCGCCTACGCCCGTGCGCAGGCCGGCGACGCCCGGCGCCGCTGGGAGCGGCGTGGGTTACAGCGCTGGGATTTCGATACGCTGGGCGAGCCTGTGGAGTTCAACGACGCCGGAATTACGCTACGTGGCTATCCGGCGGTGGTTGATGAGGGCGGAAGCGTGGCCTTGCACTTGCTGGACTCACCCGCGCAGGCCGCGCGCACGAGTCTCGGCGGGATCCGCAAATTATTCATGCTGCAACTGCCCGATCAGGCCAAGTATCTGCGCCGCAAGCTACCCGGAATCGATCGGTTGTGCTTACTCTATAGCGTGCTCGGCTCCTGTGAGGCTTTCAAACAGGATTTCCTGGCCGCCGCCTATCAGCGCGTGTTCATGCCTGATGGAACCCTGCCGCGGACGCGCGAGGCTTTTCAGGCGCGGTTGCAAGCGGGTCGGGAAGAGCTGATTCCAACCGCGACTCGGCTGGCCCAGACGCTGCTACAAATCTTAGAGCATTATCAGGAGGCGCGTCAGCGGTTCAAAGCTCCGTTGCCGCCGGCGCAGCTGGAAACCTATCGCGATATGCGTGAGCAGCTCGACGCCATGATTTATGCGGGTTTCGTGCAAGAGACACCGGCCGAATGGCTGGGTGAGCTGCCTCGCTATATGCGGGCGCTGGTACGTCGTCTGGAGCAGTTGCAGCGGGACCCAGAGAAGGATCGGCGCGGGCTGCAGGCGATCCGCCCCCTCTGGGAGCAATACCGGCGCCGCTGCGAGCAGCACGTGCGCCAGGGCATCGAAGACCCGCAGCTCGAGCACTACCGCTGGCTGCTAGAGGAATACCGAGTGTCGCTGTTTGCCCAGGAGCTGGGCACGCGTGAGAAGGTCTCGGAGAAGCGGCTGCACACGGCATGGCAGCGTGTGCGCTGAGGCTTGAATGCGCAGCGCGCCCTATGCTCCGGGTTTTTTACACGGATTTCACCACCGCGAACTGGTATCATGCGCCTTCAGCAGCCCACCGAGACAGCTAAGACGAGCCATGCCCGAGTTCAGTACAACCATTGCAACTCTCAACGATCTCCAGGGCCGGGTCGAGTCCCTGAGGGGGTATCTTTGACTATGAGGCGCGTCAGCACCGCCTCGAAGAGGTTTCTCGCGAGTTGGAGCAACCGGATGTTTGGAACGATCCGGAACGTGCCCATGAGCTCAATCGCGAGCGGGTGCGCTTGCAGACCCTGGTATCGAGTCTGGAGCGTCTGACCCGCGGGCTCGCCGATGCCGCCGAGCTGTTGGAACTCGCGCGCACGGAAAACGACGAAGCAACGCTCGCCGAACTCGACGCAGACGTTGCGGGGTATCAAAGCGAAATCGAGGCGCTCGAATTCCGCCGGATGTTCTCCAGCGAGATGGACGATCACAATGCATTCCTCGACATTCAGGCCGGCTCCGGTGGCACAGAGGCTCAAGATTGGGCCAACATGTTGCTGCGAATGTATCTGCGCTGGGCCGAGCACAAGCGCTTTAGAGCGGAAATCATCGAGCTCTCCGAAGGCGAGGTCGCCGGGATCAAAAGCGCGACGTTGCGAGTCGAGGGCGATTATGCATTCGGTTGGTTGCGCACCGAGACGGGGGTTCACCGGTTGGTGCGAAAATCCCCCTTCGATTCGGGTAACCGCCGCCATACTTCCTTTGCTGCGGTCTTTGTCTCGCCGGAGATCGATGACGCCGTGGAGGTCGAGATCAATCCAGCCGACCTGCGCATCGATGTCTATCGGGCCAGCGGCGCCGGCGGCCAGCATGTCAACCGCACGGAATCGGCGGTGCGCATTACCCACATGCCAACTGGTATCGTTACCCAGTGCCAGAACGATCGCTCGCAGCACAAGAATAAAGCGACCGCCATGAAGCAGCTGCGGGCCAAGCTCTACGAGTTGGAGATGCGCAAACGCCGCGAACAGGCCGATCAGGTGGAGGAATCCAAAGCCGATATTGGCTGGGGCAGCCAAATCCGCTCTTATGTCTTGGATCAGTCACGCATTAAGGATCTGAGAACCGGCGTCGAGGTCGGGCACACTCAGGCCGTGCTCAACGGCGCTTTGGATCCATTTATCGAAGCGAGCCTCAAGGCCGGTTTGTAACTCGCCCGAGAGCGGAGCGCGCCGATGAGCAAGCAAAACAGCACGGGGTCTGCACCAGAAGACCAGAACAAGCTCATCGCCCAACGCCGCCAGAAGCTGGCGCAATGGCGGGCGAGCGGACAGGCCTTTCCCAATGACTTCCGCCGCGATAGCCTGGCAGCGGATCTGCATCGGCAGTTTGGCAACCGGACAACCGAGGAGCTGGAAGAGGCGGCCGTGCCGGTGAAAGTGGCCGGACGGATGATCGGCAAGCGAGTCATGGGCAAGGCGAGCTTTGCTCATCTCCAGGATATGAGCGGGCGCATTCAGCTCTTCCTGCGCCGCGATGATCTCTCCCCCGAGGCTTATCAGCAGTTCAAGAGCTGGGATGTGGGCGACATCATCGGCGCCGAAGGTCACGTATACAAGACGCAGGCCGGAGAGCTCTCGGTCAGGGTTTCCACCATTCGATTGCTGACGAAATCGCTGCGGCCACTGCCAGAGAAATATCATGGTTTGGCCGATCAGGAGGCGCGTTACCGCCAACGCTATGTCGATCTCATCGTAAATGAGAACACGCGGCGCACGTTCATTCTGCGCGGACGGATCATCCAATCCATTCGAGCCGCGTTCAACGAGCGGGGTTTTCTAGAAGTCGAAACGCCGATGATGCAGCCTATTCCCGGCGGCGCCGCCGCGCGGCCTTTCATAACCCACCACAATGCATTGGATGTCGATCTCTATCTGCGGATCGCCCCCGAACTCTACCTTAAGCGCCTGGTGGTGGGTGGCTTCGAGAAAGTCTACGAGATCAATCGCAATTTCCGCAACGAGGGGATCTCGACTCGGCATAATCCGGAATTCACGATGTTGGAGTTCTACCAGGCCTATGCCGATTACCATGACCTCATGGACCTGACCGAGGAATTGCTGCGGCGCTTGGCCACAGAGGTTTTGGGCACACAGCGGCTTCACTACCAGGGCGAGGTCATCGATTTGCACCGCCCGTTCGTCCGGCGCACCGTGCGGGCCGCCATTCTCGAGTATAATCCGCAGCTCAGCGCCGCCCAACTCGACGATCGCGACGCGGCCTGCAGCGTGGCGCAGCAGCTCGACATTGATGTCCGGCCGCACTGGGGGCTTGGCAAGCTGCAGCTGGAGATTTTCGAGAAGACCACCGAGCATCGGCTCAGGCAGCCTACCTTCGTCACTGAATACCCCAAAGAGGTCTCTCCGCTCGCCCGCCCCAAGGATGACGACCCTTTCGTCACGGAGCGGTTCGAGCTGATCATCGGTGGCCGGGAGATCGCCAACGGTTTCTCCGAGCTCAATGACGCCGATGACCAGGCGGAGCGGTTTCGGGCACAGGCGGCCGGCAAGGAGATCGGTGATGAGGAGGCTATGTTTTACGATGCCGACTTCATTCGGGCCTTGGAGTATGGGTTGCCGCCCACGGCCGGTGAGGGGATTGGCATCGATCGCCTCGTGATGCTGTTCGTAGACGCGCCCTCGATCCGCGACGTGCTGCTGTTCCCGGCGCTGCGTCCGCAACTCGAGCGGGACTGACGTCTGCTTTCAGTCCAAAGCGGGGGGCGGCGCTGCTGTGCTGTGAGCACAAGCGATTGGGGCAGCGGCTGCGCTAAATCCAAGCGCCGGTTTGCCCGCGAGGACTCTGCAGCCGACTTTTTAAGTAGGGCGTTTCGGGGGTGAGTCCGATGCGGTGTTGAAGCTGTAGGGCAAATCAAGCAGTTGCAGTGGTGTATCGTTTAGGATCAAGGTACCCTGCTCGGCAAGCTCGGTTCGCAGCACGGCCAGCAGCTCGCTGCCATCCCGGGCCGGCGCGGCCGCAACGACCGTGCCCGCTTCCTCGGCGCCTGCGGCCGTACGCACCGCCTCCCCGGGCGAAGGCGTGGTTCCGGCTTGACTATGCAGGCGATACATTCGGCGCTTGAGCTTGCCCAAATAGTGCATCCGGGCGATCACCTCTTGGCCGGGGTAACAGCCCTTGCTGTAGCTGATGCCTTGCAGCGGCTCGAGGTTGAGCATCTGCGGAACGAATGCCTCCTGGGTTGCGGGCGTGATTGTCGGTATGCCGGCCTGGATCTCGAGCAACTGCCAAGCCTCGCTGTCGGCCACCGGTAACGTGTGCGCTAGCTTTGCCCAGAGCTGCGGCAGCAGCCGCTCCGGTACGGCAAGCGCAAATCGATCCGATGTGCAATCCAATCGAATGAGCCGCATGCCGTCGGCGCTTTGTACGCCGCCGACATGCTCTGGTATCGCGCCCATGATCTGCCGCAATAGTGGGATGGCCGCCGTCCCGGCAAGCCCGATCACCCCGATTGCCTCCGAGACGTCGTCGAGTGTGACCTTGGAGCGCAGCACGAACATGCGCAGCCGGCGGATGAGTGAGTCGATGAGTGCCTTGTGGGTAAACAGGAGCAGGCCGTCATCTGTGCGTAGCACTCGCAGCAGCGCAAGCGCGCGGCCTTTGGCATTGCAATAGGCCGCAAGCCGTGAGTTTGCCGCGTCGAGGCTTTGGATGTCGTTACTGAGCTGACTGTGGAGGAAGGCCGCCGCATCGGCGCCGTGGACGTGAATAACACCCCAATCCAACAACGCGCACATGCACTCGCTTGGTTTGTCCGCTGAGAACTCGATAGGGGTTTGCCCTTTGGCGGGGTTTGCCCGCTGTTCGGGCGCGCTCAGGTCGAGGAAGCTCCAGAGTCTCGGCATAACGCTCTTACCCAGCCCAAATCATTTCTTTCCCATTAAAAACCCAATATACCGTATTATCGAAGCGGCTTGGACGCACGTGCTGCCCGCGCGGATTATCTCAGTCTTGCAAGGCGAGTGACCAGCCTATAATGTCGGCAGTGTCGTACTTTTGCTAGGAGCGGAGCGGTTAACAAATGGATAGCGATGATCGGCCGCTTTCCCCCCACCTGCAGATCTATCGCTTCCCAGCCACCGTCATTACCTCGATTACCCATCGCATCACCGGTGTCTTGCTCGCGCTCGGCACGCTGGGTGTGACCTATTGGTTGATCGCACTCGCCTCTGGTCCACAGGCGTATGCCGCGGCACGCGCCTTTTTCGGCAATGGGTTCGTGCAGTTGATCCTGTTTTTGTGGACGTACGCACTTTTCTATCATTTGTGCAACGGCATCCGCCATCTGGGGTGGGCCATCGATTACGGATTCGAGCTGGAGCGAGCGCGCCAGTCCGCGGTGGCGGTGTTCGTAGCAGCCGGGATTTTGACCGTAATCACCTGGCTCTTCGCCCTGAGCCAATAATGCCGTTATCGAGGAGCGCCAGCCATGAGTTTCCGCACGCCGCTCAAGCAGGCTTTGGGATCGGGAGCGTCGCATTCGGGAACCTCGCGCTGGTGGGCGCAGCGGGTGAGCTCAGTGGCGCTCGTCCCACTGCTGATCTGGTTTATCATCGGGATGGTTCACCATGGCGGTGCTGACTATACCGATGCTCGAGCGTGGCTCGGTTCGCCAATTACTGCTGTTTTAACGATCCTGACGCTTGCCGTCTCCTTTTATCATGGTGCGCTCGGCATGCAGGTCATAGTGGAAGACTACGTCGGTCACGAAACGGTCCGACTGGCGTTGGTCGTATTGGTGAAGTTCGCCGCTGTGGTACTTGCCGTTGCGGGGATTTTCGCCGTGCTCTTGGTTGCATTGGGAGGCTGATGGATGGTCGGCGATTACGTGATCATCGATCATAGTTACGATGTCGTCGTGGTGGGTGCCGGCGGGGCGGGTTTGCGTGCCACGCTCGGTATGGCCGAACAGGGTTTGACGACCGCCTGTGTCACGAAATTGTTTCCAACGCGCAGCCACACCGTATCGGCCCAGGGCGGAATCAGCGCGGCGCTGGGCAACATGGGCGAGGATGATTGGCGCTGGCACGCCTACGATACGATCAAAGGCTCGGATTGGCTCGGTGATCAAGATGCCATCGAATATATGTGCCGTGAGGCGATTCCTGCGATCCTCGAGCTCGAGCACTATGGCGTACCGTTTTCACGTACCGAACAGGGCCGGATCTATCAACGTGCGTTTGGTGGTATGACGACGCACTTTGGCGAGGGGCGCGCCTTGCGTACCTGCGCCGCCGCCGACCGCACGGGGCATGCAATTTTGCATGCGCTTTATCAGCAGGCGCTCAAATACCAGGCGGAGTTTTTCATCGAATTCTTTGCTATCGACCTCATCATGGATGCACAAGGCGTCTGTAGAGGGGTAATCGCCCTGGAGTTGGCGACCGGAGAGATTCACCGTTTCCGCGCGCATTTAACGGTACTCGCAACCGGCGGCTATGGCCGGAGCTATTTCTCTTGCACCTCCGCGCATACCTGTACCGGCGATGGTAACGGCATGGCGCTGCGCGCGGGATTGGCGCTGCAGGATATGGAGTTCATCCAATTTCACCCGACTGGGATCTATGGCGCCGGGATGCTGATCACCGAGGGTGTCCGTGGCGAGGGCGGCTATCTGACCAACTCAGAGGGTAACCGCTTCATGGAACGCTATGCGCCGCATACTAAGGATCTGGCCTCGCGGGATGTGGTCAGTCGCTCCATGACCGTCGAAATCCGAGAAGGCCGAGGCGTAGGGCCGAACAAGGATCATCTTCACCTGCACCTCGATCATCTCAGCCCGCAAGTGATCCACGAACGGCTACCGGGTATCGCCGAGACCGCGCGCATTTTTGCCGGGGTGGATGTGCGCAGGGATCCCATACCGGTACTGCCGACCGCACATTACACCATGGGTGGAGTCCCGACCAACCTGCATGGCGAAGCCGTCACGTTGCGGGGCGGTGACCCCAATAGCGTGGTTCCCGGGCTGATGGCGATTGGTGAGGCGGCCTGCGTATCCGTGCACGGCGCCAATCGGTTAGGTTCGAACTCGCTGTTGGATATCGTGGTTTTTGGCCGCGCTGCAGCGCAGCGCGCAGCGCAGATTGTTAAAGGACAGGGACCGCCACCGCCATTACCGCGTGATGCGGCGGAACTGGCGCTCACCCGATTGGAGCGGTTGCGTTACGCCAAGGGCAGCGAGCCGACTGCGGTGATCCGCGAGCGTATGCAGCGAGCGATGCAGGATTGCGCCGCCGTCTTTCGCGACCGTCCCACCTTGGAGGAGGGCTGCGACCGCATAGCCGATATTTATCAGCGCCTTGCAGGCGTGAGCATTTCGGACCGTTCGCTCGTTTGGAACACGGACCTAGTGGAAACCCTGGAGCTGGAAAATCTGCTGGGCTGCGCGGTTACGGCGGTCGAATCCGCGCGTAACCGCACGGAGACGCGCGGTGCCCATACTCGTGAGGACTACCCCGAGCGCGATGATCGAAACTGGCTAAAACATACGTTGTCATGGCTGGATGCCAGCGGCAAGGTCTCTTTGGATTATCGCCCCGTGCGTTTGACACCTTTGACGGGGGAAATGAAGTCGGTGCCGCCGCAGGTCCGTGTTTATTGAAGTTGCAGCCGCAACCCGGCCGCGCGCGTAACAACAGGTTCCGAGACGAGGTTCAGCCATGGCGAAGTTCAGACTTCCGGCGAATTCCCGCATCCAACCGGGGCGGCGCCATCCTACCTCCGTGGGCGTCAAGAACGTCAAAGTGTTCAAGGTTTATCGGTGGAGCCCGGATCAGGGCGGTAATCCGCGCTTGGACACCTACGAAATAGACCGGGACAGCTGCGGCCCGATGGTTTTGGATGCGCTGATCAAAATCAAAAACGAGATCGATTCCACCTTGACGTTCCGGCGTTCATGTCGGGAAGGGGTCTGCGGTTCTTGCGCTATGAACATTGCCGGTCGCAACACCTTGGCTTGTACCAAGCCCATTGACGAAATCGAAGGGGAAATCCGAGTCTATCCACTGCCGTCTCTGCCGGTGATCAAGGATCTCGTGCCGGATATGACCCATTTCTATGCTCAATACGCATCCATAAAGCCATGGCTGCAGGCCAAAACACCGACGTCCCCTAACCGGGAGCGGTTGCAGTCTCGGGAAGACCGAGCAGAGCTTGATGGACTCTATGAATGCATTCTCTGTGCCTGTTGCACTACCGGCTGTCCGAGTTGGTGGTGGAACTCAAAGCGTTACTTGGGGCCGGCGGTTTTGCTGCAGGCCCAGCGCTGGCTAGTGGATAGCCGGGACGAGGCGACTGGAGAGCGCCTGGATGACCTAGAAGATTCCTTCAAGTTGTATCGTTGTCACACCATCATGAACTGCACCGAAGTTTGCCCCAAAGGACTGAACCCGGCGCAGGCGATCGCACGGATCAAAGGACGGCTGCTTGCTCGGGGTTGATGGGCTAAGTGCTTTGCAGCGGCGGGCGATCGGATGAGCGAGATCGCGCGTCTACGCTGGCGGTGCCGACGCGGTACCCGCGAGTTGGAATATCTGCTGCAGCGGTTTCTGGATCATCATGTAAGCCTGGCTGAACCGGATTTGCGTGCCTTCGAACGCTTGCTCGATTGTGAAGACGACCGGCTTATCGATTGGCTCATCAGGGGAGACGACCCGGCCGATGAACGACTCTGTGCCATCATCCGCCGTATGCGGCGCAGTATTGGTTGTTGATGTGGTGCCCTCGCGACGGCTGTTCGGGTTGGTGCTCGCATTGTACGCTGCCGCGGCGCTACCGGCGTTGCTTTGGTCGGATCTGGCCGTGGCCGTGCGAATTGGCTGGTTCGTGGTAATTGTCGCGTTGTGCTATCGCGAGCTCATCCGTCAAGGCTGGGCGCGCCCCAGTACCTTCGTGCATCGGTTCGGACGAACCGGCGCTGGCCATTGGTTTTTCGAAGCTTGTGGCGTTCGGTACGGCGAAGCGGTTTTGACCGATCGGTTGGTTGGACCGGGGGTATGTGTGTTGCGGCTATCGACCCCGAGATTTACCCGGACGCTAGTGGTCCCCACTGATGCCACTGATGAGGTTAGCCATCGACGCCTGCGTGCCATGTTACTGGCCCCTCAATGATCCGCCGACGGGTGCAAGATGCCGCTCCTGCCTTTGCGACGATAGGGCCGCGGCGCTACGGGTGTAAGGATGGTAGGGCGTGGGGGGTGAGCCTCGTCGCGCTGTGGATAGTCCAGAATGTAATGCAAGCCACGGCTTTCTCGGCGCAGCAACGCGCTGCGAATGATCAGATCGGCCACCACGGCTAGGTTGCGCAGCTCCACCAAATCCGCGGTAATGCGGAAGTTGCCGTAGTACTCCTGGATTTCGCCAAGGAGCAGATCGACCCGCCGCTGCGCTCGCTCCAAGCGTTTGTGAGTACGTACGATGCCGACATAATCCCACATGAAGCGTCGAATTTCGTCCCAATTATGGCTTACCACCACCTGTTCATCGGAATCGGTCACCAGGCTTTCATCCCACAGGGGCAACGCCGGCTGCCGCGATGGCTGCTCGGCGAGCACGCGAGCGATGTCGGCGGCCGCCGCGGCGCCATAGACCAGGCATTCGAGCAACGAATTGCTTGCCAGTCGATTGGCCCCATGCAAACCGGTGTAGGAGACTTCGCCGATGGCATAGAGCCCCGGCACATCCGTGCGGCCGCAGTGGTCCACAAGCACTCCGCCGCAGGTATAGTGAGCCGCCGGCACCACCGGAAGGGGGGCTCGGGTCAGGTCGAAGCCGAATTCGAGGCAACGGCGTTGGATGGTCGGGAAGTGGGTGTGCAGAAACGCGGCGGGTTTATGACTGATATCGAGGTAGACGCAGTCGATCCCGAGACGTTTCATCTCGTGATCGATGGCGCGGGCGACGATATCGCGGGGGGCGAGTTCGCCGCGCGGATCAAAGCGCTCCATAAAGCGCTCGCCGCTGGGTAGCCGCAACCAGGCCCCTTCGCCGCGCACGGCTTCGCTGATAAGGAACGATTTGGCCTGCGGATGATAAAGGCAGGTGGGGTGAAATTGGATGAACTCCATGTTGGCGATACGGGCTCCGGCGCGCCAGGCCATAGCGATGCCGTCTCCGGTAGCACCATCCGGGTTGCTCGTGTAAAGATATACTTTATTGGCTCCGCCACTCGCTAGGACGACACAGCGCGCTTGCACGAGCATGACGCGGCTGCTGTTTTGATCGAGCACGTAGGCGCCGTAGCAGCGATTGTCGTCGAGTCCGAGCCGACGCCCTGTGATGAGGTCGACCGCGACATGGTATTCAAGGACGCTAACGTTCGCCAGGCCGCGTACTTGCTGCTCTAGGGTCGTTTCGAGAGCGCGCCCGGTCGCATCGGCGACATGGGCGATGCGGCGGTGGCTGTGACCGCCCTCGCGATGGAGGTGTAATCCCTCGGTGCCGTCCGCACGGCGCTCGCGCGAGAAGGGGACGCGTACTTCGAGTAGCCATTCGATCATCTTGGGGGCGCGGCTGGCGACGAACCGCGCCACCTGCGGATCGCAGAGTCCGGCGCCGGCTTCGAGGGTATCGGCGACATGCGAGTCGATCGAATCGGGTTCTTCCAGCACCGCCGAAACGCCGCCTTGGGCATACAGGCTCGAGCCTTCGCTCAGCGCTCCCTTGGAGAGCAGGGCGATGCGACTGGTGCGCGGCAGATGCAGCGCCAGTGTCAGACCGGCTGCGCCGCTGCCAACGATCAGCACATCATACGAAATTGCCGCATTTCCCATGTAGTTGCACCTAAAGGAGGGGATCGGCTACCCTCCTGTTCCGTTGCCGCGCAAAGAGCGATACGGGTCCGAACCCGTAGCCGGGTCAATATAAACCTACACTGTGACCGCGCGAACTATCCATGTTGCTTACTGTCTATGAGGATAGAGTAATCCGCTCCACCAATCGGTGGTTGATCTCCGAATGAGCAGGAGATTGTGCACCGATCAGGAGCTGGTGGCGCGGGTGAAGGCCGGTGACAAGCAGGCCTTTAACGTGCTGGTGCAAAAATACCAGCACAAACTGGTCAAGCTGGTAGCGCGCTACGTCCATGACCAGACGGAAGCTTTGGATGTCGCACAAGAGACATTCATCAAAGCGTATCGGGCATTGCCTCACTTCCGTGGCGAGAGCAGTTTTTATACGTGGTTATATCGAATCGGGCTCAATACGGCGAAAAACCACTTGGTTTCATTGAGTCGGCGGCCGCCGGACACGGACATCGATGCTCAAGATGCGTCGCGCTATGATATCGAGTCGAGGCTGAAAAACCACGATACGCCCGAGGCGCTCGCTCAGCGGGATGAGATCGAGCGTACTGTGTTTATGGCCATTGAGGAGTTGCCGGAGGATCTGCGCACCGCGATCACATTGCGGGAGCTCGAGGGTCTGAGCTATGAGGAGATCGCGCAAGCGATGGATTGTCCGATCGGTACCGTACGGTCGCGGATATTTCGCGCTCGGGATGCTATCGCCAAGCGTTTACGGCCATTGTATAGCGTTAGCCTGGCAGGTGACGGGTTATGAGGGACGGGCTTAACGAGCAGCTGTCGGCGCTGGTCGACGGCGAGCTTCGCGAGGATGAGGCGGCTTTGCTGTTGCGTCAATTGGGGCGTTCCGAAGAGCTCAAAGCACGCTTCGCGCGTTATTGTCTGATCAGTGATGCATTGCACCGGAATCTCTCGGTAGCAACGGGCAGCGACCTTGCCGCGCGGGTTGCGCGCGCACTCGAAGACGAGCCGAGCTACGGCGTTGGTCAGCACCGGCCGGCGCGCGGTCGTTTGTTACTGCGCCCGGTGGCGGGCATGGCGCTCGCTGTTACGGGAGCGCTGGCGATGGTGACGATGTGGCCGCAGCCATCCCAGGAGACAGCGTCGACGCGGGCCGAGAACGAGGGAGTGATTGCTGCGGCGCAGGAGACGCCGCAGCAAAGTCATCAGCGGCCGATCGAGGCAGTCGACGCGCCTGAGCGCGCGGCGCCGAGTGTGGCCGTCGAAACGGCGGCGCGCAGTCAGCTCCAATGGAAGCGCCTCGATCCGCAGCTGCAGCGGCAACTGACAGACTATCTGATCAAGCACAGTGAGCGCTCGGCAACCGGTCAGATGGATACCGCCCTGCCTTATATGCGGATCATAGGGTATGAAGCGGGCCAATGAGTCGAGGGCGGGACGCCGATTCTGGCTTGGAGCGCTCGTTTGTTGGGCGGCTTGTTTGTCACTCGGTACCCAGGTTCAGGCCGATGCCAATGAAGGCCAAGCGGCACAAGCCTTACTGCAGCGCATGACACATGCCGTGCGGTTTACCAACTACGTCGGCGTTTGCGTCTATCGCTTCGGCGACAACCTGCAGACGATACGTATCGTTCATCAAGTCAAGAATGGTCATCGGCACGAACGGCTGGTCTCGTTAAACGGGCCCGAGCGGGAAATTATCCGCGCTGATGCTCAAACCACTCGCATCCATCCGAGTGAGCATTTCATCGCTCAGAACCTGGCATTGTTGAATACCCCTTTTGACACGGCGTTTTCGGGTGACCCGGCTCGAGCCGCAGCGGCCGAGGGGTTTTGGGATAACATTTATAGCTTGGAACTGCTCGGTCCCGATCGTGTTGCGGGACGAGAGGCGAGACGTTTGAACATCGTGCCGCTCGATCATTTCCGATACGGCTATCGGTTGTGGATCGATGAGCGCAGCGGGTTGCTGCTCCGATCGGATCTGATCGATGAGGCCGGCGCGTCTTTAGAGCAGATTATGTTCACGGCGATCGAAACCCCGGACACCATTCCGGACCAATGGCTCGAGCCCACACGCAGCGACGAGGCAACCACTTGGCATCGGGTGCATGCGCCACGTATGCAACCCGGTACCATCATGGCTTCGGCGTGGAGGATCGATGATTTACCGAAAGGCTTCAAGCTCGCCTTTCGGGGGCGTCAGCCCGTACAGGGCGGGCGTGGCGATGGTTTCGTAGAACATTGGCTTTATAGCGACGGTCTGGCAACGGTGTCGGTCTATATTCGACCGCAGGGCAAGCATCCATTCAGCGGTTGGTCGCGCAGGGGCGCGGTTAGTACGTTTGGGCGTACGCTTGATGATTATCAAATCATTGTGGTCGGAGAGGTTCCAGCGGCGACGGTTCGGCGGATCGGTGAGTCGATGTCGGTGCGGGCGCAGGCTACTGCGCCATGAGTCGATGCGGCATGCTGCGCCGTTTTTTGGGTGGGCGTACCGTTCGAGCGATGTTGGAAATGCTTGCATTAGTGCCGCGGGCACAGGTGGCAAGACGGTTGGGACTCATGGGGGGGTTATGGCGATGGCCGTAGCGCTATTGATCGCGTTGCTCGCGAGTGCGGCGACTGGTCAGGGGTTTTTGCGGTTTCACTAAGCCGGTGTGTTGGAACTCACTCAGCAGTGCTCGGCGCCCGCGGGGCGGGCGATAGGGCGCATAAACAGGTAAGAACCACTCGGCAGTTTTTCGATGACCGGCTCTCTCCGAAAGCGTATGATGCGCAATCACTTGGCTCGGGTTGCATTAATCTCCTAAGACGGTCACATCGTGACCGACGCTCTTGGAGTAGCGGATGCGGGCCAGATTGGGGTAGGTTTGCGCAACACCGGCCGGGTTCACGAGGCGCAGTTGGCCGAAACGGCTCGGCGTGACGGCTGTTGAAGCATTTTGTCACTGTGTTTTGGTGACTAAAACGCTGTGGGTGTCGTGTATGTGCGCTCCGCAACCTACCGTTTAGGCGCGCCCGCTCTGTGGCCGCCGCCGCTGCGCGGGCGTTGCTAATCAGGCTGCCGAGCTAGCAGCGGCCCGCCTGGTACGGCATAACACTCGGCGGTGGCCGGTAGGTTCCTATGACTACGCGCAGACTCGAGCAAATTCGTAACTTTTCCATTATCGCGCACATCGATCATGGCAAGTCGACGCTGGCGGACCGGCTGATCGAACGCTCCGGCGCTCTGAGCGAGCGGGAGATGGCGGAGCAAGTCCTCGATAGCATGGACTTGGAGCGCGAACGCGGGATCACCATCAAAGCTCAGAGCGTTTCCCTCGATTACCCGGCGCGCGATGGTCGGGTCTATCAGCTCAACTTCATCGATACGCCGGGGCATGTCGATTTCTCATACGAGGTCAGCCGCTCCCTCTATGCGTGTGAGGGCGCTTTGTTGCTGGTCGATGCCTCCCAGGGCGTGGAGGCCCAAAGTGTGGCCAATTGCTACACTGCAGTGGAGCAAGGGCTCGAGGTTTTGCCGGTGCTCAACAAGATCGATCTGGTATCAGCCGATCCCGATCGAGTGGTTCAGCAGATCGAGGAAATCATCGGCCTGGATGCCGCCGATGTGCTCAAGATCAGTGCCAAGACCGGGCAGGGCGTCGATGAACTACTGGAGGCCCTCGTCCAACGTTTCCCACCGCCTACGGGTGATCCGGATGGGCCATTCAAGGCCTTGATCATCGACTCTTGGTTCAACAATTACCTGGGCGTGGTTTGTTTGGTGCGGGTGTTCGATGGTGCGGTGCGGCCGGGGGAGAAGATCCGCGTCCATTCGACGGGGCGGGAGTTTACGGTGGACCAGGTCGGGATATTCACGCCCAAACAAACCCCGTGGCAGAGCCTCACTGCCGGCCGGGTCGGCTATGTGATCGCCGGCATCAAGAACCTCGATGGAGCTCCTGTCGGTGACACGCTCACGCACGCCGACCAGAAAACCGCCATCCCGGTCCCGGGGTTCAAGGTGGTTAAGCCCCGAGTGTTCGCCGGGGTCTTTCCCGTGAGTGCCGAGGACTATGAAGACTGCCGCGAAGCGCTAGCCAAGTTGCGGCTAAACGATACGGCATTGCGCTATGAGCCGGAGACCTCCCAAGCACTTGGCTTTGGATTTCGCTGCGGCTTTCTCGGCATGCTGCACATGGAAATCGTCCAGGAGCGGCTCGAACGGGAATACGGCTTGAATCTGATCACTACGGCGCCGACGGTGGTCCATGAAGTGCTGACGACCCGTGCAGAGGTATTGGAAGTGCACAACCCCGCGGATTTGCCGCCGCTGGGAGAGATCAAGGAAATTCGAGAGCCGATTATTCAAGCGAGCATTCTGATGCCGCAGGAGTATTTGGGTAATGTAATCAAGCTCTGCGAGGACAAGCGCGGCAGCCAAAAAGCGCTGCAATACGTGGGTAACCAAATGGCGCTGGAATACGAAATGCCCATGAGCGAAGTGGTGCTTGATTTCTTTGATCGGCTCAAATCCGTGAGCCGTGGGTTCGCCTCGTTCGACTACGAGTTTCGCCGCTTCCAGGCAGCGTCTCTGGTCAAGCTGGACATACTCGTTAACGGGGAACCGGTCGACGCGCTCTCCATCATCGTTCACCGTGATTTGGCACAAGCCCGCGGCCGTGAGCTCACGGAGCGGCTCAAAGGCATCATTCCCCGGCAGATGTTCGAGGTAGCGATTCAGGCGGCTGTCGGTAATCGAATCATCGCACGCTCCACCATCAAGGCCTTGCGCAAGAACGTCACCGCCAAATGCTATGGCGGCGATATCACCCGCAAGAAGAAATTGTTAGAGAAACAAAAAGCCGGCAAACGGCGCATGAAGCAAGTGGGCAAGATCGAGATTCCACAGGATGCTTTTCTTGCCGTACTACAGGTTGATCAAGCAAATAAATGATAATCCCGCGTGGGAGAAAAGATCGGGGGTAGACGTAAGCTGGGTGGGCCGGTACGCGCTGGCAGGATAGATAGGTTCTCGAGCGTTGATCCGCGATGCGGATAAACCGGTTATTGATCAGCCGGGCAATTGACAAGACCGATAGGGGACAGTGCATGTATTTCAATTTCGAGGCGCTGCTGGTCCTACTGACATTCCTCACGGGTGCGATCTGGCTGTGGGACTGGCGACAGCGCCGTAGCCAAGCTCGACGCAGCGGTGCCGCAGCGGCCGAGCCCCGCGCTAAGATTGGTTGGTGGGTCGAGCTATCCCGGTCATTGTTTCCGGTGATTTTGGCAGTGTTGATCATCCGCTCTTTCATTGTCGAGCCGTTTCGGATTCCATCGGGTTCCATGATTCCGACTTTGCTCCCGGGCGATTTTATTCTGGTGAACAAGTTCTCCTACGGTTTACGGCTGCCTGTGCTGCACACTCGAGTATTCGGCGATGGGCAGCCCGAGCGGGGTGATGTGGTCGTATTTCGTTATCCTGAGGATCCCTCGCAGGACTACATCAAGCGAATTGTCGCTTTACCTGGAGATGTCATCCGCTACGAGCATAAGAAGCTCTACATTAATGGTAAACCCGCACCTCAAGAGCTGGTTGGACGCTATCCGCCGGACCCTGCCGCCGTAGTAAAGAGAGAACATCTGGAAGGCGTCAACCACGAGATCCTAGTGTATAAAAATGCGCGCGACAGCGGCTTTACCTTCCAAGTGCCGCCGGGCGAATACTTCGCCATGGGGGATAACCGGGATCGTAGCAGCGACAGCCGCTATTGGGGTGGGGTCCCAGCGAGCAACTTGGTCGGCAAGGCGTTTTTGATCTGGATGAGTTGGGATTGGCAGGACAGTACGATTAACTGGGGCCGCATCGGGGACGCCATTCATTGAGCATAGGCAGGGAGGGGAGCGCTTATGACCCGGCTTGGTCATCAGGGGGGGATGGTACTGGTCAGTTGGTTAGTGACGCTGTGCATGGTCGGAACGCTCATTTTGGTGGCGATCCGATTAGCACCGGTTTATATCGAGGCCTATGAGGTCGGTTCGATACTGCAGAGCATGGCCGGTGATTCGGGACTTAGGAATTCAACCCGGGGGGAGGTTTGGGAAACGTTCAAAAAGCGCCTCGACATCAATGATATTAATTATATTGTTAGAAGTGATCTCGCGATGAATGAGGTTGCGGGGGGATTGCAGCTGATCCTCGCTTACCAGGCGCGCGTGCATCTGCTAGGTAATCTGGACGCCGTGGCGAGCTTTCGTAAAGAGGCTATGATTCGGAAGTGACGGTGGAACACGATTGTCTGCAGGAGAAACTTGGCTATCGATTTTCGGAGCCGGCTTTGCTCGTACGGGCGTTGACGCATCGCAGTGCGTGTGGGCCGAATAACGAACGCTTGGAATTTTTGGGCGACAGCGTCTTGAATTTCGTCGTCGCGGCTGAGGTTTTCGATCGCCGCAAGCAGGCCAGAGAGGGTGAGCTGAGTCGGTTGCGGGCGAAGCTGGTGAACCAAGCCTCGCTGGCTGATATTGCTCGTGAGCTCGAACTGGGTGAGGCGTTGCGCCTGGGCGGCGGTGAGATGAAAGCCGGCGGGCAACGCCGGGACTCCATCCTCTCGGATACTCTGGAGGCCATAGTCGGCGCAATCTATTTGGATGCTGGATTTGCTACCTGCCGTGAGGTCATTCGGCGTCTGTATGGCAACCGGCTACGAGAACTCCCTAGTATCCGAGAGCTGAAAGATCCGAAGACCCGTCTGCAGGAGCATCTGCAATCGATTCGTCTGCCATTGCCGGAATACCGTGTACTCGAGATCGCCGGTCGGGCGCATGCTCAGACTTTCCGAGTCGAGTGCCGTATTACCGGCTTGGAGATAGTGACCCGTGGTCTGGCGAATAGTCGCCGCCAAGCCGAACAGAAGGCCGCCGCATCGATGTTGCAGCGGTTGGAGGAGGAAAGTTGACTGATTTGAACGATACGCGCGGTGGGGGTGTCGCGCCATCGCAAGTACGTTGCGGTTTCGCTGCGCTCGTGGGCCGACCTAACGTCGGCAAGTCGACTTTGCTCAATACCGTTCTGGGACGGAAGGTTACGATCGTCTCACGCAAACCACAGACGACTCGGCACCGGATCCTCGGAATTCACACGCTTACCGGTGCCCAGATCGTCTATGTGGATACGCCCGGCTTGCATCGTCGAGAGAATACGGCCATGAATCGCTTTCTCAACCGCACCGCCACCTCGGCGCTGGCGGAGGCGGACGTGGCGGTTTTTATGGTCGATGCGCTGCGTTGGACGCCACAGGACGAGTTTGTTCTCGAGCGATTGGCACCGTTTGCAAACCCGGTCGTTTTGGCTCTTAACAAGATCGACCGGCTACGGGCCAAGCAGGCTTTGCTGCCGCTCATCGATCGGCTTTCGAAGCGGCGTGATTTTGCTGCGGTGGTTCCAGTCTCGGCAAGCCGTGGGATCAATCTCGCGGCTCTAGAGGCGGAGATCGTGCAACGGTTGCCCAACTCCGCGGCCTGCTTTCCCCAAGAGCAGCTCACCGATCGTAGCGAACGCTTCATGGCGGCCGAGCTCATACGCGAGCATCTGCTCAAAATCTTGGGTCAGGAACTGCCTTATGCGAGCACGGTGGCGATTGAAGCCTTCGAGCAAGAAGGTCGGCTGCGGCGCATCGCGGCGGTGATCTGGATCGAGCGTCGCGGGCAGAAACCCATTGTAATCGGCCACAAGGGACAGCGCCTCAAGCAAATCGGTCGCCAGGCGCGCGAGGAAATGGAAGCGCTATTCGGTGCCGTGGTTTACTTGCAACTATGGGTTAAGGTTCGGGAAGGCTGGTCAGATGACGAACGGGCGCTCGGCTTGCTCGGTTATGCCGAGCCGTGACCGCCCATGACGGGTGAGCGCCGCGCGAGTCTGCTCGAACCGGCTTATGTTCTGCACCGTCGTGCTTACCGAGAGAGCAGCGCCATAGCGGAGTTATTCACAGCCGGACATGGGCGGCTCGGAGTTGTCGCGCGCGGCGTGCATTCCTCGCGCTCACGCTGGCGAGCGCTGCTGCAGCCGTTTACCCCTTTGTCGGTATCATGGCAGGCGCGAGGTGAGTTGGGCACGCTCACCGACGTGGAGTTGCAAAGGTGCCCTATCCTGCCGACCGGGCGGCGGCTGGTCAGCGGCTTTTATCTGAATGAACTTTTGCTGCGTGTGTTGCCGCGGGAGGATCCCTATCCGGAGCTTTTTCAACGCTATGCCGGCACTGTGACGCTGTTGGCGGGTAACAGCGCGGAGCCGCCACTGCTGCGCTGTTTCGAACGGGATCTGCTGGTAGCTATGGGGTATGGCTTATTGCTGAGCCATGACACAAACGGCCGCCCGATCGAATCGCAACGTTGGTATCGCTATGAAATCGATAAGGGGGCCGTGCCCGTGACGGTGCCAGGAGGACGGCTGGTAGTGCAGGGTGCGACGTTGCATGCATTGGCCAGTGGCGTGTTCTCGGATGCCGGCGTCGAGGTGCAGGCTCGGCAACTCATGCGAGCGGCATTGCGACCCCACGTTGGAGCACGGCCCCTGAAAAGTCGCGAACTCTATGCCCGATATTTGGGGGTCAAACCGCCGGCCGGGCCGCGGGGGATGGATAACCATGGAAACGACAGATCAGCTGAATGAAGTTCGACTCGGAGTCAACATCGATCACGTGGCCACGCTGCGCCAAGCACGGGGGACCCGTTATCCGGACCCCGTACAGGCGGCGATCGTGGCTGAGCAGGCCGGAGCCGATGCCGTCACGCTGCACTTGCGTGAGGATCGGCGGCACATTCAAGAGCGCGATCTGAGGTTATTGCGGGATATCGTGCAGACCCGTTTAAACTTGGAGATGGCGATGACTGCGGAAATGCTCGAAATCGCCGAGCGCTACCGGCCGCATGAGAGCTGCATCGTGCCTGAGCGGCGCGAGGAGCTGACTACCGAGGGCGGGCTCGATGTGCGAACCCAACTGGGGCGGGCGCGCGAGGCCTGTGCTCGACTGGGGGCGGTCGGTGTGCAGGTGGCGCTGTTCATCGACCCGGAGATCGAGCAAATTGATGCAGCGGTAGAGGCGGGTGCGCCCTGCGTTGAGATCCATACCGGGCATTATGCCGCGGCGGCCGAGGCTGAAAGGCACGCGTGCGAACTGGAGCGTGTCCGAACAGCGGTGCACTATGGGCTGCAACGAGGGCTGCAGGTCAATGCGGGGCACGGCCTGAATTATCATAACGTCAAGCCCGTGGCCGCCTTGGCGGGCTTGGGTACGCTCAACATCGGGCATGCAATCGTCGCACAAGCGGTATTTGTCGGTTTCGCCGCGGCGGTGGGCGATATGAGGCGGTTGATTTTGGAGGCACGGGCTTGGCGATCGTCGGGATAGGTGCTGATGTGGTGGATACGGAGCGGATCCGAGTAATATGGAAACGCCACGGCCAACGCTTTGTGCAACGCATCCTTACCTTAGCCGAGCGTGCGCAGTGGAACGGCCTGGAAGTCGGTTTCCTGGCGCGCCGTTTCGCCGTTAAGGAGGCGGCGGCCAAGGCGCTGGGTAGCGGTATCGCCGCGGGTGTCACCTTTCACGACATGGAGCTCGGGCATGACCATCGTGGCCGGCCGAACCTGCATTTTGCCGGCGCAGCGTGGCAGCGCAGCAGGGCGCTTGGCGTGACCTCGGTGCATGTGAGTATCAGCGACGAAAGGACACTTGCTCTGGCCTTCGTCATCTTGGAATCCCGCCCGCTGTAGATCGGCCGATCGATTGTTCGGTTCGCGGCACGCCTTCTTGGCAGAGCAGGGGAAGAAACGGTGGTGCGGTGGTGGTTTGGCGCCATCAGACCAAGCGCGCAGAGGGAGGGCGGTGATCGCTGTCCCGTTGCTTGTCGATCTCGGTCAACAGCCGTTTCATGCCGCCGATGATCGCGTGGCGCTTGCCCTTGATCAGCGCCTCTTCCAGATTTCGACAGGCCCACTGCAAAGGCGGTAAGCGGCAGATGCTGGCGGCGCCGTGCAACCGGTGCACCTGCTCGCGTAGGCGGGCCATGTCATCGCTTCGATAGGCATTGCGAATACGTTGGCGGTGCTCGGGGAGTTCTGCCCGAAGCATCTGCTTTAGCTCCGCTTCCAGCAGATCTCCGCGCGCGGCCGGACCGCCGCGGGATGTTACGGCACAGTTGTCTGCTCCGCGGGGGTCGGCTCGCCAAGAACTCAGGCAGTCGGCCACTTGCTTCTCGGTGATCGGCTTGATCAGGCACTCGTCCATGCCGCCGGCGAGCAGGCGTTCGCGTTCACCGGGTATGGCGCTAGCCGTAAGGGCGACGATTTTCGGTATGCGCTCGCGTGGATAGAGCTCATGGATCCGTTGCGCAGCCTCTTCGCCGCCGAGCCCAGGCATGAGTATGTCCATAAAAATAATATCATAGTTCCGTTCCTGGCATCGTGCCAGCGCTTCGAATCCGTCACAGGCCTCGTCGACCCAGGCGCCTTGCTGGGTCATGATACTTCGTACCAACTTGCGGTTGATTGCGTTGTCATCGACTACAAGCACCCGCGCCGGGGGGGTTGCTCGGGGCGCGGTTGTATCATGCGCGAGCGCGGCCGCGTCGCGGTGTGGCGTACGCGACGGCAGCGGGTTGGGTGTGCCGATCAGTTGGCAGAGTTCCCGGAGAATGGTCTGACGGCGGCTTGCCCTAGGCAGGGCGGCGCCAGCGCCGTTTTTATAGAATTTGCGCAGCTGTGCGCGATCGACGGTGCTTGCCAAGATCAGCAACGGTACGGCAGCGTCGCGGCATCGGCTAACCAGCCCCTGGGGAAGCTCTTTATGCAGTGCCTTGCGTGCCACGCTTAAGATGGCTGCATCCCAGGGCCCGTTCCGGTCGAGCCGATCCAGGGCGACCGCCTCATTTTCTGCCAGGGTGACATTTGCCCCCCAGGATGCAAGCAAATTCTGGGTTGCCCGTTGCGATAGCGGCTCATCATCCAGCATTAGAAAGGACCGGCCTGCCAAAGGGGGAGCGCGCTCAATTGCAGTTATCGGCGCAGTGCCGGGTTGTTTCTGCAGAGGCAAGGCGAACCAGAAAGTGGAGCCTTGCTGCGGCTCGCTCTCGAAGCCGATCGAGCCCCCCATCTGTTCGACGAGCTTCTTGGAGATGATCAAACCGAGCCCGGTGCCGCTACAATGGTCGACTGACGAACCGCCTGCCTGACTGAAGGCTCGGAAGAGCTTGCTGCGGTCCTCTTCGCTCAACCCGATCCCGGTATCGTTAATCGTTATCCGCAGCGTTACATCGATGGGGCTCTCCTCTTCGAGGATGACTCGAACGACGATTCGACCCTGTTCAGTGAACTTGATGGCGTTGTGCAGCAGGTTGGTCAATATTTGCCGGATGCGGGTGGGGTCGCCATTGAGCCTGGCGGGCACGTCCGCGTAGTTCAGTTGCACCAGTTCGAGCCCCTTGCTATAGGCTGCTGGAGCGAGCAGTGTGACCACCTCTTCGACGCTGTCGCATATATCAAAAACCGTGCTGTCGATTTCCAGCTTGCCGGCCTCGATCTTGGAGAAGTCCAGGATGTCGTTGATGATGGTCAGTAGGTTAGCGCAGGAGACTTTGATGGTGTCGACATGATCGCGCTGTTCTGCATCGAGCGGGCTGTGCCGGAGCAGTTCGGTAAAACCCACAATGCCGTTGATTGGTGTGCGGATTTCGTGGCTTACATTGGCAAGGAACTGCGATTTGATCTTGCTTGCTTCGAGTGCGCGCTGGCGCGCGACATCGAGCTCCGCGTTCTGTACCTCGAGCGCTCGTAGCGTCTGGCGTAGTTCCGAGGCTGTGCAGCGGATTCGTTCCTCAAGCCGATATTGATGCTGTCGTAAGGTCGCTACCAATGTCTCTACCGCCGTTTCCAGCTGGCCAAGCTGGCCGTGGCAGCCGATCGGCGCCCAACTCTGCAGGGAATCGGGTTCGAGCTTTCGGATTTGGTGAGTCAGTCGGCGTATGGGTGCCAGGATAGTGCCGGCGGTGAGCAATGCCAGCAAGCCTGCATAGAACAGCACAGCCAGTGCAAGCAGTCCGGGTAAGAGCAACCCTTCCAGTTGCGTACGGGCGGCATTGGTCAGCGGCAGCTCGATTTCCAGCATGCCAAGCGGGGCGGCGGGCATCGCGCGCAGTGAACTCGTAGCGTAGGTACTCGAGTAGAGTGGGAGGACGGCGGTGCTCGGCCGCAAGCGTTCACCCGCCGGCAGCACGCGCAGCAAGTGATTTGCGAGCATGCCGAGTCGGTCTACCGTTTTGTGTTGCCTGAGGTCAACTAGGATTTGGCCCTGCCGGCCGAATACCCGGAGCCGAGCAATGCGCTTGCTTTGAACCGCGGCCTGCGCAATGCGCCCTAGCATAGCGCGGTCATTGTAGCGTAACGCTCGCTCGATGGCCGGTGCCCATTGCCTGGCGATTCGCTGCGCTTCGGGTGCCAGATCGTTGTGGAAGCGCGCCAAGCGGGCATTTACTAGAAAAACTAGCAATATCAAGATGATGGCGGCAGCTGGGGTCAATGCCACAAACAGAAATCGAGCTCGAATCCCGCAATACTCCATCTGTCTCTTCCCAACACAGTAGCGGCGCTGGCGCCGATTAGCCCCTCGGGGGCATCGCGGGGTGTTAAATCAAAATTTTTGACATACTAACTAGCATAGCAATCCGCAGGCCCAGCTAGCTGCTGTCCTTCTTACGCTATTTGCGTTCCATTACAATCATCGGTTGGGGAGGTTCTCAGTTTGGCCATGACTCTATCCTGTACGAGCCGTTGCGAGACGCAATTGCGAGCCCGAGCTTGACGATGAACGTGTTTGCCTTTGACATCGAGACCATCCCCGACCTGCAAGGCGGTCGTCGACTCTATGGTTTGCAGGGGCTTGGTGACGATGCGGTGCTACAGGCCATGCGCTTGCTACGTCGGCAGCGCGCGGGCGGCTCGGAGTTTCTCCGGCTGCATCTGCAGCGCGTGGTCGTGATCTCTTTGGCAGGGTGCATCGGTGAGCGCTTTTGCATCTGGTCGATCGGCGAGGCGGAGGCCAGCGAGGCCGACGTTTTGGCGCGCTTTTTCACCGGTATCGAACGCTATGTGCCTCGCTTGATCTCCTGGAACGGTAGCGGTTTCGATCTGCCGGTATTGCATTATCGCGCCATGATTCACGGTGTTCAGGCGCCGCGTTACTGGGATAATGGAGCCGAGGATTCGAGCTTTCGTTGGGACAATTATCTCAACCGCTTTCACGAACGGCACACCGATTTGATGGACGTGCTTGCTGGGTATCAGGCTCGTGCCAATGCACCGCTCGATGAGATGGCGAGTCTCTGCGGGTTGCCGGGTAAGATGGGGATGAGCGGTGCGCAGGTATGGGAGCAGCTGGCGGCCGGAGAGTTCGATTCGGTGCGTGATTATTGTGAGACCGATGCTTTGAACACCTATTTGCTGTATTTACGCTTCGAGCTGATGCGGGGGCGGTTGGATACGGCGGGTTACGCCGAGGAGTGCGAGCGTGTAAAGGAGGCATTACGCCAGAGCGGCAAGGCCCATCTGGATGCTTTTCGCCGTGCCTGGGAGGCAGCCAGCGGCTGACTTGAGCAAAAATGCGATATAGAGCATGAAACAGCCACGCCGGAGGCGGCTACCTCAGCAGCCAATCGAGGTCGAAGTGAGCGCGCTCAACCATGAAGGTCGCGGCATTGCGCACGTGGCAGGTAAGATCACCTTCGTTCGAGGGGCATTGGCCGGGGAGCGGGTCCGCTTGCGCTATACCAAGCGGCATCGGCAATGGGATGAGGGCAAACTACTCGAAGTGTTACGCCCGGCGCCTGAGCGGGTCGAGCCGGGGTGTGGCCATTTCGGTGTCTGCGGCGGTTGTGCTTTGCAGCACTTGACCCCGCCGCAACAGCTGACTTTCAAAGAAGCTGTGGTGCGGGAGAAGCTGCGCCATATGGGCGGCGTGGAACCAGGCACATGGCTCGCACCCCTGGCCGGTCCGGTCTGGGGCTATCGCCGTAAGGCGCGGCTGGCCGTGAAATACGTGGCGGGCAAGGATGATCGGGTGTTAGTGGGTTTTCGCGAGACTCACAGTACCTTGGTGGCGGATGTGACAAGCTGCCGCGTGCTGGATCCACGGGTCGGGGCGCACATCCCCCAGCTTGCCGAGACGATCAGATGTTTGTCGATCTTCGACCGGGTGCCGCAGATCGAGGTTGCTGCCGGTGATCAGGCCGTGGGGTTGGTATTTCGTAACTTGGCACCTTTTGCAGCCGAAGATTATCGGCTACTGAGCGCTTTTGCGCGAGAATACGGTTTTTACGTCTATGAACAACCCGGCGACAAAGCTTCGGTTCGGCCGATTTGGCCCCCGGCGCCGCAGCTGAGCTACGCACTGCCGGATTACGCCGTCAAGGTGTTCTTCGAGCCGACTGATTTCACTCAAGTCAACCCGGCCGTGAACCAGGCATTGGTAGAGCGAGCCATAGCGCTGTTGGCCTTGCAGCCGCAGGATCGTGTTCTCGATCTCTATTGTGGCTTGGGCAATTTCGCGTTCTGCATCGCCCGGCGGGTGGCAAGCGTGGTCGGGCTAGAAGGTGACGACGTGCTGGTGGAACGAGCCCGGGAGAATGCAGTCCGGAACGCAATTACCAATGTCGTTTTTCAACGAGCGGACCTGAGCCGCGGCATCACCGAGTTGGCGCATCTACAGCAGGCTGGGGTTTCGCGGGTACTGCTCGATCCGCCGCGCTCCGGAGCGGCCGAAGTGCTTGCCGATATCGCCGCCTTGCGTGCCGAGCGCATCGTCTATGTCTCGTGCGGACCGTCCACGTTGGCTCGGGATGCAGGGCGCCTCGTCCACGAATATGGCTACCGGCTGGCAGCGGCCGGAGTAATGGATATGTTCCCGCATACGGCCCATATCGAGTGCATTACGCTGTTCGTGCGTGACCAAGCCGGTGGCGCGCGATGAGCCTGCGCTACGATGTCCTCGAGCGTGAAACCGCCTATGAGGGGTACTTCCGGATTGTTCGTTATCGCATCCGTCACAGCCTTTTCAGCGGTGGGTGCAGCGGTATTTTGAGCCGCGAGTGCTTTGAGCGCGGCAACTCGGTCGGCGTGTTGCCGTACGACCCGGTGCGAGACGCCGTTGTTTTGATCGAGCAGTTTCGCATCGGCGCGCTAGAGGTTGCGCACGGCCCCTGGCTGGTGGAGATCGTAGCCGGGGTGATCGAGCCCGGTGAGTCGAGCGAACGGGTTGCCCGCCGCGAGTTGCAGGAAGAAGCCGGTTGCGAGCCGCAGGAACTCGTGCCGATTTGCCGCTATTTGGTCAGCCCAGGTGGTGCCTCAGAGCAGGTCACATTGTTCTGCGCACGCCTTGGTACCGTTGGCGTCGGGGGCATTCACGGGAAGGCGGAGGAGGGTGAGGATATCCGGGTGCATATCGTACCCTTCGAGCAAGCGTTGGCCATGATTGCAACCGGGGCGATTCATGCGGCGATGCCCATCATCGCCTTGCAATGGCTCGCGCTCAATCGCAAGCGTTTGCAAGCGCTCTGGTGCGGCGGCTGACGGCGCGTTGCCGGTATTCAGCCCAGGCGTTTCGATTCCCCTGTAGGCATTTACTTCTCACTCCATGGCCCAGAATGCCTTATGCTGATCTTAGCCAGCGCGATGGCGGCGGCGGATTTTTCTCCGCTGCGCGGGAGGTCACCATGTCGCACGATTTCGAACCTGTAGTCGGCTATTGGTATCGCCATCTGGATAAGGGACAAACGTTCGCGGTGGTCGCTTTTGATGAATCGCAGGCCGCAGTCGAGGTCCAGCACTACGACGGTGACGTCGAAGAAATCGACCTCGATTCATGGTACGAGATGGAAATCGAGCCCACGATAGCGCCTAAAGATTGGATTGGGCCGTTGGATGATATCGAACCCGACGATCTGGGCTACACCGATTTTGCCGTAGATGAGAAAATGGCAGGGGAGGGTAGCGATGAGTATTCCGAACGACCCGAAGAGTGGAGCAACGAACCCGAGGCTCGGGAGGCGGCGGCGCGTGACTCGGAAGATCCCGATGTCCCGGAGGAGAGCATAGAATACGGTGTGGCGCCCGATAGGGCCGATCACTAAGGGTGTGGCTGAGAGGTATATGAAGGCTCGCCGTAGAAGGCACAAGGCATGCTTTTAGGTGCGCTGTGCTGCGGGCAGTTGTTCCAGGGCTTTTGCGAAGGCGGATAAACTGGCGCTGCGGAGCAGGACCAACTGCGTTGGAGACTGCTTGCAGAAGTGACGCACGCGCTGCATGGCTCCGTGGCTGACACAGTCCACTGGACAGATCACCGCATCGGCACGAGGCAACACCGAGGCCAATCGGCCGAGTCCTACCTCGAGGCCGCCGTCGTGGTGTATAAACAACCAGCCGTTTTGCTCGGCCAGCGCGCGGTAATGTCTGCACAGGCGAACTCGCCCGCCGACATAGAGAAGGCAGCGGGGCTCGCAGGGCAGGCCGGTTTGCGGGCAGATGCGGACCAACCGGTGCGGCGGCGGGAAGGGACGCTTATTACCGCCATTTATCGTGAGCGGTATTTCATTGGGGTGCTCTTTTCGTTTCAACGCAACGGGGGCGGCCATACCATTTGCGCTTGTAGAGGTCTGGGACATGATAACAAACCATGCAGCTAAGACAGGATGAAGGTTATAATAAAAACAATAATGATTCTTATTATATTGTCAAGCGATTAGGCTCAATCCTGCACGGCTTCGGTGCAGCATGACTGAACGGAGCGGCTGGTGCACATCTGCCGGCTCGGGAGCGAGCAATCAACCTCAATTGGGTGCTTGCAGGCCGCTATGCTTACTACGGCATTGCGGGGATTTCCGCGTCTTCACCCCCTTCTCTTGCACACAACTCCATATTATACAGCGTAAACAATAAGTTATATTTGCCACTGGCCGAATGGCATCCATGAATGGCACCCCGGTAATTTCAACCGGTTAGCTGCTATCAGAGCAGCGGATCTCAACTGGAGCCATACATGTAAGGGAATTCCTTCACCCTTGCCGATTTCGGGTCGGCTTCCAATAATTCAATGTGCTTCATACAGTGAAATCTACTCACACCCGCTCTTCGGATGGGGATGTGGAGGTTGCTTGCATGAAAAATGTCTTTGTCCTGGGGCTGGATCCGTTCAATCGTGAGCTTCTGGAGGCACTGCCCGAAGCCTCAGAGGTGCGATTTCATGCGCTCCTGACCTTTGAAGAAATACGGGGACAGGCCGATTACCCCGTGGAGCAGCTTTTAGCGTTATGCAATCAGCGGTTGGTGGCTTTTAAAGGCAGTATTGATGGCTTTATGGGGTATTTTGATTTTCCGGTGACCCTTATGGTGCCTTTGCTGTGCGAGCGTTACGACACACCCGGGCCATCCTTTGAATCGGTTGTGCATTGCGAGCACAAGCTTTGGAGTCGCCTGCTGCAACAGAAAGTCGTGCCCGACTGTGTGCCCCGCTTCGTTGCATTGAACCCCTACGAGGGAAGGACGCTCGCAGACGTAGGCCTGATGCCGCCCTTTTGGCTGAAACCGGTTAAATCCTTTCGTTCATATTTGGCCTATCAGATCACTGATGAGGCCAGATTCGCCGCTGCTATGGAAAAGACGCGGGACAATGTAGCGTGCTTGGTCGAGCCTTTCGATCGCTTGCTTGATCGTCTAGATGATCTTCCGCCGGCCATTGCCGAACGCCGCGATGCCGTGTGCATTGCTGAAAGCCAGATGGGCGGCAGTCAATGCACCGTTGAGGGCTACGTTTACCAGGGCGAGGTTACAGTTTATGGCGTGGTGGATTCGGTACTTGAGGCCGACTCTTCTTCCTTTCACCGCTACGAGTATCCCTCTCGTTTGCCTACCGCAGTGCAAGATCGGATGGGCGCTATTTGCCGTGCTGTTTTGCCCGCACACGGATATACGTACGGCGCCTTCAACATCGAATTCTTCTATAACCAGAGTGACGACACATTGGGGTTGCTTGAGATCAACCCTCGCCATTCCCAGTCCCATGCCTACCTGTTCCGCCAGCTTCATGGCGTGGCGAACCACCAGGTCATGCTCAAGTTAGCGCTTGGCGAAAGACCGAACTTTCCTCCGGTGCGACAGCCGGTGCGCCGCGCCGCCAAGTACATGCTGCGTACGCACACCGATGGTTTTGTCACGGCCGTCCCAGGGCAGCGGGAGCGCGCGGCGTTGGCTGCTCGCCAACCCGACGCTCACTTGGAGGTACTGGCCTGCCCAGGCCAACGTCTCTCCGATCTATTGCATCAAGACAGCTACAGCTTCGAGGTGGCGGACCTCTACCTCACAGCAGACGATGCCGCGATGCTCGATATGGCCTATGAAGGCGTACGCAGTATTTTGACCTTTCGCATTGCTCAAGAGACGGATATGCCGCTGAATTGGTAGCGCGCCGTGACACATTCAGGCGATCGGCCCGGCAACCGGAGCTACGGCTGCCCAATTACACGGTGGAACCGCCTCCCTGAAGGGCTAACTTGATTGAGCCGTGCGCCAGCGATCCACTGTTTATGGGTTATACCCCCACCACTGGCCGCTTGGAAGTGGGTTTGCTGAGCGATGGCGAAGACCCTATTACAGTACAGTCTTGTTCTCGCCATCGCTTGTGCCGCATCCGTATTGTTGGCCGGTTTGTGTGCAGATCAGTGAGGATCGTTCGGAACAGGTAGCCCTGCCATGGACATAACAGTGCTTTTGGGAGATCCACGTCTTCCCTATCGCTATAATCTCAGCAATCGCTTCGAACCCCACGACTACCTTGCTTTGCGTCGGCTGCAGGAGGCTCTGGATCAGATCGAGGGCTACCGGTTCCGGTTCCTCGACGATCACGAGCGGCTTTGGCAAAGGCTGGAGCAGGAGGAGCGCCCGGCGCTGGTGCTGAACTTCTGCAATACGGGTTATCGTAACGACTTCGCCCGCCAGCAGCACGTCGCCGCATTGCTGGACATGTTGCGGCTGCCTTACGCCGGTGCCGGGCCGGAATGCATGGTGCTCTGCCACAACAAGTTCCTCGTGTACGCACTGGCAGCCAATTTGGGAATCCCGGTACCGCGACAAGCGCTAGTCGGCGGTGCCCAGCAACAGGCCACGCCACGCAGCGTCTACCCAGCGTTTATCAAGCCTAACAATGCCGACGGTAGCTTTGGGATTACGAGCAGTTCCCTAGTCCACTGCCCGGAAGAGGCAGAACGTCAACTGCTGAAGATGATGGCGCTGTTGCCCAACCCGCAGCTACTGATCCAGGAATACTTGCCGGGCCCCGAATACAGCATGGGTGTGCTGGGCAATCCGAGGATCGGATATACCGTGCTGCCACCACTGCAGGTTGATTTCTCTGGGCTCCCCAAGGACCTGCCGCCGATCATGACCTACGAGTCTAAGGTGGATCCCCGATCGCCGTATTGGCAGCATGTGCGCTTTTGCCCGGCGACATTGGCCGATCACGTGCGCCAGCGCATGATCGCCGCAGCCAAGCTGATGTTCGAATGGCTGGGATGCCGCGATTACGCGCGGGTTGATTTCCGTTGCGGTGCCGATGGCGAACCTCGGCTGCTGGACATCAACGCGCACCCTGTCTGGGCCGAGGGCGGCATGTTGGCCACCATGGCGGGCTACCTTCATCGAAGCTACCCGCAGTTTCTTGAATCGATCATCGCCGTTGCCAGAACCCGTTTGCAACTGTAGTCCGGCACGGGCGTATCAACAGGGTCAGCGGATGGCTGCCATCCACGGCCGAGCCGTGGCGGCCCGGTGGTGGCGACATGCCTCGCCGAAGGCCTGAAAAAGGGCTCTGGAACAGGCATCCTCGGCCGCTTGCCACTCAGGGTGCCACTGCACACTGACAGCAAAAGCAGGCGCAGCGGCCACGCGGGTGCCCTCGATCAGTGCGTCCTCGGCCCGTGCCTCCACAACCAAGCCAGGTGCTAGGCGATCGATACCCTGCCAGTGCAGCGAGTTGACCTCCAAGCGTGTGCGCCCAAACAGCTTCGCGAGAAAGCCGCCCCGGGTCAAGTGGACCGTATGAGCCGGGCCGTAGCGCTCTTCTTCCGGCACCGAAATGTCCTCCCGGTGGTCCATTTTGTCGGGTAGCTCATGAACGAACTGATGGAGACTGCCACCCAGGGCTACGTTGAGCTCCTGGTGGCCGCGGCAGATCGCGAGGAGGGGCACACCGGTCTCCACAGCGGCTCGGAGCAGGGGCAGCGTGGTGGCGTCGCGGCGTGTATCCAGTCCGTCCGGTGTTTGCTGCGATTCACTCCCATAGTGCCTCGGTTCGACCCCTGACGTGCTGCCCGTGGCGAGGATGCCGTCCACGCCCTGTAGCAGCGAGTGGATGTCGAGCGCGGCGCCAAGAGTGGGAATCAGCAAAGGGACGCAATCAGCGACTAACGCCACGGCATCAGTATACTTGCGCGCCACGCAGTCATTGCCTAGTTCGGACACACTCTTGTAGCAGGCTGTGATACCAACGATCGGGCGCATCATTCACTGTCCCACCCGCGGTCCGCTTCGGTAAAGAATTATACCAAGGTGCAGTATGTCGCTGACCTCGGTGGCAAGCCAGATCCGGGTCGCGTCGAAGTCGCAAGGTCAGCGCGCGCGGTCTTCTCGGGCAAGCCTCCCAAGCAACCACTCGCCGGTGACTTGCTTCAGCGCCTCTCTCGTGCCTGCCAGAGAGAGGCGCCACCGATCAAGAGGTCAGTTTCAATCGTTGTCATACCAATCAGGGAACTCACAACGCAGGTCCACCATGACCCGGGCAATCTCTTCTTGTGTATAGGGCTCACGTGCACCTTCGCCTTCGAACTCATTGGCGGGCCATTTCTGCGCCACCTGCTCGGCTAGCTCCTCCTCGGAGTAACTTATAAAGAGCTGTGCGAGCTCCTCGCGCGTGTTTTGTCCGTTACCCGTGAGGTGGGTTGCACAGATCGCCCGCAGCCAATCCTCCCGCGTTTCGAAAGGGTAGTCACCGAATACGTAACCCATGGCTTGATCCTCGCAGTAGCAATGCCGATTACCGCGCACTCTCTGTTGCCGGCGCGGGTATATTGTGTGTGTGTTAGCCAATTACTTGTTCTTCGGCGCCGCCTCCCCTTGCCGGCAGCAACCGCCGTCTTTGCCTTTGCTCGGTTTTATGGCAGACGCCGAGTGTTTCACTGGTTCAATTTTATATAATGATACCAATATTCTAGTGCCTCCTGCGGAGAGGAGGTGCCTTTAGCGCAACCCATACCCGTTGGCAAGGCCAGCATCGATAGCGGCCGTGCTCTATGCGGTATGGAAGCGTGCAGCAGATTTTCAGCGCATCGGCCAAGCCTTAAAATTAGGAGAGCATGTGCAATCGATTCCAACATAATGCTCACGAACCGGCTCATCCAATGCTATAGTGGCCAGCAATTCGTGTCCGATCCATACCGCGGTCTACTGGGCCGATAGGGATGGGGGTTGGACCGGCGGTGATAAATGGGTATTCTGCGCCGCTTCGGCTTGCGGGTCTGCGCTGGACAATCGTAGTGGGGGGAGGATCCAAGGCGCGGCGCGTTTGCGCGCGTCCAAATTCCCGCTGTGACGTCTAGTTGAAATTTTTAGAGGCGAACAGAGCCCGCGGGGCCCGGCTGGATGGGTAGAGGTCGAGGTACACGGCTCGTTGGCCACAGTACCATGGGAGCGTCCGGGGCAGCATCCGAAAATAGAATATATCGATTCTTATTCTATCCTTAAAAAGATCAATTTTACGGATATAAGCATTCCATTAATGAGCAGCTATGCTGCCTGTCTTTTTGCCAGGAGGTCGTACAATGCAACCGCCGCAGGATACTACGACGACGGCTGCCGACCGGTCCCACCTCGCGCGCGCGAGCTACAGCGGGCCCCGACGGCGCCTCGCCAATGCAATCCGAGCGCTGAGCATGGATGCTGTGCAACGGGCCAACGCCGGGCATCCGGGGGCCCCTATGGGTATGGCCGATATTGCCGAGGTGCTATGGAACGATTTCTTGCGTCATAATCCGGCCAATCCGCGCTGGTTCAATCGAGATCGTTTCGTTCTCTCTAACGGCCACGGCGCGATGCTGCTTTACTCCGTGCTGCATTTGAGCGGCTATGAGCTCAGCCTGGAGGATATCAAGCAGTTTCGCCAGCTTGGCTCAAAAACCCCGGGACATCCGGAGTACGGCTATACTCCAGGCGTTGAGACGACAACCGGGCCGTTGGGTCAAGGGCTAGCGAATGCGGTGGGAATGGCCATCGCGGAGCGGACGCTGGCGGCGCAGTTCAATCGCCCCGGGCATACTTTGGTGGATCACTACACCTATTGTTTCTTGGGCGATGGCTGCCTGATGGAGGGGATTTCACACGAGGTTTGCTCGTTGGCCGGTACATTACGGCTGGGCAAATTGATCTGCGTCTACGACGATAACGGCATTTCGATCGATGGCAAAGTTGATGGATGGTTTACCGATGATACGCCGTTGCGGTTTGAGGCCTATGGTTGGCATGTGGTGCGCGATGTGGACGGCCACGACGCCGAAGCGGTGAAGCATGCCATCGAGGAGGCGCGTGGGATCACTGATCGACCCTCGCTCATCTGCGCCAAAACAATAATCGGTTTTGGCGCACCGAATGTCTGTGGTACCCACGGAGTACATGGCGCGCCGCTGGGAGAGGATGAAATTCAAGCCACGCGAGAGTTTTTGGGTTGGGAGTATCCACCCTTTGAAATCCCGGGTGATATTTATCGGGGCTGGGATGCTCGTTCGCGGGGAGCTCATTGGGAGACGGAATGGAATGCCGTCTTGGCTGATTACAAGCGGGCACATCCGGATTTGGCGCGTGAGTTCGAGCGCCGCCGCCGTGCCGAGTTGCCGGAGAAATGGTCGCAGCATGCCGCAGAGGCATTGGCACGCGCCAATGAGCGCGGAGCCAAGGAAGCGACCCGTAAATCCTCGCAGGCCGCACTCAACGCTTACGGCCCTTATTTACCGGAGTTGATCGGCGGTTCGGCGGACCTTACCGGCTCGAACAACACGAACTGGGATGACTGTGCGACGCTGACCCACAAGGATAGTGACGGGAATTATATCTATTATGGGGTGCGCGAGTTTGGTATGGCGGCCATCATCAACGGGCTCGCGCTCCATGGCGGTTTCATTCCGTACGGTGGAACTTTCCTCGTCTTTTCCGATTATGCGCGCAATGCGCTGCGTATGGCCTCGCTCATAGGTGCGCATAGCATTTTTGTACTGACCCATGATTCCATCGGTCTCGGCGAGGATGGCCCGACGCATCAGCCGGTGGAGCATGTCGCCTCGCTGCGCTTGATCCCGAACCTCACCGTGTGGCGCCCTTGCGATAGCGTGGAGACAATCGTCGCTTGGCGCTCGGCAATCGAGCGCCGTGATGGCCCCACATGTTTGATTCTTACGCGGCAAAACGTCACCCATCAAGCCCGCGACGCGAAAATGCTGCAGGCGATTGAGCGTGGTGGCTACGTGCTCCGCGACGCCACCGCGGAGCCGGAAGCACTCATCATTGCAACCGGCTCCGAAGTCGAACTCGCCATGGATGCGGCGCAAGCGCTTGCTGAGCGCGGCCGCCGGATACGGGTGGTTTCCCTGCCCAGCGTGGAGATCTTTGAGGCGCAGGATGCGGCCTACCGGGAGTCGGTTTTACCCTCCCGCCTGACCGCCCGATTGGTTTTGGAGGCGGGTGCTACGCGGCTTTGGGCCTCCTATGCTGGCCCGAAGGGCAAAGTGCTCGGTATCGACCGCTTCGGTGAGTCAGCGCCGGCGAATGTGCTGTTTCAGCATTTTGGCTTTACTGTCGAGCGGGTCGTTGCCGCCGTGGAAGCGTTGTTGTCCGAATAGATTTGGAGTCTATGCGCACTGCGCGAGCAACGGCGGCTGTGGCGGGTTGCTACAGCGTTTGGCGCTTCGCTGCGATCCATCTACGACTGTTAACACCTGTATTTGCTAGCATCTGTACTCGAAATTACCTTGGGATTTCAGCCACTTTGAGGAGGAAATCGAGATGGCCCTAATTACCTTGAGGCAGCTTCTTGACCACGCTGCTGATCATAGTTACGGCGTTCCAGCCTTCAATGTCAATAACATGGAGCAGGTGCACTCGATCATGGAAGCGGCGGACAAAGCCGACAGTCCCGTGATCATGCAGGCCTCGGCCGGCGCTAGGAAATATGCCGGCGCATCTTTCCTGCGTTATCTGTTCGACGCGGCTGTGCAGCAGTGGCCCCACATACCGATCGTCATGCATCAGGATCATGGTGCCTCCGCGGCGGTATGTTTGCGCTCCATTCAGCTCGGGTTTACTTCGGTGATGATGGACGGTTCCCTGCTCGAGGATATGAAGACCCCGTCCGATTACGATTACAATGTCGATGTGACCCGCCGGGTGGCGGAGATGGCGCATGCGGGCGGTGTCTCCGTGGAAGGCGAGCTTGGTTGTCTCGGTTCGCTCGAGAGCGGTATGGCTGGCGAGGAGGATGGCTCCGGCGCCGCAGGCAAGCTGACCCGAGAGCAGCTGCTTACCGATCCCGATCAGGCGGCCGATTTCGTGAGTAAAACCCAGGTGGATGCTTTGGCGATTGCCATTGGCACCTCGCACGGCGCCTACAAGTTTACCCGCCCGCCGACTGGCGAGACGCTTGCCATCAACCGGATCAAAGAGATCAATGCGCGGATTCCGAACACCCACTTGGTGATGCACGGTTCCTCTTCGGTGCCTCAAGAGTGGCTTGAGGTGATCAACACCTACGGAGGTGACATGGGTTCGACCTACGGCGTGCCCGTAGAAGAGATCGCCGAGGGCATTCGCAATGGAGTGCGCAAGGTGAACATCGATACTGATCTGCGCATGGCCTCCACCGGTGCCATACGGAAGTTCCTGGCGGAGAATCCAGCCGAGTTCGACCCGCGCAAGTTCCTCACGGCTTCGACCAAGGCAATGAAGGAGATTTGCCAGGCGCGCTTCGAGGCTTTTGGCTGTGCCGGTCAGGCTGCCAAGATCAAGCCGGTCAGCTTGGAGGCGATGGCACAGCGCTATGCCAGCAGCGCTTGAGCGAGTGAATAGAGCTGCCGTGCGCCTCCGTTTGGAGCGAGAAATCCGTGCTGCCCGCAGGGAGAATTAAATGTCCAAACAACACCCGATCGTCGCCATCACCGGCTCCTCCGGAGCCGGTACCTCCACCGTGCGGGGGGCGATGGAGCATATCTTCCGCCGTGACGGGTTCAATGCCGCGGTCATCGAGGGGGACAGTTTCCATCGCTACGATCGTTCTGAGATGCGGCGTCAACTCGAGCTCGCGCGTGAAGAGGGACGCAATCTCAGTCATTTCGGCCCGGATGGCAACCTCTTCGAAGAACTCGAAGCATTGTTTCGGGAATACAGCGAGCACGGCACCGGCAAGCGTCGCTACTATCTACATAACACGGAAGAGGCGAGCCCCTTCAAGCAAGAGCCGGGGACATTCACACCCTGGGAAGCGCTGCCCGGCGATACGGATTTGCTTTTCTACGAGGGGCTGCACGGCGGGGTAGTCACGGGCGATGTCAATGTCGCTCAGTATGTAGACTTGCTCGTCGGTGTGGTGCCGATCGTCAATTTGGAATGGATCCAAAAGATCCATCGCGACACCTCGGTGCGGGGCTATAGCCCGGAGGCGGTTACGGACACCATCCTGCGGCGTCTGCCCGATTACGTGCATTACATCACACCGCAGTTCTCTCGTACGGATATCAATTTTCAGCGAGTACCGACTGTGGATACCTCCAATCCGTTCATTGCACGGGATATCCCTACCTTGGACGAGAGCTTCGTGGTGATTCGTTTTCGAGAGCCCCGCAAGGCACAAGTGGATTTTCCTTATTTGCTCAACATGATCGATGACTCCTTTATGTCGCGGCGCAATACCATCGTGGTCCCCGGCGGCAAGATGGGGCTGGCCATGGAGCTGATCATCCAGCCCTTGGTCGAGCGACTGGTGCAAAACGGCGCCAATCGGGTATTGGCCTAGGAATTCGGCTGATCGGAGATAACCGAGGAATGGATCAATGCGTAACCAAGGTAAGTCCCTGGCTCAATTCCTCAACGAAGGGGTACGCCAGGATTCAGGATTAGAGGCGGATCTTGCCGCGTTGATCGGCGAGATCGCCACGGTATGTAAGTCGCTCTCTTATGCCATACGGGCGGGAGGTCTCGAAGGAGTGCTCGGTACCGCCGGTACAGAGAATGTCCAAGGGGAGACTCAGCAGAAGCTGGATGTTTTCGCCAACGAGGCGATGCTGGATAGCTTGGGTGCCTCCGAGTATCTGGCGGGAATGGCCTCGGAGGAGTTGACGGATATCCATCCGGTATCGGCTAGCCGCTCGCGTGGGCGCTATCTATTGATCTTTGATCCGCTGGATGGTTCCTCAAACATCGATGTCAATGTATCGGTGGGGACTATATTCTCGGTTTTACCGGCCCCAGCAGGGGTTGGCGAGCTCACGGCCCAGCATTTTCTGCAGCCGGGCCGCGAGCAAGTATGCGCCGGGTATGCGCTTTACGGCCCATCCACCATGCTGGTGCTGACCACCGGGAACGGGGTCGATGCATTTACATTGGACCCGCGAGTGGGTGAATTTATCCTGACTC
>JAGFJL010000029.1 GCA_024102725.1 Nitrococcus mobilis
TCGCGATCCAGCCTCTCTAACCGGCAGCGCCCGGCGGTCGCATCCACCAGCGCCGCCTGCGGTGCGGGTAGCGCGTTCAGCAGCAGCGCTTGAAATGCGAACCGCTCGGCTGGGTCATCAGCGGCCCAGCGGATCGGGGCCTCGAGCCAGTACTCTCGCCAACCCGGCGTATGCCGGTCGAGCACTTGACGAAAGCGCAGAGCGAAACCGCGTCCGCTGCCTTCATAGCCGTGCACCGTACTGGCGAATACGATTCGAGGATATCGCCTGAGCAGGGTGCTCAATACGGCCGTCGATATTGCGGCCGCCTCGTCGACGAGCAGCAACTCGGCCGCTTGCGAACGGCGCAGCAACGCATCCGGTGCCATGAACTCCAACTTTCCGCCGCCATCCGAGAGGTGGCCGCGGGCGGCGCGCGCAGCCGGCATCAGGCACCGAGCATGAGTGAACACCGTTGTCGCCGCTGCCAAGCTTGGTGCCGTGACGATAATCCGCGTGCAACCCGCGTGAAGAAGCCGGGCCGCCGCAATGCCCAGCGCCGCCGATTTGCCGCGACCGCGGTCCGAAGTGAGCACTACGGGGCGATGTCTATGGCCGCGCGCGCAGCGCTCGATTGCCGCTATGGCGCGTTGCTGATCGGGCGTGGGCAGCGTGCGCGAGCTTCTTGTTGCCGCGCCGTGCTGGGAGAGCGTTGGCAGGGTCACCCTGGGCAAGGGGTGGTCCGGTTCGAGCACCAGGGCGTGCGCCGATGAGTGAATAACCCGAACCAAACGTTTCAGATAACGTCCGGGAAGCTCTCCACGTGTATACGGGTAGGCCGTGATTCGATCCGTTGCGGGATCGGCATAATCCGGCCACTTGGCAAGCGGTGGGGCGAGCAGCAACACGAGGCCGCCGCCGTGAACGGCTCCGATGGTCGCACCGAAAGCATCCGGGTCGAAGCCGTCCCACGCGTCGACAACCAGGGCATCGATCTCTTTGCCGAGAACCGAGAAGGCGTGCCTCGCATTCAATGGCGTAATCGCGGCTATCGGTGACCGATCACCGAGCCAGATGATCGTCGCGAGCTGCGACTGTTCCAGGAATATGGCGGCTTGTCGCAGGCACCAGTCGTGCTCGCCCGTTATAACGACTACCTGGCGGTGGTACGCAGCACGAGCGAGGTCGACCAAAGCGATTGCAAATTCCCTGAGTGCTTGCACTACACTAGCCGGCTTCCTCGTCTCGAGCCTGGCGCTCCAGGGCGAGCAGGCAATGGTAAATAAAGCCATTGACGGGGGTTGCGATACCGGCTTGCGCGCCGAGGCGGACGACGGCACCGTTCTGCGCTTCCAGTTCGGAAGCGCGCCCCTCCATCATGTCGCGCTGCATCGACGCTGTCGCACCTTCGGGGAGTCCATCGATAAAACCCATGGTGGTGGTGATTATATCGCTTGGCAAGGTTACTCGATGCGCCCGGGCCAGCGTATAAATTTCTTCCATAGCGCGTTCCAGCAGCCGGCGCGTGCCCGGTTGCCTGCGCACAATGCCTACGGGGGCGCGTGTGATTGCCCCGAGGCCGCTGATGGCGGTGATGAACAAGAATTTCTCCCACATCGCGGCTTCGATGTCCAACGGCACTGTAACGCTCAAGCCCCGGCTGCGTTCGAAGACCTGGCGCAGCCGCTCAACGCGTTCGCTCGGAGAATTGTCGAGCTCGTTGAAGCTGACGAACGGCTCGACCCCGATATGCCGAATGTGGCCGGGGGCGCTACGATAGGCGATGATTCCGCAAAGTCCGCCCAGCACGCGGGCGCGGCCGAGCGCGGTAGCGAGTTGAGCGGGCGCCTCGATCCCATTCTGCATGGGTACGACAAAAGTCGTGGGGCCCAGCATGGGGTGCATTGCTCGGGCGGCATCCACAACCTGCCAGGCCTTGACGCAGACCAGGATGGCATCCACCGCGCCGACCGCGCGCGGGTCGTCGGTCGCCTGAACCTGTTCGACGCAGAAATCGCCCTTGATGCTCTCCACCCGCAGCCCATTGCGCCGCATCGCCTGCAGGTGAGCGCCCCGGGCAATGAATATAACGTCTTGACCGGCCTGGGCAAGGCGGCCCCCAAAATACCCGCCGACTCCGCCCGCACCGAATATTGCTATGCGCATGTTCACCTCCCGAACCTGAATTAACGCGGCTAAACGGCGGGATTATGCTATGGGAAAGCCATGGTGCCCGTGCGGTTGGGTCCACACGGGCGTAACAAGCCGAAGCGGTGCGCCGGTGCTTGGTTTAGGTTTTAAGCAAGATGGCGGGGCGGGTCTACGTGCGCGCCACCCACCCCCCGAGGGTTTGTCATACGGGTACATACCGAGCGGATGAGGCGGCGCCGGGCTAACTGTTCGGGCTCAGGCGCCGCGTCATGAGCGTGCGCAACCGTCTCCCCGCTCTACCTGATACCCGCTTGAGATAAAGATGTCGTAGTCGAGCGCTCGAACCGTTCTCTTCACCGCGTTGGCCGGGATCGATCGAATCGGCGGCAGCCCGTGCGACGTTCGTAATTTTCTGCGTGTTTCCTTTGCAGGTATCCATTTTTAACCCCATTGTTAAACAATCAAATATATACGATAGACTGGGACGGGCCCGGCACGACCAAAACACGCCCCTGGGCGGTAAGTCCAAACGTTTGTTGGGGATCTGTGCATGAGAGCGTCAATGTGCGGAGTTAATGTGTGGAGTTGCGGCGGTTGGCATCGTTGCCCTCTAATGGGGCCACGGCATGTCATTTTCAAGCACTGTTTGTCGGAAATCCGGCGCTTCGGCTCGTAAGGGCTAATGCTCATGCACAGCGGGGCAGTTGGCGCGACCATTTGCTATCTCACCGAGGTATTTCCGCATGAAACGGAATTTCCCGCGTTCCTAGAAAGCCGGCGTGGCCCTAACGGATCGCGATGCAACAGGGCCTGGGCTAACGCGTTTGGGGGCACCGCGAGATAACCGCTCCCCACTCAGGTAGAATTCGCCCGTACACACCATGCTCCACCAGCCAAACTCAAATACCCGCCGCGCTCCGGCTGGGGCGCTCGCTCTGCTAATTGGCGCCGCGGAGTATAACTTGAGGAGTTAAATCCGGCTATGCCCAGAAGCCAACCGGCCACAGAACAGCGTCCCGCCAGCAGCAATCTGCGAGTTCTCACGCAACTGCTCGTATTCATGCGTCCTTACCGCGGTGCACTGCTTTGCGCAGTGATCGCGTTGCTGATTGCCGCCGGGGCGGTACTCGGTTTCGGTGTGGTCCTGCGGCACGTGGTGGATTATGGCCTGAGCAATGGTTCAGTGATGGCGTTGAATCAGGCTTTGCTGCTTTTTTTGCTCGTCGTCATAGTTATGGCTGTCTCGGTTGCCGCCCGTCTTTATCTGGTTACCTGGATCGGTGAACGGGTGGTAGCCGATATTCGCAGGGCTGTTTTTGCCCAGGTGTTGAAACTGGAACCCGCTTTCTTCGAAGTAACTCGAACAGGGGAGGTCATCTCGCGCCTTACCACGGATACCTCGCTGCTGCAGGTGGTGGTCGGTTCGACACTGGCGATCGCCGTGCGCAATGTGTTGCTGATCGTGGGCGGCTTGGTGATGCTCGCAATTACCAGCGCTAAGCTTGCTCTGCTGGTGTTGGTCGGAGTCCCGCTGGTCATCGTCCCGCTTTGGCTGCTCGGACATCGGGTGCGGGGCCTGTCACGCCAAAGCCAGGACCGAATTGCTGATGTCGGCGCCTACGTTGGCGAGGTCTTATACGGTATTCGCACCGTTCAGGCCTTTTGCCATGAACGCATCGATGAGGCGCGCTACGGCAACCAGGTAGAAGCGGCTTTCCATACCGCCATCCAGCGTACTCGGGTGAGCGCTCTGCTCACCGGCCTGGTCATGTTGCTCACCTTCACCGCCATTAGCCTAGTGCTTTGGGTGGGCGGTCACGACGTGCTGGCCGGGCGGATTACTGGGGGACAGCTCTCGGCCTTCGTCTTCTACGCGGTGCTGGTCGCGGGTTCGATTGGTGCGCTGAGCGAGGTGGCCGGCAACTTGCTGCGGGCGGCGGGCGCCACTGAGCGGTTGTTGGAGCTGCTCAATACCAAGCCGGCAATAGCCTTGCCCGCTCATCCGGTTGCGTTGCCTGAGCCGGCCCGTGGCGAGGTGGAGCTGCGCGATGTGACCTTTCATTATCCTTCTCGTCCCGAGACCGCGGCACTGCGCAAGCTCTCGCTTAGCTTAAGAGCGGGGCGGAAAGTTGCGTTGGTGGGGCCGTCCGGCGCCGGCAAGTCGACCGTATTGCAGCTGTTGCTGCGCTTCTACGATCCCGATGAAGGGGTTATCCGCTTCGATGGTGTCGACCTGCGTGCCGCCGATCCGCAGCAGTTGCGCGCGCGTGTGGCCTTGGTGCCGCAGGATCCGGTCATATTCGGCGCGGATGCTTGGGACAACATCCGCTACGGGCACGCCAATGTGTCCGATGCGCAAATCCGGCGAGCTGCGGAGGCGGCGCACGCGGCTGAATTCCTCGACCAATTGCCCCAGGGCTTTGATACCTTCCTCGGCGAGCGTGGGATCCGCCTCTCGGGTGGGCAACGTCAACGCATTGCCATCGCCCGCGCCATCTTGCGCGATCCGGCACTATTGCTGCTCGATGAGGCGACCAGCTCCTTGGATGCCGAGAGCGAGCGATTCGTTCAGGACGGGCTGGAGCAGTTGATGTACGGGCGCTCGACGCTCATCATCGCGCACCGCCTCGCCACCGTGCGCAAGGTGGATGAAATCCTGGTTATGGATCGCGGGCACATCGTTGCCCGTGGCCGTCACGACAAGCTGATCAACGAGCACGGGCTCTATGCACGGCTGGCGGCATTGCAGTTTCGGGATGCGCCCGAAACGCGGGCACAGGCGGCGAACGAGTAGCTGTGGCTCCCCGCCGCTGCAGGATGCGGCAGTGAACTTATGTGCCTGGAGATATCTCGGGCGTTATCCAATGGTCAAGTTCCGATAGTTAGTTTAATTGTCTGGAAACAGAATGGCTTACGGTATAACTGTCATGGTAGGACGATTTCTGGCGAATACCGTCGGGTATTGCGTTACCCGATGCGCCGAGCGCGCGTTGCACGCGCAGCGGCTGGAGATACATCAGCGGCGATGAAATCGATACTGTGTAGCGCCCCGAAGGAAGCGCGCGGCCCCGGTCAGTGAATGCGGCGGATTCGTAGAAGCCAGAGTGTACGCGAACAGTATCTTGCGCATAGTAGCCGTTGATTTCGGTGTGCAGCGAGATCCGGAGAGTCATCCCGTCGGGGAGGACGGTGCGGCCGGATACCACAGCGGCGCCATTCGAATTGCGCGTCAGTTTGACTTCGAGGTTGGGTGGAGCCGCTGTGGCCCGGCCGTTGCGGCATTTAGGGTTGGCTAGCGCATGGGTGGCGGCTGTGAACCCCATGAGGCTGAATTTCTGTATTCTGGTCGGTTTCCCGCTCGGCGTGGCCTGCACATAGAGAGTGCGTCCGGCCTTCATCAGGCCGATCACATCGGTTGCCAGCGCGAACGTGCCGCCTGCACGGATTTTTGCGTTTAATATTAAATGCTTGGGGGCGTTGTCGACCCAATATCGAATGGCTCCCTCGAGGCCGCGCTCATGCGGCGCAACGATCATCGGGGTTATGCCATCGAAGCGCAGCGCCAGGTTGCTCGGGCTATTGTTGTGTGTCTGTTCGATGCGGCAAATACCCTTGCCGGGCTGCTTGACTACTATGAACGCCTGGTGCTGGCTGAGGATATGGTTCTGCGCCTGGCTGGTCCCGCTCTTCTCGGCAAGCGCCTCAGTCATGCCCGATGCAACGGCGGCAGCCAGTGTTGTTGCCATGATTATCCGAGAATGTGCCACGCTGTTCCCCTTTGTTTTCCGAAAATTCCAGGTTTAGCGTTGTGCAATTTGCCCCTAACGATCATGGTGGCTGGCACCACCCCCGAAGATGAAAGAGACTCTCAGATGGAAGGTGGCGGGTAGAGGTCGTGATAGTCTTTGGTGGTTTAACCCCGTGCCTAACGTGACCCGCCGGACTG
>JAGFJL010000030.1 GCA_024102725.1 Nitrococcus mobilis
ATTGAGATCCAAGGCCTCACCGAAGGCCAATGCCTCGCGAACCGCCTGGTTGATACCGGCGCACATAACCTGAGTAACGGCCTTTGCGGCTTGGCCCTGGCCGGACTCACCCACACGCACCACCCGCTTGGCGATTGCCTCGAGCACGGGCATGGCCTGATCGACCGCGGCGGCATCGCCGCCCGCCATCACCACCAGAGTACCCGAATGCGCACCTTCTACGCCGCCCGAGACGGGCGCATCGATGAACCAAGCACCGCTGTCAGCAACGCGTTGGGCTGCCTGCAGAACCGTGTCCACACCGATGGTCGAGGTATCCACGACGATCTTGCCGCGGCCGAGCCCGCCCTGCATCGCCACCAAAACCTCGAGTACATCGGCATCCGCCGAGACCGAGGTAATGATGAGATCGCACTCATGCGCCAACGTAGCCGGATCGGAGCACGCGGCGACACCCAAGTCTTGGGCAAGCACCACGGCAGTGGAACGGGTCCGATTCCAAACGGCGCTCAGCAGCCGGACCTGCGCCAACCGCCGCGCTATGCCACTGCCCATGGTTCCGAGCCCGATGAGGCCTACTTTCATCATTTGCCCTCCTCGTCGCACTTGCCGTTGGAATAGGGACCGTTGAAATACGTGTAGCCTTGCAGCCCCGCCTCCAACTCGCGCAGACACTCGCGGCGCTCGGTCTCGTCGAGCGGCGCGGCCACAACGCGCCGCCGGTAGCTCTGCAGCAGCTCCCGCCCGTCGAAATGCACCTGGCGCAGCACGGCTTCGATGCTGTCCCCATTATGGGCATCCGCCAACCGATAGCCCTCGGGCGTCAGAATGACGTTGACCGAGTCCGTATCACCAAAAAGGTTATGAATGTCGCCCAGAATCTCCTGGTAGGCGCCTATTAGAAACACACCCAACAGCAATGGCTCGCCGGGTCGGCAAACCGGCAGCGGCAGCGTGCGCTCCACACCCGCCCGGTCCACATACAAGCGTACGGTTCCATCGGAGTCACAAGTCAGATCCTGCAATATGCAGCGTCTGACAAGCGGCTCATTGAGCCGGTGCAACGGCAGAATCGGGAAGAGTTGATCGATGGCCCAAATATCGGGCATGGATTGGAACAGCGAGAAATTGCCGAACAGTTTGTCGGCGAGCTTCTCGTTGAGCTCATCGAGCACATCGCGGTGGGCACGCACCTGGGGATCCAGCCGGCTGTGCACACGCCGGCAGGTGGCTTGATAGATACGCTCCGCCTCCGCCCGTTGCGCCAGGCTGAGCAGGCCATGCGTGTACATGCCCTGGGCCTCGTCCAGCCAGTGGCAGGCATCGTGATAGACTTCCAACGGCGAGCGCCGCTCGCCCTGCGCGAAACCATGGTAGAGGTCACGCAGAATCGGCGGGGCTTCCTCGGCGGGGGCGATCAAATCGGCTGTTTCCGGAATCCGATCGACATCGATCACATCGGTGATCAGTACCGCATGATGAGCGGTCATGGCACGCCCCGATTCGGTCACGATATCCGGATGGTCCAAACCGGCTGCACTGGCAAGCTCACCCAAGGTATGGACGATGTTGTGGGCGTACTCCTCCACCGGGTAATTCATGGAGCAGCAGCTGCGCGAGCGGGTGCCTTCGTAGTCCACCCCCAAACCGCCGCCAACGTCCACGCAGCCAATCGGCGCCCCTAAGCGATGGAGCTCCACGTAATAGCGAGCCGCCTCGCGCATCCCGCGCTGGATATCGGCGATGTTGGGGATTTGCGACCCGAGATGAAAATGCAGCATCTGCAGCGAAGCGAGCCTATCCACAGCGCGCAGGCGTTCGACTACCGCTAATGCCTGCGCCGCAGATAGGCCGAATTTGGACTTCTCGCCCCCCGTATTCTGCCATTTTCCCTCGCCGATGGAGGCCAGCCGCACCCGTAGACCAAGGCGCGGCTCCACTCCTAAGCAGCGCGACTCCGCAATGACCAGTTCAAGCTCAGAGCATTTCTCGACGACGATCCAGCAATCCAACCCCAACTGACGGGAGCGCAACGCGAGGCGAATGTATTCTCGATCCTTATAGCCATTGCAGATGATGCGTCCCGCGACGGGCACGACCGCGATGGCTCCCATGAGCTCTGGTTTGCTCCCGCATTCGAGGCCGACACGGGCATCTGCACCGGCCAAAATCTCCTGCACTACGCGGTGCTGCTGATTGACCTTGATCGGATAGACGGCCGTATAGGACCCAGCGTAACCATGCGCACTCATCGCCTGGCGAAAGGCCCCGCACAAGCGCTCCACCCGATCATGGAGGATATCGGTAAAGCGCACCAAAACCGGCAACGCAAGCCCCGCCCGGCGTATCTCGTGGGCGAGCTCATAGAGGTCGACCTCGGCGCCGTGCTGACGACCACCGGGGCGCGCAATCAGCCGTCCGGCCTCCGTGATATCGAAGTAGCCGCCACCCCAATGGCCGATATTATAGAGCTCACGGGCCGGGTGAGTGCTCGTATAATCCATGTACAATTACTACCAGCGCGATCCACAACGACGCCCAGTTTACCATCCGCTCCCGCCGGCCGAACCCGGCAATGCTCTGGCGATCGACTCGATTAACCCGCTCGAGTGACCGCCGGCGGCATCGATCATGCGGCTGCGCGGCGCAACGCGGCGATTCCGGCCGGGCGCGGGCCCAATGAACAACCAGCCGACTGGGAACACAACCACCATGGCACTTGACGAGAACTGGTTCACAGAAACAGTGCCTGACGAGGGCCTCGCTTTCTCGCTTCGCACCCTGGAAAGGCTGCATGTTGAGCAGTCCCCTTATCAGCGCATCGAGGTTTTTGAGACCGCGCAGTGGGGCCGCCTGATGGTCATCGATGGCTGCGTGATGCTCACCGAGCGCGACAATTTCCTCTACCATGAGATGATGGTACATCCCGCGTTGTTTACACACGTCGGACCGCAAGCCGTGCTGATCATCGGCGGCGGCGATTGCGGTACCTTGCGGGAAGTGCTACGCCACCCGAACGTAGCGCGGGTCGTGCAAGTGGAGATCGACGAACGGGTAACCCGGATTGCCGAACGTTTCTTCCCCGAACTCACGGCCATGAATGGAGACCCGCGTTGTGACTTGCGGTTTGAGGACGGGGCGGAGTTCGTTCGCAGGACAGCCGCGGCTTGCTTTGACGTGATCATTATCGATAGCACGGATCCGATCGGGCCGGCACAAGACCTGTTCGGCTGTGATTTCCTGCGTCAGGCCCACCGTATACTGCGACCGGGCGGCATTTTGGCACAGCAAAGCGAATCGCCCTTGCTGCATGGAGAGAGCATCCTCAAACCGCTGCACTCCAGCTTAGCCGAAGCGGGTTTTGCTCACCGCGCGACGCTCTCCTTCCCGGTGCCCAGCTATCCCAGCGGCTGGTGGAGCTGCACGCTGGCTGGCAAGGAGTGCGGGGTACGCGATTTCCGCCGCACCGAGGCGACGGCGCGGCCGTTTGCGACCCGCTACTATAATGCGGACGTGCATCGTGGCTCACTGGCAGCACCTGAATTCTGTCGCGGCGTATTCGATGAATGAATGAGCCTTACTGCGCGATCAGCGCGATTGCATTTCAACCAGACGGTCCACGCGCAGCCGCTCGCGCTCATCGAACAGCCGGCGGGCCACCAGGCGATTGGCCAGCAGCGTGCCAAAACCGCTCCCAACGGTGATCAGCAAAAAGATCAGGATCTGATATTTAACGGCTTCCGCCGGCGGGCTGCCGGCCAGGATCTGGCCGGTCATCATGCCCGGTAGGCTCACCACGCCCGCGGCGGCCATACCATTGATCATGGGTATCATGCCACTGCGCATGCTCTCGCGGCTGACCGAGCCCACCGCCTCCTGCCAGCCCTGACCAAGCATCAGGCGCGCCTCGATGATGTCGCGCTGCTGCCACGCCCCCTCGATCAGCCGATCTTGGCTGAGCGCCACCCCATTCATCGTATTGCCAAGAAGCATACCGAGCAAAGGAATGGCATACCTTGGCTCATACCAAGGCACTGCCTGCACGAGGGCGGTCAGCGCGAACACGGTTACGGCAAACGAGGAGATGAACATGGCACCGGTACTGATACCGAAGCTCCACCAGCCGGCCAATCGGCGGCGTTGCCGCGCCACCACCTCCCGACCGGCGAGCAGTAACATCACCAGAGCCATCAACGAAACCCAATAGAGCGCGGCGTAAGCAAATAAAGTCTCCAGCACGAGGCCGACCAGCGCAAGCTGTATCACCATGCGCGCGGCCGATATCAGCAGTGGACGGCTCACCTCCAGCCGCGACCAGGTGGCGAGGGCGGCCAGCAGCACGACCAAAGCCGCGGCAACACCTAGATCCACCCATCCCAGATGCACCAGTGTCATGGGAATGCCTGTTGCAACGTGCTGGCCGTGATTCGATAGCCGCGTTGCGCGACGCGCGCTGCCTGGGCGGCATTGTGAGTAACCCAGAGTATGGCCGTACCGTTTCGATGGCGACGTTCGGCAAGCCAGCGCTCGACGCGCTCGGTGGCCTCGGCATCTAAATTGGCGGTCGGCTCATCGAGCATCATGACCGCCGGCTCCAAGGCCGCTGCCCGTGCCAACGCCAAGCGCTGGCGCTCACCGGAGGATAACCGGCGCACGAACCAACCACGCACCTCTGGACCAAAACCAAGCGCCTCGAGATCCATATCCGGGCTACCATTGAGATGCACACCGACCGTATCGTCCCACCAGTGGCTCTCGGCCGGAACCATCACAACCCGCCGGCGCCACTGCGCCGGGATGAAGCATCGCCGGTCCTTGCCATCCAAGTGTATTGTGCCGAAATGCACATCCAAGTCCGCAATCGCACGCAACAGCCGCGTCTTGCCACTGCCGGAGGCCCCGGCGAGGCTGACGCATTCGCCCACGGCGAGCGTGAGATTCACGTCACGAACACTGCCGCAATCGAGATTCTCGATGATCAGGCACGCCTTCATCATCCCTCAGCCAGTCATCCCCCACCGATCGATGAGCACATGCACCGATCCGTCAAAACCGATCCTGCCGGGAGATTTAGTTGGGTAAACGGCACCCTCGCCCGGTGCAACCGCCGGGGGATGGCCATGCGAACGGCTTTAGAGGCGATAACCGCGCTCATCGTACAACGCGATATCCAGCCCTGCGGGGGGGTTCTCCCCTGCTCATCCGTGACACGCAGCCCGATCACGCCATCGACGCCCGTTAGGATAAGGAAAGAAAATAAATCATCATAGATAATCGTTACCACCGCGTCCAAGAGCTGAGCTGTTTACCCGCTTATGCCACCGAGCCCCGCGCGGAAGGCCGACGCCATCCAACGCCTTGACCACGAAGACGCCCCTTGGCAAGCGCGTCGACGATACCGCCGATCCCGTGCACACCGAACAGTCCAAGGCACCATCCTAGCCGAAGCGCGGACTTGATGCGCGTAACGGCATAAACGCAGCCAAGACCAGCACCGGCGCCGTGGCGGTCAACAGCCAGGCGGCGTCACCGAAACCACCTCCTCGGGCACGGCCGCTGCAATCGGTGCGCACAGCAGCAAGCTCGTTGTCAGGAAAGGGACTGTTCAATGTAGCCACCCATTCATGAAGAAAATCCTCAGGTAATATTCTTCTAATATTCTTCATATCCGGTTACAGCGCCACCTCGGCGGTCTCCGCGGTGCGGATGCGCACGACCTGCTCGAGCGGCAATACGAAGATCTTGCCGTCACCCACTTTGCCCGTGCACGCGGCTTGGCAAATCGCCTTGATCGCCTGCTCGACGCGGTCATCATCCAGCGCCGCCTCGATCTTAATCTTGGGTAGGAGATCCACTCCGTATTCCGCGCCCCGATAGTGTTCGACATAACCCTTTTCGCGACCGAATCCGCTCACCTCGGATATGGTGAGGCCCTGCAGCCCAATCCCGGAGAGTGCCCGGCGAACGTCATGCAGCTTGAACGGTTTGATTACCGCGACCACGAATTTCATACGGCTTATCCCTGAAGTGTTTTTACCACGGCCAATGGGAACCCCTTGGCCTACTGCCGTAAAAGCTAAAGCAGGGTCTGGGCCAATCCTTGGTTTTTCTCATATCGGCAAGCAGATGCATATCGGGCCGGACAGCTGATAGGCCCCACCGTATCATTGGGGTGCACCAGGCACCGGCCTGGTGCATCGCGGCCCTAACGATCATGGTGGCTGGCACCACCCCCGAAGATGAAAGAGACTCTCAGATGGAAGGTGGCGGGTAGAGGTCGTGATAGTCTTTGGTGGTTTAACCCCGTGCCTAACGTGACCCGCCGGACTG
>JAGFJL010000168.1 GCA_024102725.1 Nitrococcus mobilis
GAAACAACAGCTTATGGACTGTTTCCACTAAATGCCGACTGGGCAGATGGGACCAGTATTTTCAATCACTTGGGTGACATCGGCGCGGCCTGAATCGACTGGAACAGACTTGTGTGTAATGGAATGCTCTAAGGGTAGCCCAAGAGTGGCCGCTTGCTGTTCGAGCAAGCGCTCCCGTACCCCGTGATGGCTGATTCGCCGGTACTCCTGGGCCAGGGTCGTCAATAAGGCCACGGTTTCATAGTGGGGGTCGGCCTGCAGCACATGCAACGCCAACATGCTGTCCTTGCCCCCGCTCCAGGCGAGGAGAACCTTCTCCGGCTTATTCCGATACATTGAATTGGCTCTCTAGCCCAACAGGTGATTAGACTTTTTTGCAGTAACATAATTTGGGCAGTCTGGACAAGGGCGTACCGGCGCTTGCTGCAGGCATTTCTTTCCACTAGGCTGCCACTCATTATGGATCGTTACCGCTTACATGGGTGGGTGTTTGCGCTGGCGCTTGCCATCATGTATGGCGGAGTCGTTGGGGCGATGGATGTGTACGGCTTGTCGGTAGCCTCTGCAGATGCCGCTCATTTGCCAAAAGCCAAAGCTGGCTCACACGGGGATCAGCATGGCGCTACCGAACAGCCGGCACAACCGGCCTTCCATCATTGCGACCACTGCCAAGCGCATTTTCTGGGCACCTTGACGACGCAGCAATCACAGCCGTTGCCAATCCATCACTCCGTCACCGAAACCTGCCCGGTCGCGCCCACCGAAATCAATCTCAGCCCCCCGGAAACCCCTCCCAAAGCCTGAGTCCTTAAGCATCGATTGGGCTGACGACCGGTCGTTCTCCGTCCGGTTGCGTTGTTCTCAAGCACGCTCAAGGACTCAGAGCCATGCCCAAACCTTATCGACGGGTGGTGGCGAGGCACGTCTGCCTCGCAGCCGCCGTGTTACTCGGGTCGCGTGTCCTCGCCGCCGACGCGGGCCGAGCCGCATTGCCACAACCGCTTACCCTGGAACAGGCGGTCAATCAGGCGTTGCAATACAACTATGGTGTTCAGGCGGCTGTTGCGCGGGTACGTGAGCGCACCGGTGAAGCCGTGCATGCGGGACGGATCGTGCCGAGCAATCCGGTGCTGAGGGTGCTCACCGGCCGTCGCGATGCACCGGATGATACCAGCGCCGACATCGGCATCCGCATCGCTCAGGAGCTTTGGACCGGCGGCAAGCGCGAGTTGCAGCTCGGGGCCGCCAAGGCGCGCACGGAAGCCGCCCGCGGCGAGCTCGGCTTCCTGCGTACCAGCGTCGCGGCCAGGACTCGTCGTGCCTTTCTGCGAGTGCTGCTTGCCCGTGAAGCGGTGCGCACGGCACAGCGCCTGCTCGAGCTGACCCGGGAAGTGCAAACCTACGTTCAGCGACAATTGCAGGCCGGCGAGGCAACCCAGCTCGAGCTCAATGTGACTGCCATCGGTGTTGGGCGGGCCCAAGCCGAGCTGGCGCAGGCTCGCCGTGATCGGGTTCGCACTCGGCTGGCGTTGGCGAATCTCTTGGCCATCGATCCGGCCCGCGAGCTTGAGCTGAGCGGACGGTTGCGCCCGGCCGAGCTGAACCTGCCGGGGCAGGATGCCCTCCTGCAGCGCTCGCTGCAGCGGCGCCGGGATCTCGCCGCCGCTGCCCGTGCTGTGCTCTCCGCCCGCAAGAAGCTGCACCTGGTCGGGCGCCAACTCATTCCAAACCTCACCGTGATGGGCTTCTACCAGCGGGAAGAAGCCACTGATGAAATCGCCGGGGTTGGTCTATCCGTGCCGTTGCCGTTGCTGCATCGCTTCGGTGGCGAGCAGCAGGCGGCCGGCGCCCGGCTGCAAACGGCCCAGGTCGAACGTGAGGCTTTGCAACTTCAGATCCGCCGGGAGGTGCTCCAGGCCGTTGCCGATTATCGCGCGGCGCGCACGCGCGTTGAGGTACTCAGCGGGCAAATGCTGGGGGCGGCGGAGGAGAACCTGCGCTTGACCCGCATCGCCTTTCAGGCGGGCAAGCTGGGCGCCCCGGCCATCACCGCGGCCGAAGACAATCTGCTCAACGTGCGCCGTACCTATCTCGACGCCCTGAATGAGCTGATCATCGCCGGCACCGCGCTGGAGCGCGCCACCGGTGGCCTGATCCACATGGCGCAGCGCGCCGAGCCGAACAACGAAGGGAGCAAGCGATGAAGATCCGAATCCTGATTTCGCTGGCACTGCTCACCGCCCTGACGAGCGGCGGTTTCTATGTCCTGGCAACCGAGGGAGAGGGTTATCAAGAGCAGCGGGAACAGCAGGCCAAGCCCCAAGGCCAGCAGGGCGAACCCGCGTCGGCGGGCGCGCACGATGAGGTGCACATGAGCGAGACCCAGCGCCAGCGCCTGCAATTGCGGGTGGTGCGCGCCGAACGTGGTCGCGCCGAGGCGCTGCTCAGCCTGCCGGCTAACGTCGTCTTCGACGCCGATCGAATTGCCAAGATCGGCCCCCGGATGCGGGCCAAGGTGATACGCGTCATCAAGGATCTGGGTGAAAAAGTCGCCCGCCGCGAGGCCGTTGCGCTCATGGACAGCGTGGCGCTGGGTAAGGCCAAGGCCCGTTACCTCACGACCCGGGCGCGGCTGGAGACCGAGCGGGCCAACTATGTCCGCGAGAAGAAGTTGGCGACGCAACAGATCACGAGCGAGGCGGCGCTGCTCGAGGCTAAAGCGCGTTATCGGGAGGCGCAGGCGGCGCTCAATGCCGCTACCGAGGAGTTGCGTCTGCACGGCCTGTCACGCGAGGCTATCCAGGCGATTGAAGCGGGCGGCAAAATGCCGCTCTCACGGCACGTGTTGACGAGCCCCATCGCCGGCGTGGTGCAGCTGCGCGACGTAACCCCGGGCCACAGACCGTCAGCCCCGAAGAAACGCCCATCCACGTGGTCGACACCGCTCGGATGTGGGTCATGATCGAGGCCTACGAGCGCAACATCCCGATGCTCACTGTAGGTCAGAAGGTGCAGCTGACCGTTCGGGCCTTGCCAGAGCAGGACTTCGAGGGCCGCATCGACTGGATCTCGCGGGCACTGGATCCCGAGTCCCGCACCCTGCGCGTACGGGCGGTGATGGACAATCCAGAGGGGTTGCTGCGCGCCGGAATGTTCGGCACGGCGCAGATCCGTACCCGGGGTGATGGACGAGCGGCCTTGGTGCCGGTCGATGCGGTGCAGACCATCGAAGGGCGCCCGACTGTCTTCGTGCCGAGCGAGGAGGACGGCGCCTTCCGCGCCGTGCCCGTTATCCTGGGCGAGGAATCCGACGGCCGGGTCGAGGTGGTCGCGGGGATCCAGCCCGGTGATCCCGTGGTGGTCACGGGCGCGTTCGGTCTCAAGTCGGTCATGACCGCGGGCAGCCGCAGCGCGGCGCACGGCCATTGATGGGTGCGCGGAACATGATCGACCGATTGATTCAGGCCGCCCTCAACAATCGCCTCCTGACCCTTGTATTGGTGCTGGGGCTCGCCGGCGCGGGCATCTATTCGCTCCAGCGCGTACCCATCGACTCCTTCCCGGATGTCACACCCGCTATGGTCCAAGTGTTCACAGCGAGTCCTGGGCTGTCGCCGGTGGACGTGGAAACGCTCATCAGCTATCCGGTGGAGATCTCCATGTACGGCCTGCCGGGGCTCGAGCGGGTGCAGGGCACGTCCATTTTCGGGCTCTCGCGGGTGAATATCTACTTCGAGGACGGCACCGACATCTACTTCGCCCGCCGCCTCGTGATGGAACGCTTGGCCAGAGCCCGGGATGAGATCCCTAAAGGGCTAGGCGAACCGCAACTTGGGCCGATCACTACCGGCTTAGGAAGGGTGTACTTGTATACCGTAGAGAATCAGAAAGGTGCCGATTTCTCGCCCATAGCGCTGCGCACGGCTCAAGACTGGATTGCCAAGCCCATGCTGCGCACCGTGCCGGGGGTGACCGACGTCCTCTCTATCGGGGGCTATGAGAAGCAATACCAGGTACGGCTGGATCAAAATGCCTTGGTGGCACGGGACCTCAGCGTCGTCGATGTGCGCCGGGCCATCGTCGCCAACAACCGCAACGTGGGCGCCTCGTTCATCAACCGCGGCTATGGCTGGGTCGACCCGGGCGAGAAAGGACTCGAGGATATCCGCAACATCCTCATTCAAGAGAAAGGGGGCACCCCGGTCTATGTCCGCGATGTGGCCGAGGTAAGCTACGGCCCGACCATCCGCCGCGGCGCTCTGATTGCCAATGGCCAAGAGGCCGTGGGCGGCTACGTGCTCAAGCTCATTTACACCAACACCCAGGAGTTGCTGGACGCGATCGAGGATAAGGTCGAGGCCATCAACGGCGCCCTGCCCGATGGCATGGTCCTCGAGGAGTATTACTCGCAGGGCGACTTGGTAGAGAAAGCGGTGGGCACCGTGGAGGAGGCCCTGCTCGAAGGGGCGGTGCTCATATCGCCCGCTGCTGCGTGCCGTAGTGCGTCGACCGAAGACAGTGTTCGCTTCGACGGTCGCGCTGTTTGCCGCCAGCCTGGCCTTGTTCCCCTTCCTCGGCACGGAGTTCGTGCCGACCCTGCGCGAGGGCACCTTCCTGGTGCGCTCCACCCTGCCGCCCGGCGCGAACCTGTCCACAGCTATCGACTACGCTAAGCACCTCCAGGAGATCTTCGGCGCGTTCCCCGAGGTCACCGGCACCTATGCCCGGGTGGGGCGCGCCGAGGTGGGCGGCGACCCGGAGCCGGTCAACGTGGTGGCTTCGGTGGTCACCCTCAAACCCCTCGAGGAGTGGCGCAGCGGGCGCAACTACGAAGCGCTGCAAACGGCCATGGCCGAGCGTCTATCGCTGGTTTGCCGTAGCGCGGCGAGATTAGAGCGCTTTGCGCAGCGTCAGGTTAATGCGGCAGCGGCCAGTCAGCGGGTGGTTGCCGTCGGCGAGCGGGGCTATGCCATGGTAGGCAAGCCGGGCCGGACCGCCCCATATGGCAACATCGCCGTTCTCCATTCGGATGCGACGCGGCCGATCGCGGCGGCGCAAGCCGCCGAACAGGAACACAGCCGGCAACCCGAGTGAGACGGATACGATCGGCGCCTTGAAATCGCGCTCGTCCCGGTCTTGATGCAGCGTCAGCCGAGCTCCAGGCTGGTAGCGATTGATCAGGCATGCATCAGGCGCAAAACCGACAAATCCAACCACGGCCGCGGCGCGCGCGGCAAGGCTGAAAAACACAGCGGGCAGCGCCGGCCATGGGCGTTGCGTCAGCGGGTCGGCCGCAGTGTAGCGATAGCCGCGGTGATCCGTAACCCAGCCGCGGCGACCGCAGTTGGTCATCGCTACGGACATCCGCCGCCCACCAGGGGTCGCCATGTGGCGAAACGGAGCCGCTGCGACGACCGATTCGATCGCTGCCAGCAGTGTGGCCGCTGCAGGGGTCGAAAAGCCTCGGAGGAGCGTTGCCCCTTCGGCTATCGGTTCGAGGTAGGCCGCCGAATCGCGCGTGCCTTCCAGCAAGTCATTCATCGCTCCACCCGGAGTCGCGCACCCATCGCGTACCAGCCGTGCCGACACGAGCGCAAGCAGCGGCTACGGCGCCCATGCTCTGCGATGCCCCGCTATACTGTGGTGGTCATGGTAACGCCCCTTCGGCTCGCGAGGACAGTTGTGTGGCACCCGAGTAGCGGGATGCGTGCTTTGTGCTTGCCTCAAGCTCGGCGGAGCCCGGCCGTGCACCCGCCATGCAACGGTTACTGGCAAGAGTTGCCGGGGCGACGACGATGAGCTCCACCGTGTGGGACCGGTTGCTGAACGCGCTGCAGGTTCTGCTGCCGGCGCTGGCTACAATTGTAATTATCAGCCTCTTTGGCTGGATACTGGCTGGGCCACTCGGGGTGGGTGGGGCGTTAGTAGCCAGTGGAGTGCTGATTCTTTTGAGAGCCAAGCTTTCACCGCGGCTGATTCTAATGCGGCTTCGCGCCCGCCCGCTCGACGCTCATATGATCTCTGGGCTCAGCGAGCTTCTCAATAGCATAGCGCAACGGGCAGGACTTCCTACACCCCCCGCGCTTTATTACCTGCCGAGCGCCACCGTCAATGCCTTTGCCGTCGGTACCCGCAATACCTCTGCGGTCGTAGTCACGGAGGCTATGTTGCGTACCTTTTCCCCACGGGAGATCGCCGGGGTATTCGCCCACGAAGTGAGCCATATTCGAGCCAATGACTTATGGATTATGGCGTTTGTCGATCTCTGCAGCCGCCTGACCCGGTTGCTTGCCACGGCGGCGCAGATCCTGCTGCTGCTCAATTTGCCATTGCTGGTGCCTACAGCCAGTGGTGTGCATTGGGCCGCAATCGTAATTCTCGTATTCATGCCCCTCGCAAGCGCACTCATTCAGCTCTCGTTGGCACGTGCGCATGAGCACAGTGCCGATCTAGGCGCCGTCGGACTGACCGGTGATCCGCATGGGCTTGTAATGGCGCTCGAGAAAATAGCGCCTTCCGAGCGAGGCGTTTTCAAGCTCAGACCACGGCCGCAGAGCCGGCTGTCGGAGCTTGCATGGTTTCGAACCCATCCTTTGACCGAACGGCGTATCGAGCGTCTGCGCCGTTTCGAACTCGTATTGTCGCCTCCCTGATGCCTTCATCAGGCCAACACCGCGATCTGGCAAGCCTGCCCTGCTATGAAACGCTGCCCCCCCACGCGGATGAACGAAGCCCGATGGTTGCTTGCTCGTTCATAATCTGCTGGCGCCTACCCGGTTCCGGCTTGATCGCCCCATAACATTTGCAGTCGCTTGTCGCGACCGCAGAGAAAACGGTAAGTTTTGTAGCGAATCGGGTTCTTTTGATAATAGTTCTGATGGTACGTCTCGGCCGGATAGAATGCTCCGGCCGCCACGATTTGGGTGACGATGGGTTTGTCGAATCGGCCGCTTGCGGCAAGTTGTTTCTTGGACGCCTCTGCCAGACGCTTTTGCTCCGCCGTGTGATAGAAGATCGCGCTGTGGTATTGGTTGCCACGGTCGCAGAAAGCGCCACCGGCATCCAAAGGATCGATATTGTGCCAATAGACGCTCAGCAGCTGCTCGTAGCTGAGCTTGGTAGGGTCATAGACGATACGAACAGCCTCGAGGTGACCCGTACCACCGGCGGAAATCTGCTCGTAAGTTGGGTTCGCGCGATTTCCACCCGTATACCCGGACGTGGTGGATTGTACCCCGTCGAGCTTGTCGAATGGCGGTTCCATGCACCAGAAGCAGCCGCCGGCGAATGTGGCTGTAGCGAGTCCGCCAGCCGCTGCGGCGGTATTGCTGCCGTTTTCAGCCGCTGCTGCCCCGCCGAGCAATATCAGAATGGCAACCAGCAGGTCCCTTAGGCGTTGAGACACACTGCGTTTCTCCCCACGGCCATCGATTAAAGTGTAACGCTGACATCACAGCGGAGAAATTCCCCGCGGGGCTAGAATGCGGGCGCAAAGCCAGGTAGCTGTTTGGCGTTTTCCATCTTCCCGAAGCGAGCCTGCTAGCTTCTCGGAGCTGGTTCGGATGGCCGAGCGTTATTGCCCCCTACGGTCCAGTTGGATCGGAATCAAGACATTGGCGATCGGGATCAAGCCGACGATTGCAGCGAGCAGGCCATAGAAAAGGCCTTCGCGAACGCCCTTGCCGCCCCAAAGCCCATCGGCAGCCAAGCTGATGAAGCCGAATACGGCCACGGCGTAGCCGATGGCGAACGGGACGCCGGCCAAAAGCAAGCCGCGGGGGCCGAAAGCGGCGAACATAAGGGGATAGAATCCGACGGCAGCACCGATGAGACCGCCCCGCATCAGCCAACGGGGCACGCGCGGATCGGCGGCGAGCGTCTCGAACAGATTCATGGATTATACCCTTTCGTTGGTGGACTCAGTATGCCCACGCCATACTTGGGTTTAAGCGCCCCTAGGTCAAGCGCGGCAAACACTGACTTTAGTCATTAATCTGATTTATTATAAAATATTTGATCTTTGTATCTAACTATTTGTGTACGGTGCGGGTTCCGGAGCGCGGCACCGATGACAATGGGATCCAAACGGGTGCAAAGGTCAACTTGTACCGGCTTGCGCCAAAAATGGCGTCCAGCGAGAGTGAAAGCATTTTAACGCTTAGCAGAGGCGAGGGTAGAATACCGCCTATATTGCGTCGGAGTAGGCTTATCGGTAGAGGTCCCGGACCGGTAAAGCTTCGACTGCCTGAACCGTAAAGAGCCCGGATGGCGGAATCGGTAGACGCAAGAGACTTAAAATCTCTGGCCGCAAGGCATCCGGGTTCGAGTCCCGGTCCGGGCACCATCTTTTCACCTTCTCAAGCTCGGTCTGGTAGTTACTGAAACAGCCTGTTTCCCCCTTTTAGCGTTGCGGATCCCTGACTGTCTGGGCCTTGAGCCCGCCTCGGGCGGTGCAAGCACGTGCGATTTGGAAAGGCCGGGGTAAGCGTATCGGCAATACCTTTTCGGCAGGTGTTCGGTAAGGCTGCATGGGGCGTCCTGGGCCAAGATGACGATCAGGGGGGAGGGTGGTGAATGATGGGCAAGATCAAGACTGGGCGATGCAGTAATGACCGAATGTCCCTTAGCATATAGCCGGGGTATCCGAACATCCAAGATCGATAGCCCGATCGATTCGGTAAGGGTGTACCCTATGCAGCCGTGCCGATGAATACGGTATCCCTTGGTGGTTGTATGCTGCGGGCGGCGGATCTGTTCGGGTCTTGCTGCAAGCAACTAAATTGCCAGATCCGGCGCCCAACTGGAGGGGCACTGCAACATAGCGCGATTACCTCGGAGTGAACTTTCGAAAACGAAGGAGGCGAGATGAGTCACGACCATGACAACATGAATACTTATTTGGCGCTCGAAGCGGTCGTTGTGGGAGAGGATCCTGCTACGAGCCGGGTCGTCGAGATCGGCTGCGTTGAGATGCACGATGACCATCCGACCGGGCGCTCTTTCCATAGCTACGCCAATCCGGGTCGGGATTTGGATATCGCGGCGCTGCAGGCCAAAGGCCTATCCACCGAGGCTTTGGCCGATAAACCTCGGTTTGGTGATATCGCCTATGGCTTGATCTGCGTCATCCGTGATCGGCCGGTGATCGTACTCGACGCTGAACGGGTCTCGGCCATCGAGCGGGAAATGGCAAAGGTCATAGAGCAGCTCAAGCCCGCGGGATGGTCCGGAGAATACCGGCTGGATCAGGTGTGCGAGCTCAGTGTGCTATCGCAGATCGGTCAGGCGATGGGGCAGGATGACACCAGCATCGAAGGATTTTGCAAACGCTATGTTCTTGCCGCGCCTCAGCGTGCCGGCGGTTCGCTGGCGGTGGCCCGTTTCGCCGGCAATCTGTGGCAATCGATGCTGCCCGAGTACCACAAGTGGCAGGCGACGCATTCCTGAGCGCGTTTGGCGTAACTGCACGAATCCCCGTGTGGCTGGCCACTCCCTAGCCTACACCAACGATAGTGGACCTCATCGCGCCCCGGTGGCGGTTACCGCGCCCCCTCTAAAGCAAAAGGGGCACGATTAGCGGAAGCAACACGAAGAGTGATTCCACCGGCTTGGAGGTTGGAATGATCGATCAGACGATGATCATGAGATGCGGCAGCTGCGGTGCCGAAATCGACCCCGACGAATACGAGAATTGTGAACGTTGCTGGGTGCACGACTTCGCTGGCGATTGCTGCTATCGGTTGCAGTGTGAGCTTTGCGCCGAGGAGGAGGGGAGGGTCGAGCACGAGCGTGATCCAACCTGTGACGTGTGCATTGCAGGGGCGCCTGGCATGAGGGTGTTCTGGCATGCCAAAGCAGTTATTGACGAATCGGCGCAACGGCGGCGCTCCGATGAGAGCGGGGCCGTGGTGCCTTTTTCTGATATGACCGCCGTCCGTCGCATTGCGATCGAAACGGCACGCCGGATCATGAACACACAGGCCGATGCCAAGGACTGGCTCGGTTGGGTAATTGAAGCCATTACGGTGGATGGTGAGCATTTAATGGAAGTGCCGTTCGAGGTTGCCATGCCGGCACAAGGGCGCTGTGAAGTATGCGCCGCCTCATTGGGCAAAATAGCCCCGACCGATGAGCTTTGGACTGGCGCGACAGCTACGATCTGGAGCCATGCCAAAGACAAGGAGCAGGCATGTGGGGACCGAACGGTCTGCGCGGCATGCACGGCCCGGGCAAATGAGATCTCCGCAATAGCGGCCGCAGCCGAGGGTCTGGGGCCGGATTCCGGCTGCGAGCGCTGTCAGGCGAGGCCCGAGGGGCCGATACTGCGCCGGATCAAATACAAGCTGTTTTCTGACGATCCTTGGGTTGCCTCACTCGAGCGGATCAAACAACAAACCGAACAATCGGAGAAGGATTCCGGTTCACAGAAAGGCCCGTGGGTGTTGCGTTGATGTATTTGTGCTATGTGCTATTCCGTAAAGCGCCGGAAAACCAAGCTGGCGTTGGTCCCGCCGAAACCGAAACTGTTGGACATCACGGTATTCAAGCCGGCTGCATCCCGGCGTTCACGCACGATCGGCATTCCCCGGGCTTCGGGGTCGAGTTCCTCGATATTGGCTGATGCTGCGATGAAGTCCTGCTCGAGCATAAGCAGCGAATAGATCGCTTCCTGGACTCCGGCCGCACCCAACGAGTGGCCCGTCAATGACTTGGTCGAACTCACCGGCGGCATGCGCTCAGCGAAAACCTCGGCGATGGCGTTGAGCTCGGTGATGTCACCCGCGGGAGTGCTGGTCCCATGGGCGTTGATGTAGTCCACCGTACAGTCGATGTTCGATATGGCCTCTCGCATGCAACGCACCGCGCCCTCGCCGGAGGGCGCTACCATATCGTAGCCATCCGAGGTTGCTCCGTAACCCACCAGTTCCGCATAGATATGCGCTCCGCGGGCTATCGCGTGTTCGAGTTCTTCGAGTACCAAAATCCCGGCACCGCCTGCGATGACAAAGCCATCGCGAGTCGCGTCATAGGGGCGTGAGGCTTTTGCCGGGGTGTCGTTAAACTTCATCGACAAGGCCCCCATCGCATCGAACAACATGGTCATCGCCCAGTGTTCCTCGTCGGCGCCACCGGCGAAGATAATGTCCTGACGCCCCACTTGGATCTGTTCCATCGCGTTGCCGATGCAGTGCGCACTGGTGGCGCACGCGGAGGTGATCGAATAATTTAGTCCGCGGATGCCAAACGGCGTAGCTAATACTGCAGAGACCGTGCTGCTCATTACCTTGGGCACGGCAAAGGCGCCGATCTTGCGCACACCACGCGAGCGCAATGTATCGGTGGCTTCTACAAGGCTCGAGGTCGATCCGACGCCGGAGCCGGCAATCAAGCCTGTACGGGGATGAGAAACCTGGGTGTCGTCCAATGACGCATCGGCGATGGCGCGATTCATCGCAATGTAGGCGTATTCGCCGCCGGCCGCCATGAAGCGCCGGGCCTTACGAGGGATGAGCGTACTCGTATCCAGCTCGACGACACCCGCCACGCGGCTGCGCAAACCCAGCTCCGCGTAATCCTCCCGATACCGAATTCCGGAGCGACCGTTACGCAGCGACTCCGTGACGGTCTCCTTGTCATTGCCAAGGCAAGAGACGATACCGATACCGGTGACTACCACTCGACGCACGATGACTATCCTCGCTCTGTACTAAGGTGCGTTAGCTCGTCGGCCTAACTACATGGCTTTGGTAGGGTCATGGAAAAGTCCCACCTTCAGTTCCGCTGCTCGGTATATGATCTGATCATCGGCGATGACGCGCCCGTCGGCGAGCCCGATGGTCAGTTGACTGCGTGCAATGACTCGCTTGATGTCGAGACAATACCTTACAAGCGCATTATGCGGCAGGATCTGCCCCATGAATTTGACCTCGCCGCAACCAAGGGCACGGCCCTTGCCGGTCCCCCCGAGCCAGCCCAGATAAAACCCTAATAGTTGCCACAGCGCATCGAGTCCCAGGCAACCGGGCATCACCGGGTCACCGGGGAAATGGCATTCGAAAAACCACAATCCCGGATGAACATCGAGTTCAGCTTCGGCGTAGCCTTTCTCGAAATGCCCATTAACCGAATCAATGGTAGTGATCCGATCGAACATGAGCATGTTAGGGATCGGAAGCTGCGGATTCCCGCGTCCGAACAGCCTTCCGTAGCCGCAATCCAATAACTCTTGATAAGTGTAGTTTGGTTTGCCTGTCATGTGCCGCTGGCGCCCTCGCGTACGCTCTCTTAACTGAAGTTGTCATTCTAAATAAAGCTATGTCACGTTCTCTCAGTCACCAGCGCCGTTCGCATCCAGCTCCGCGTCTAGAGCCAGATAATTCTCGAGCTCGGCTAAATCAATGATCGATTCCGGCACCGCTCGTCCCCGGACCGAGATTCCGGCACGATGTACGGTCTCGGGATCGCCGGAGACCAGGGGATGCCACCAAGCCAAGCCACGCCCCTCGGCCAACCGCCGATAGGCGCAGCTGCTTGGCAGCCACTTGAATTGGCGGATGCGCCGTGGCGTCAAGGTCAGGCAGTCGGTCACGTACTGTTGGCGATCCTGGTAGTGGCTACAGCGGCAAGTGTGCGTGTCGAGTAGCCGACAAGCGACTTTGGTGTAATAAATGCAGCCGCTATCTTCATCCTCCAGCTTGTGAAGACAACACCGCCCGCATCCGTCACAAAGCGCCTCCCACTCGTCAGGGTTCATCTGCCCGAGCCGCTTGCGCTCCCAAAACTGGCGTCGGTCTTGCTGAACCATGCACGTAACCTGCGAAACGACATCCACCTGCCGGCAGCAACACCAGCGTGGCAAAGCCTGCGCTACGCAGGTTGCCTACTTTTCAATAGGCGCCACCGGTTGAGGCTTTGTCCTCTGCGGAACTCTTGTATAATTGCAGACTGCAAATCCGACCGGCTGGGTAGCCTAGCACACCCTACAATAGCGCGCCGGCGCACGCTCGCCATTATCTCACATCCAGATGCCGGCAAAACCACCGTAACCGATTCCACGCGACTCGGGAACATTTAAACACGCAGCGCTTGGACGCGTCGCGTTTACCTGCCGGCAGGCCTTACCGGGTTGGCGTTCAGCGCGGCGCGAACCATGGATTCCAGATCGAGGCTGCGTAGGCGATCCATTGCCAGATCCCAGCGGCCTTCGGCACACAAGCCACTCATTCCACCTTGCTCAAAGGCGCTCTGCGCCTCGTCGATGCAACGCGCGCGCACGACCTCCGCCACTCGGTATAGAATTTCGTCCGTCGGGTTACTCATGATACCCCGAGCTGATCGCAAGTGAGCTGTTCGCTTCGTATGATCCTGACTCCCTGGGTTTCCAGGCACGTGCGGACTCGCTCGTCGGCGCCGCTATCCACCGCTCGGGTGAGGTCCCACAGCACGTAGGTCGTAAAGCCCACCGCCACGGCATCCTCAGCACTCCATTTAACACAATAATCCCGGGCTAGCCCGCATAGAAATAGCTCGGTGATGCCCCGCTCTCGCAGATAGCCGGCCAGTCCAGTGGGCGGGCGGCGGCCATCGGCATTCCAATTGTTTAGAAAGCCACTGTAGCTATCGACCAGCGGGTCCTCGCCTTTGCGCACGATTGCCGCCGCCCTCTCCCATGGCAGCGCCGGGTGCAAGCTCGCGCCTGCGCTGCCCTGCACGCAGTGCTCGGGCCAGAGCACCTGCTCTTGGTCATAAAGTTCGATTACATCGAACGGCTCCCGGCCCGGATGGCTGCTGGCAAAGGAGATGTGTCCCGGTGGATGCCAGTCCTGGGTGGCGACACAATGACGGAAATACCCGCAGCTCATGAGCTCGGCGATCGGTGCCAACACGGTCCGACCACCTTGGGTCGGCAGCGCGCCGCCTTCTATGAAATCCGGTTGCATATCGACAACGATCAGGGCGCTGCGCTCGCGATGGATGGAAACGCGCCCGTTGTCCATGGCATGACCTCCTCAGTAAAGCGCGTCACTATAAAATTTAGCAACTTAGAAAATACACGCAAGCGAGGCGGCGCCCCCCAATGGGTCGATAAGCAAGGGCATCGACCGCATCGACCCACAGGCCAGCGCAGCCGGCCGGGTAGTGGGATGACGGGCTTTGCGGGTTCCACACCGAGATTATGTCACACGCACGAGCGCCCCATGACCTTATTAAGAATGAACTGCACGATTGGCTCGATGTTGTTCAGATCGAACACTGGCAGCGTTTGCTCTGGGAGTTCGGAAAGATCCGTAGCAATGGCCACGATGCAAGGGTCTTCTGGCGCCAAGGGCAGGCCGGGCTCTTCACGGCGGCGGCGTAACTCGATCTTCGGCAATCGCTCATGGCGGAAGCCCTCGACCAGGATCAAATCGATACTGTCCTGATCCAGGTATTCGATCTCTTCTGCCAGGCAGGGATCATATTCGAGCGGGCGTTCCATAATCAGCGCCCGGCGCCGAGCTGAGGTGACCAATACCTGGCCGGCACCGGCATGGCGAATCTCGTAGCTGTCCTTACCGGGTATATCGATTTCGAAGCCATGGTGGGCATGCTTGATAACGGCGATGCGCACCCCTTGTTCGCGCAGGCGCGGTATGATCCGCCGCAGCAGCGTGGTTTTGCCCGTGCCACGCCAAGCTGCGAAACCCACGATGGGGCGGCGCACACCGCGCGGCCACAGTTCCCGGAAGCCAGGCTGAGCGTCGCTGTCCTCTCGGGCAGTTGCGGCGGGGGGCATGTCGGTTACATTTAAAATGTCTTCTACTGTACGGCCCATTACGCAAACACCTCAGTTCCCAATTCACTCCGGCGTACGCGAAACGCTCTTTCCCGTGCCGGGCACCAATGGCCGGTCAAACCTTACCGCGTCTCTCATCCCGGCTCAACTATGCGGCGGGCCCCGACGGCGTTACTGTGGCGGGGTCTGGCGATTAAGGCTTGTTGATTCGGCTCGGTCGGCTTTATGCTCGCGGGGTGGGCATTAAGAGGCGAATCGTAAATTACAAGCGCATGCTTTGACTCGTCCTTTGTGTGGCGGGGGGGAGGGAACGACCAACTACTTAAGGAAACCGTAGGAAACCTTGGGCGAATGGAGTCCATCCCGAATATGAATGATCATTTTCAGGATTTTATCCAGGCGGGACTGGCGCGCTCCGTGCCACAATGGTTATTGTTGGTTTTCTTGTATGTGGAACACCACGAAGACAAGGGGCTCGGCCGTACGATGAGTCTGGCGCCGCTGATGATGACGCATCAACGCCTGCTGCATGCATTAAGCTTCGATGCGCTCGTTGCCGAGGCGGATCATTTGGATGATCGTTGGGAGTTCTTGCTGCTCGGTTGCATGGACGATGCGCCGGAGGCAACGGTCTGCAAGCGGCTGCGCGAGATTGCGCACCAACTTGCCAGCGGGGCTGATCTCTCCGATTTTCTGATTTTCGACCGTCAACAGCACCCCATCGTCATCTAGACGCCACATCGAAGCGTAGGGCTATCAAGCCCACGAACCCAGCGGGGCGGTCTCGATTCTCTCATGTACGGCCATTTGTCGTCGGTTAGATCTCCTCGATGAGCTCCTCGATGGGCACCGGGCGGCCGACACCGTAGCCTTGCGCAAAGTCGAGGCCGATGTCCTTGAGCTGATAAAGGATCGTGTCGTTCTCCACGAATTCGGCGATCGTGCGTTTGCCTAGAAAATGGCCCAGCTCGTTGATGGAGCAGACCATGGCGTGATCGGCTTCGTCTCGATCGATATCGCGGACGAACTGACCGTCGACTTTGAGGTAGTCCACGGGCAGGTTTTTGAGATAAGAGTATGATGACAGGCCCGAGCCGAAGTCATCGAGCGAAAAACGGCATCCGAGCTCCTTGACTTCTCGGATCAAATCCGCCGCACGGGCGAGATTCTGCACTGCGGCTGTCTCGGTCACCTCGAAGCAGAGCAGTTCGCCAGAAACCCCGGTGCGATCAAATTGGCTCCGAAGGTAGCCGGCGAGGTCGCTGTCATTCAACGTTGGACCGCTGAGGTTGATGGTAAAGCCATCCAGTGCGGTCAATGCAGCGCCATTATGAGCGCACCACTCCAATACCTCACGAATGACCCAGCGGTCCACAGCGGGCATGCGGCCGAAACGCTCCGCCGCTGGGATGAAATCCTTGGGTGGAATGAGGTGGTCGGTTGGCCCAAGGATGGCGATCAGAATCTCGTAGAAGGGGCGCAGCGCAGGGTCATCGGCTATGGGCTGAATGCGTTGACAGCGCAGCCGCAGCTTGCGCGTCTCCAGTGCTTTGTCGACTTGGGCGGCCTGCGCCATACTGCGGCGCAGCTGCTCGAGTTCGCGATCGTCCGGGGTGAGCATGTGTAGCTGGTTGCCGCCGGCATTCTTGGCAGCGAGGCAGGCTTCATCCGCGTCCTTGAGCAGTTCCTTGGGGCTTCGACTCTCGAGCGTAAAAGGCACGACCCCGATGCTCGCCGAAACCGTCAGGCTCTCGCCGTCGCGGGCAAAGCGCCGCTCGTAGAGGGCGAGCCGCTGCTGCTCGGCAAGCGTCCGCGCCTCATTCGCGCTACAGTGTTCGAGCAGCACCGCAAATTCATCACCGCCCATACGCGCGACGCAACCGCGCTCGGCGATGCTTTCCCGCAGCTGGTCGGCAACCTGCTGCAATAGCTCATCGCCGGCCTCATGCCCCAGAGTGCTGTTAATCACTTTGAAGCCGTCCAAGGCAAAATAGAGCAGAGCGCGCCATTGATTGCGGGCCTCACGCCCGCTTGGCAACTGTTCCAACGCTTTTTGCAGGGCCTTTCGGTTGAGGCAGCCAGTCAGCGGATCATGGGTGGCGAAGCGGACCAACTCATCATGCAAATCTTGAAGCTTCTTTTGCCATTGGCGTTCGGTCAATGGCATATCCATATCTTCGGTGAGCCCTGCAGAGGCCACCTCCAGCAATTGCGCCAGCTCTGCCAAGCCAATGTCTTTGGCCTTGATCCCGCTACGGTTGACGAACACGAATTGGGTCCGCTCTTCGCTGACCCATTGCAGCCGCAAAGGCTCTGGGGTACCCTCCTTGCCGGCGAAAAACACCCAGTCGCCCACGCTGAGCAGCTTGGCCTGGCCGAGCCAGTAAGGTTTGATCTTGGCGGTCAGCGCGATCTCCTCGGCATTCGACCGCCTGGCCTTGACCATAGGCAACGGGCGGGGGGCCCGCCCCTGCGCCGTGACCGCAAGCAGGTAAGCGCGGATCTCGCCGACGGTGGTCTGCAGCTCCGGAGTATAGCGGCCGAAGGCGGTCAGCTGGCGCTCGATGTAGTTGACGACTTTCTCGGGTTCGGCAATCGGCCGCGCTCTCGCGGTCGCGATGCCGAGTCCGGCGATGAGTCGGTCCAACGCGGCGAGCCCGCGCCGCCATTGTTCGCTGTCGACCCCGGAGCGGAGGTTCACCAGCACGAGCAGGTTACGCCACCCCTGCTCGATAAAGTCGAGCAACAGCCTCGGAATCATGTGCTCGGCGATGCGCTTGTCGATTTCCTGGTTCACCAAACGCTTGGCGCGCTCCAGCTTCTGCGTCCCCTCGCACTGCTGGAGCACTTTCTGCATATTGACCGCGCGCCTGCCAAGGGGGCGCTCGACCAGAGCAGCTATTTCATCGGCGATTTCGCGCACGACCTCCGGTTGCTCGCGCGATTCGCGGAGCGCGCGTTGCAGCAACTGCTCCAGCTTGCGCTGCAGGCGATCCTGCTCAGCCCCACGCAGCACCGCCAGAGCCACACCGGAGCGATCCAGCTGATTGAGCAAGTGATGAATCGGCTGGGGGTCTTCTTGCAAAAAACCACCTTTTTCGAGCTGAGCGCGCAAGGCCAGAATCGCCAAGCGCCCACTCCAGTCGCGCAGAAAGCGGGTATTCAACGGATCATCCCGCAGCGTACCGAACCAATTGTCGAGCAACTCGACCGTGCCGTGTGTCTCGGGCGCGAGTTGCTTTTCATCCCCCCCGGCATCGTCAGCGCGCAACCGCCCCATCACTCGTTCCATGAGGCTTGCGTCTGTTTCGAGGCCCGGCGCTTCTTGGAAGGTGGCATGCAGGTGGTCGACAGCCCCCAGCACTTCGCTGGAAGCAAATGTTGGCGCCCCCGGTGCCGGTGTGCTCAGTGCTGCCGTTGCAAAGCGGGAAGCCCCGCGGTGGAGCAGGCGATTGCGAGCTGTCAAGAGCTCGCGTGCGGCTGGCAGCGTCCGTGATGGTGAGGAGCCGATAACCGGCGCGGGAGTGTCCCACGCCGCAGGTGATGCGTACGGGCGCCACGGCGGCTGGTGGCCTTGCGGCGCGGGTATGGTCGCGCTGCCCGATGCGGCTTCCTCACACGCTTGCGGGTCGGGATCGAGACCAGGGTGTGTTGCCGCTGGCTCGCCTGCTTGTTGCGGGCTCGACACCCGGATTTCCGGGCGTTCGTTTTCGATGCCGGGAAGAATGCCGCGTTCGTGCAGGCGAGCGTTCAACCCCTCGTAAAGGGCGCCGAGTCGCATCATTACCGTCTGGCCGAAGATTTTATGGAGCGTTCGAGCGGGTTTTCGCTCGAGTCTGGCTAGATCCAGCGCAGCCGAGAGGATTTCGCAGACGGCAGCCGGTGCCAGTGGATTGCTGAGCTCGTCCAAGCGGTGGCCTACGATATAGGATAGCCGCCGGTTGAGTGCCACGAGTGGGATTGTGAAACGCGTCTCGGCGCGGTTGATCGCATCGGAGCGATTGAGCCAGTCTTCGAATTCGCGCTCGTCCACCAAGGCCAACTCGTCTACTACCTCGGGGGCCCGCTTCAATGCGCGAGCAGAGCTCGCAGCGGTGAGTTCGGCCAAACGCCGCATCAGCTCATCGGCGAACTGCCGGGGCAGGTTGGCTCGGGCATCACGCAGATAACGAAAGCCGCTGTAGTAGGCGTGCTGCTCGTCATTGTTGGCCGCGTTGCTGGCGCGCTCGAAGAACTGATCGACGGCGTGGTTGACGAACTCCGTGAGGGTTGTGCTGAAAAAGCTTTGTGCTTGCTCTCGACAGAGTTGCAGAGACTCACGTGCGAGCCGACTCATCGCACGCTCGCCCGAGGTTTGCAGCTCGCTCGCCGGCGATTGATCAGCGGCGATGGCGTGAAAAGCGGTGACCAGTTCCTGTTGGGGCGTGCTGAGCGCCAGCCCGAGCCCGGCCGAGCTCTCCCGCACGATCCTTCCCGTGACCTCGCGCTCCGTGCCATCCACTGGGTGAGTAAAGCGCACCGCCACGCGTTCACCGACCCGCAAGCGATCGACAGTGGAGCGTTGCTTGTCGAATGTGCCGGACTGCGCGGTCAAGAACAGGCCACCGGCACAGAAATCGCGTATGGTGACCGGCTGCGCTGGGAAGCCACCGCCGGAAAGGCTGGCATCCCAATACACTGCGTGTCTTTGGTAACTGCGACGTTCCCTGTTCATCCCCTTACCTCGGGTTCCCCCAACCCTTGGCAGCCACGGCACAAACCGTAGTGCCCCTTCCTTCGGACTGATATTGGATTCTTCCTTAGAACAGCCTGGTAAGCAATGGTCCGCCAGCTGGAGAAATACTTGATCTTCACCGTCACAACTCACTAGCCTGAAGCATAACCGCGCCACTGGCCTTAGCACGGTCGAGCCTACCGGCCAAGCTCTCGGCCCAATAACCATCAATAGGGGAATATGAGCACCAACGGACCATGGCCCAAGCCGCCGCTCGCCCCACAACGAGCGAGCGCCATCACCGCCCACGGCGAGACTCGAATCGACGAATTCGCCTGGCTACGCGACCGTGCTGATCCGCAGGTCGTTGCCTATCTGGAAGCGGAGAACCGATATACGGCCGCCGTCATGGAGCCAGCTCGTGGAATCGGCGAACGCCTCTACGAGGAATTCGTAAGCCGGATCCGCGAAGATGACGAAACGGTACCGGTGCGCCTCGATGCGTACTGGTATTACACGCGAACCTGCGCCGGTTCTGAGTATCCGCTGCTTTGCCGCCGCTGCGACGCCGCGGCATCGGATGGGGGCGAGGAGGTTATTCTGGATCTCAATCGGCTTGCCGCCGAGCGGGAGTATTTTGCCTTGGGCAGCGCGCAGATCAGCCCGGATCATCGCTACCTGGCCTATTCAGAAGACCTCGACGGCAGCGAGTGCTACACACTGCGTGTCCGTGATCTAGTCGATGGGCGGACGCTCGCGGAGGCTATTGCGCAAACTTCCGGGACAGTGGCTTGGTTCAACGACAGCCAGACCTTGATCTACACGCTGCTCGACGAGACGCAACGCCCCTGGCGCGTCATGCGTCATCGCTTAGGTGAGCCCCCGACTGGCGATATCGAGGTGCTGCGCGAGGAGGATGCCGCCTACTTCGTCAGCGTGGATAAGACCAAGGATCGGCGTTACCTGCTAATCAATTTGGCCAGCAACATCACCAGCGAGGTGTATCTGCTGGATGCCGACGATACTCAGGCCGGACCGGTTTGTTTTCGGCGGCGAGAGGAGGGCGTCGAATACTCGCTCGAGCACCGAGCCGGTGAATTCTTCGTTCTGACCAATCGCTCTGCCGTCAACTTCCAGCTCCTGCGGATACCGGCGGATCGCTGCGCCGAAGAATCCTCATGGCAAACGTTCGTCGCTCACCGCGATCACGTGAAGCTCGAGGACTTCGAGGTATTCGAGCATCATCTGGCACTGCTGACCCGCGAGGCCGGCGTGGGCCGGGTTTGGGTCTGTGATCTCGCAACCAACGCCTGGTCTGCGGTTGCCTTCGGTGAACGGCTCTACGCCGTGGATTTCGATGACAATCCCACTTTCAAGACCGACCGCCTGCGGTTGCTGTACAGCTCGTTGGTCACGCCCCCACGGGTTTACGACTACGATATGGCGCAAGCCAAGCTGCACCTGCTCAAGCAACGCGAGATCCCGTGCGGCTATGAGCCAGCGCATTATCGCAGTGAGCGTTTGTGGGCCCGTTCAGCCGATGGCGTGCCGGTGCCGATCTCGATCGTTCGCCATCGTGATACGCCGCTCGATGGCTCGGCTCGTTGCCTTCTCTACGGCTATGGCAGCTATGGCATCTGCACCGAGCCGGCGTTTTCGAGCAGCCGCATCAGTCTGCTGGAGCGTGGCTTCATCTACGCGATTGCTCACATCCGTGGCGGGGGCGAATTGGGCGAGCATTGGAAAAACGCCGGCAAATTGTTGAGCAAACCCAATAGCTTCGCGGATTTCATTGCCTGTGCACAGCTGCTGATCGATGCTCAGTATACGCGCGCCGCGCGCCTCGCCGCGATGGGGGGTAGCGCCGGCGGCTTGCTCATCGGTGCGGCCGTCAACAGCCGCCCGGATTTATTCCGGGCCGCCGTGGCCGAAATGCCTTTCGTCGATGTTCTCAATACGATGGCGGATCCTTCTCTGCCGCTCACCGTGATCGAATACGACGAGTGGGGTGATCCCACCGAGCGGCATTACTACGAGACCATTCGAGATTATGCGCCGTACGAGAACGTACGCCCGCAGCGTTATCCGGATATGCTCGTCATCGCCGGCTGGAACGATCCCCGCGTTCACTACTGGGAACCCGCCAAATGGGTGGCGCGACTGCGTAGTCGCGCCACCGGCGGTTTGCTTCTTCTGAAAACCGATATGGAGGTTGGCCATAGCGGTGCTCATGGGCGGTATCAGGCGCTCAAAGAGCTGGCTTTCGTCTTTTCCTTCATCTTGCTGCGCCTTGATCTCAGCGAATAGGAGTCGCCTCCTCATGAAATTCCCGTCATGCTGAGCCCTTCGCCTGCGCTCAGGAGAACCTTGTCGAAGCATGAACGGAATTTTCCAGAGTTTCCCACGCTAAGGAGACGAACTCGCCGCCTCCCGTGAACCCGCCTTGCTGGAACCGCTCCGCGGTTTGCCGGCAGCTGCCTCGGCAGGGGGTTGTGACACGGCTTTGCTCGCGCTGTCGAACTCCCGGCCCACTTGCCGTTGAACTTCGAACAGCTCATCGGCGACTTGCTGCCAAGCGGTAAAGAGTCGTTGCGGCGTTTGCATGGATTCGGTCAGGTTTCCGAGGCGTGCAACATCGAGCCGTTCAGCGTTGTCGAACCAAACCTGCCAGAGCCGCGACCGGGTGTTGATACCGGCCTCCATGAGCGCCGCCGACACCCGCGATATTTCGCCGCCAAGTCCCTCGCGCGGACCATGATCCCGGATTTCGCCCACCCAGCGCTGTTCGAGTTGCAGCATCTCCTCGATGGCTTTCCGAAACCCTTTGATTTGGCTGTGATAAGTCTCATCGAGCGCGGAAGAGCCCTGGAGCATACGCGGTGGGCCTTCGAGCCAAATTTTCCACAGTTCGGTATTCAAGGCAGTCAACTGCCCGAACAAGTCTGTGCTACTCGTCGCTGTCGTGCTGCTCATGGCGACCTCCGATTGTCGTTTGAGAACTCGCAATAAAACCCCCGGGTCACGCTTTAGCCCGCTTCGTAGCATGTGTAATACAGCATGGCTCTAGCGAATGCGGAACTCAAGTAATTGACTTAAAAAAATATTTTTATTTTATATTAGTGTACGGGTTCGCAATTCATGCCGTGCAGCCGATCACATCATGCGTTGAAGCAGTGCTGCCTATTATAGCTATCTATAGCTTGCCGGTGAGTGTAGCGGGTATTTATTAAATGCGCATAATGTATATTATGTTAAATATAGTGCCGTTCGGCTCCAAAATAATAAAACGCAGGCTTGAAATATCGGATACCTTAAGACCATTAAGTGACCGTTCCCGGCGGATTCAGTGCCGGGGTTGTCCGTCGCCGTTTCCCACGCGCCCAAGGCGGATTCCAGTGGCGATCTGATGAGCTTGTTCACGAGCGGCCGCTGAAATGGGTCCGCGTTGCGGGGAGAGAATGTGCACAAAACAGTCTTCCAAAGTAATACCAGGCAGCGCCGTGACGGCATCGAAATGCACCGTCGCACCCTCGCGCCGGACGTTTTCCAAGCGGGTAGCCTCACCAAGCAGGCGATGGCTTGCGGAAACCATCAGGACTTCACTGTGATCCGAAGAACTGGTGGCTGGTTCATCAAGGTCAATGCTGTCGAGATCAGTGGGCATCGAGATCCATGTGTTCACTGCCAAAGTAACCATGACCGCATCCAACTCGTCGGCAATGCCGCGAATCACTTCTGCTATGAGCTCACGATCTTCCGGCTTTTCCGGTATGGCGAGTCCGAACACCGTGAACCCACTGTCATTATCCGGATGCAGGGTGGCCAGCATGCCATTGAGATTACCTTGTTCTCGGATCATGCGTCGCGCCGTGTCAACCGCACGCTCGATCGATGCGCTCATCCGTTCTTGGTTCCACTCCATCGGGCCACCTCTGGGCAATGGTTTTCAGCATAAACAGGACACCTGCCGGTTATTGCCGAGCATTTCTCATACCATACGGCTCTGGCATAGCGGGTGTGCATGTTCTCATCTTTTTTCGTCACCAGCACCGCACATCATGCAGAGGTGCCTGACACAGGCTCTCAATACCGGGCGAACGCCTGCGCTCAAATGATACGCTATTTGTATTGGTTCTTTTATTTTGCTGCGGCTCGTTGATAAGCTCAGGAGGCCTGTATATGGGGCTGCCACTTCGCGACACTGAGCGACACACATATGCCGAATACCGACGCTGGACAGACGGTATCCGCTATGAGCTCATCGACGGGCTCGCCTATGCAATGGTCCCTTCGCCATCGCGCGCTCATCAAACGCTGGTGGTCGAGCTGACTCGCCAGATCGCCAATACGCTTGAGAACGATCCGTGCCATGTCTATAGCGCGCCATTCGATGTGCGCCTTCCCAAGGCCGCAGACTCAACTGATCAACAAATTGATACGGTGGTTCAGCCCGACATCGTTATGGTCTGCGATGAGCAAAAACTGGATCAAGCCGGTTGTCGCGGCGCACCGGATTGGGTGATCGAAGTGGCCTCGCCGGCCACGGCTAGCCATGACCGTGGTGTGAAACGGGATCTCTACGAGCGCAATGGTGTTACAGAATACTGGATTGTACATCCGGACGACCGCATCCTCGAAATTTATCGCCTTGGCAAAGAAGGCTATGCGAAGCCCGCAATATGCGAGTTTGTCGACATCGTCGCACCGGCGGCGCACCCGCGGATGAAGATTAACCTGGCTCGTCTGCGCGAGGTTCTTGAGCGCTAACGTTATCTTATTCAGACATGACCAGGGCCCGTCATGGCTGGTCACTCGGGCTCGTAAGGCGCTGGCCGCCGCGAGCCATGCAGTGCCTTGGCGCCCGCCAGCGGTAAGCCAGCCGTCTCCCGAATAAGCAATATAGGTATGATCGCGATCGCTGCCGCCCCCATCAGATAATAAGCCGGTATATAATTGCTGTCCGAGAGCGAGATGAGATAGGTGATCATGAACGGCGCGGTGCCGCCGAAGAGCGAAGTGGACAGATTATAAGAGATCGTAAACCCGCCGTTGCGCACCCGCGTGAAGAATATCGCCGGCAGGGTCGCCGGCAACGTGCCCGAAAGCAGCACCACGAAGAAGCCAACGATGGCCAGACCGACGAACTCCATGCCGGTACCGCCCTGCATCAGGGCGAAGGCAGGATACGAGAAAAACAATAACCCGAGGCACGCTACGATCAAAACCGGCCTGCGCCCGATGCGATCGGAGAGGCGGCCGATGAACGTCAGCAAAACCATCATGCCCAACAGCACCCCGAGCGAGAGCAGCAAGGATTGCAACTCGCTGGTGTTCAAGCGCGTGGTGAGATAGCTCGGCATGTACTTGAGCACGGTGTAGTAAGCCACGTTCCAAACGAGCACCACACCAATGCACAACAGCAGCGAGCGCCAATGCTCCGTTACCATCTCGCGCAGCGGCGCTTGCGCCACCTCCCCCGCCTCTTGCGCCTGTTTGAAGGCCGGACTGTCTTCGAGCTTGAGCCGCAGGTACAAACCGAAGAGGCCCATCGGCGCGGCCATAAGGAACGGGATGCGCCAACCCCACGCCAGCATAGCCTCACTCGATAGCGATGCGGCGAGCACGGCGGCTAGGATCGCGGCCAATGCATACCCTCCCAGAGTACCGAACTCCAACCAACTCGTTAGGATTCCGCGCTGCTCATCCGGGGCATACTCGGCAATAAACGTTGCGGCGCTACCGTACTCACCGCCAGTGGAAAAGCCTTGTATCAGCCGCAACAAAATCAAGCCGATAGGCGACCAGATGCCGATGGCTTCGTAGCTTGGCAGCAGCCCCACCGCAAAAGTCGCAGCCGACATCATGAGGATCGTCGTGACCAGCACTCCGCTGCGACCGATCTTGTCGCCCAGGGGGCCGAAAAACAGACTGCCGAGTGGCCGGGCCAGGAAAGCGACCGCGAAGACGGCGAACGCCGAGAGCAAGGAGGCCGTCGGATCGTGGCTTGGAAAAAAAACCTGTCCGAGTGTAACAGCGAAATAGCCATAGACTCCGAAATCGAACCACTCCAGCGCGTTGCCAATAGCCGCACCAGCAATGGCCCGATGCATGGCGGAGTCGTCGACTTCCAGCCCGTTCATCTCCGCCGTGCGCTCGACTTCAAAGGCGCTCACTCAGCAAGGTCTCCGGCAGTTAAAGTTCAACTGTGGTCGCGCTTACTTCGCCGCGGCTAGCGCCTGATCGATGTCGGCGAGGATGTCGTCGATGTGCTCAAGACCCATGGACAGCCGCACCAAGTCCCGAGATACACCCGCCTTCTCGAGTTCTTCGTCGTTGAGTTGGCGGTGTGTGGTGGTGGCCGGGTGGCAGGCGAGCGATTTGGCATCGCCGATGTTCACCAGCCGCACGATGAGCCCGAGCGCGTCGATGAATCTGGCGCCCGCCGCGGCGCCGCCCTTGATACCGAAGCTGAGGATGCCCGAGGCCCGGCCCCCCATGTATTTCTCGGCGAGCGCATGATCGGGGCTATCCGGCAGACCGGCGTAGTTCACCCAATTCACCTGCGGATGGCTCTGAAGGTGCTCGGCGACCTTCTGTGCATTCTCGCAATGACGCTCCATGCGCAATGACAGTGTCTCGATGCCCTGCAGCACCAGGAAAGCGTTGAAGGGGCTCAGCGCGGCCCCGGTGTTGCGCAGCGGCGCCACCCGCGCCCGACCGATGAAGGCTGCCTCGCCCAACGCCTCCGTATACACCACGCCATGGTAGGAGGGATCCGGCTCGTTGAGCATCCGAAAACGCTCCTTGTGTTGCGCCCAGGGAAACTTGCCGGAGTCGACGATCACCCCGGCAATGCTGTTGCCATGCCCGCCCATATACTTGGTCAAAGCGTGGACCACGATATCGGCGCCGTGCTCGATGGGCCGCCACAGATGCGGCGAGGGTACGGTGTTATCGGCGATCAGCGGTACACCGCGAGCGTGCGCGATCCCGGCAACGCGCTCGATGTCGACGATATTGCCGGCGGGGTTGCCCACGGTTTCGCAGAACACCGCTTTGGTCCGATCGTCGATGCGCGCCGCGATGCCTTCGAAATCGTCCTGAGCGACGAAACGCGCCTCGAGGCCGCGCCGCGGCAAGCTGTGCGCGAAGAAATTATAGGTGCCGCCGTAGAGCTTGGTGGTGGTGACGAGGTTGTCGCCCGCCTCGGCAATGGTTTCGATGGCGTATTCGATGGCGGCCATACCCGAGGCGACTGCCAGCGCGGCGACCCCGCCCTCCATTCTCGCCACCCGCTCCTCGAGCACGGCATTAGTCGGGTTCATGATACGGGTATAGATGTTGCCCGGTACTTTGAGATCGAAGAGGTCGGCGCCGTGCTGAGTGCTGTCGAAAGCGTAGGAGGTGGTCTGGTAGATGGGCACGGCCACAGCCTTGGTGGTGGGCTCGGGCTGATAGCCGCCATGGATAGCAATGGTTTCGAGTTTCACAGCGCTGTCCCATCCTCTTTGGTCTTTTGTAAGCTCCCGGCCATACTAACTGCGCCTGCCCGCAAATTCTAATGATCGGCCGCTATCAGTTTGCTGCCAACGACCGGTGCGATCTCATCCGCCACGCCTCGCCAGGCCGCTGCCAGGCTCTCGACCAATGCTTGATAGCCATCCGCGGGCAGCGGCCGCTCGACCGAGAATTGCCGCGCGGCCAGCAAGCGGCCCGTACCATCGCGCAATCGCCACTGCCCCACGACGACCGCCACCCCATCGTAGCGACCCTGGAAGCCGTCGACATCGACCTCGAGCCGATGCGGCGGCTCTCCCGTAGCCGCCGACTCGCTGTCGTCGAGCACCTGAACGCGCGGCAGCTTGCGCGCCAACTCCTCGCGCAGGCTGCGCCGCAGCTGAATGGCGAGATCCTCGGCCCAAAGATGGTCGCGCCCCTGGTGAATAGCCACATCGTTGATCTGCATCACTATGCCGTCGCTCCGGAGAAACGGTGCGAGGCGTGGTAGTGCGATCCAAAGTCGGTGCTCACTGCTTACCGCCGGTGCGGCCGACTGGCTGGTGAACCCGAGCAGGTAACGGTGTTCAGGCACAATCGGTGCGCCCGCGCAACCACTCAAAAAGACCAATGCGGCCGGCACGGTGACGAGGGCGAGATTTGTGAGCCTCTGACCGGTCATCGGCGAAATGCTTTTGGCTGCGGATCCGTCTTCTCCCGCTTATCGAAGATCAGCGCGTTGGGCTGTTTGCGTAGCGTGCGGGCCATCGGCTGGAGCTCTTGCATCAGCGCGTCGAGCCGTCCCAACGTCGTTGTCAGTCGCTGATAGGCTTCCGAATCACCGGAGAAACTCTGCACGGTCTTGCGAAGCTCCACGAGCGTCTCGTTGAGGTTGTTCGGCATCGCCTGCGTCGCCTGGTCATCAAGCAAAGCGTGTACGGCTTCGGTGGTTTTCGCCAACTGGTCGAGTGCAGTATGGGAGACCTCCAGGTTGCGATTCAGCTTATCCAGGATTTGCTCGATTTTCAGCGCGTTCAACTTCTCCAACAGGTTTGTGATCTTTTGCTCTATTTGGGCGACACCGGTAGAGACTGTCGGAAACACTTGCCGGCCATGGTAGGTCTGCGGTTTGTAGGCCGGTGCCCCCGGGTAGAAGTTGATATCGACGAACAGTGAGCCGGTCAACAGGTTGCTCGTCTTGAGCGAGGCCCGCAGTCCACGCTTCATCAGCCGCTCGACCCGTGATCGCCACTGCGCCAAGGTCATCTCGCTAGTGCCGCGTTCGACTCGCTGCAACTCAATGCGTATCAGCACCGGCACCGTTAGTTGAACCACATTGGCTTGACCGGCACGCAAGTCCCAGAGCACGCTGACAACGGTACCGACACGGACACCGCGGTATTCCACCGGCGCCCCGGCCTCGAGCCCACGTACTGTATCCTCTACGAGGAGCACATATTCGATGAACCGGTCGAACGAGCCCTCACGCGCGCTTGCTCGATCGGGATAGAGCTCGAAGGTCGTGCCGGATTTCACCGGCTGGCCCGGCGGCATATCTTCCGGCACGCCAAAGGTGATGCCGCCGCCGAGCAACGATTCCAACGACTCGAAGCTCACTTTCACCCCGCCCGCGCCGACGTCGACGTTAATACCTGAGGCGGTCCAGAAGCGCGTGGTGCTGCTCACGAGACTGTCGTACGGAGCCTGAATGAAGGCCTGATGGATGATCCGGCGGGCTTTGGAGTCAAACTGCGTGGCTTCCACGCGGCCAATGGTCAGCCCCTCGTAGAGGATCGGATCACCGGTGGACAACGAGTTACCCAGACCGCTGATCAATTTCAGCCGCAGACCTTTTGCGTCCGGCGGCGCCACCGGTGGCTGCTCGAGCACTTCGAAATCACGCTGCGGTGTCTCCGCATGACCCGGTTGCAGCTGTATGTAGGCGCCGGAGAGCACGGTACCGAGGCCACTGATGCCTTCCCGGCCGATGCGCGGCTTGACCACCCAGAACTGGGTCGCGGTATTGAGCATGCGCTCCGTGCCGACGTTTAGGCGCGCCTTGATAATCGTATGACTGAAATCCTCGGACAAGTGTACGGTCTCCACGCGGCCGACCTCTACATTGCGGGTCTTGATCGGCGTCTTGCCGGCCTCGATACCTTCCGCATTTTTCATTTCAAGAGTGACGAGGGGACCGCGGTTGACGAAGCCGTTATAGACCATCCACAAGCCGATCAGAACGGCAACCGCTGGAACGATCCAGATCGTGGAGATGCGGAGCTGCCCGCGGCGTTTGGCGTAGCGCGGGTTGTCAGTCATCCCTTCCCTTCTCCTGGCCGGTGCGAGGGGCGTCCCAGAGCAGCCGCGGATCGAAGCTCATGGCCGCGAACATGCTGACCACCACGACGCTGGCGAAGGCAAGTGCCGCCAGGCCCGGCGTGATCGACAGCAACGCACCGGCTCGGAGCAACGCGACAAGTATGGCGACGACGAACACATCCACCATGGACCAGCGACCGATAAATTCGACCACCCGATACACCCGCGCCGAGGTTCCGCGATCACGCGGTACTCGACGCTGTGCGTTCATGCAGAGCCAGCCGAGCGCGAGTATTTTGCTGACCGGTACGAGCACACTGGCGGTGAATATGATCAGCGCGACTGGTAGATCGCCATGATACGCGAAGCTCAGCACCCCGCCGATGATGGTCGACGGCTCCGAGGCTCCGAAAACCGTCGTGGTCATGATGGGATAAACGTTGGCCGGTACATAGAGCACTGCGGCGGTGGCGAGCAGTGCATAAGTGCGCTGCAGACTGTATGGATGACGGGTGTGCAAGCGCTCACCGCAGCGCCGGCAGGCCGGGGGCGCAACCTCATCCAGGCGATTGATCAGCCCACATACGGCACAGCCCACCAACCCCTGCCCTGCCGCCGTCTCGCCAGTCCGGGTTCCCGGCGGGGCCGGCGGTTCACCGGCCAGGGCGAACCACAGCCAATCGGCATCGACCGACTGGTTGGTCTTGAGGAGCAGCACTGCGAACGCGCAAAAGAACCAGAATGCCGGCCCTAAGCCGACCTGGCCGAGGCTGACAATCTTGATCAGACTGACCAAGGTCGCGACCACGAACACATCGGCCATCATCCAAGGGGTCAGGTGCAGGACGGCGCGGGCAATCGCTCGGCTTTGGGGCAGTAGTTCATTGCGCAGCAAACTGCCGTGTAGCCAGATGAGGCCGAGCAGGTAGAGCGCCGGCAGAATCAGCACCGTCAATAACACGCTGATAGCGACCAGGTATTCACCGAAATCGAGCAGCGATGCCGGGGCGTCGATAAGCTCGATGCGGTTGGTCACGCCCTGGACCCGGAAACCCACGAACGGGAAAAGCACGGCCAGCGAGAGGCAGATAAACGCCGCGCTGGCCAGCGCGAGCCCCCGCTGCGCAGGCAACCGGTTGCGCCGCACCAACAGGTACCCGCAGCGGGGACAATCGGCGCGCTCGTTGGGACGCAGCGGCGGCAGCGCAACGACAAGATCACACCCCTGACAGGCGCGCAACCGCCGCCGGCGAGTCAGCCGAGACGAGGCAATCGAGATTCGATCGCCGTTTGCGGCGCCATCGAAGGGCTGACTTAAATCCCCATTACGCACGTAAAGTCCCTGCGGCCGCAACCACAAAGCGCTCCTTGGTTTTGATTAAAATAGGTTTTTCAGGCTGGAGGCGTGGCTTCAGGTCGAGTAAACAGCCCACTTGCGGGATAGGCCAGAATCGTCGGGTAGATTAATGTTGCCCATCTCCGCTGCATGATGCATGCAGCTTACCACAGCCCGAAGAGACTGATCGTGCGCCGCCCAAAGGGTAGTACCTCGATGGACTCTCTCTGCTCTCTGTTACCGCGCCTTCGCATATTCGCGGCCATTCGTGTCGCAGCGCTCAAACAGCTTGTCCAGCAGGGTGGCCAGCCCGCATTTCGGGTCGCCTCGCGCCGTGTTATTGCGGCAAACACAGGTTCATCGTAGCCGCCTCCGCACGGCTGACGGCCGGTGCCAGCCGTCGATAGGGACCGATGCTGCGCGTTGCGACCGCCCTTGGCGCGACAGCACCCAGCGCGATCAGGTAGTCGGGGGCCGGACAGGTTGAGGAAATCAACCTGAACAAGCGTTTGGTTAGCAGTGCATCCCAGACCAGGTGTACACGCGGGCTCTCGCCACGGTTATCGGCGGAGTGAACACAGCCCTGATTGATGAGGTGCACTTCGCCTGCGGGCAATCGATATACCTGCCCGTCGAGGATCAGCTCCGCGTTATCGTTGGTAAGCAACGGCAGGTGAAAACGCAGGCGTGCCCCGATCGTGCCGGTGCTCGTGCGAAACGGCACATGCTCTTCATGAGCATCCAGCGAGGCGCCTGGGTGCAGAACATTGATTCGAAAATTGACCAAATGCGGCCAATCGCCGATCAACTGCGACAATATCGGGTATTTGTGGCAGTCGAAGAACCACTTGTTGCGACATGACAGATCATGGTCGGTGCTGAAATCGCCACTGCACCCGGTACGATTGAGCAGGCTGAATTGCTGGGCGGTGCCGTGTGGGTTGGTCCAGTGAGTGACATGGTTCATGTCGCCGATCTCGGAAGGCTTGTTTACTTTACGGTAACGTTCGACATCAGCACGCAGGCTTGCAAAAAAGGGCCTGGCTACCCCAAACAACCGCAGACATCGGATGCCGCCCTGATGCTGATCCCCGGCGAGCATACCCGCAATGAGCTCATCCGGTTTCATAACGTAATCGGAAACGGGCAGCTGTCGATCAAGGCCTGTAATGACATCCTCGGCGGTGCGATAGCCTGCGCTCGCAGGCTTTGCTCGACGAGGCTACCTGGCTGAACCTGTATCGGATCAATCTGCGGGCAGCCGATGGTCTGCAAATAGTCACGGAACTTGCTGCGATCGCCCGACGGCAAGGGACGAAACTCGATCCATGCGGCCGGGCGGCCGTAAGCATGGGCGGCTATGATGCCGTGTAATGACGAGGATGCCACCCATTCGCAACTGCTGATAGCGTCGATGACCGTCTCGACCGGATCCTGGATGTCGATGAGCCGCGTCTCCGCCGGCAGACTGAGCCGACCGACCAATCTCGGCCGATCGGAAAAATGCAGCACCAGCCCCATGCTATGCCGGACCGGTTCCTTTGGCGTGTAGAGGATTGGCAACAGCATCGCCGGATCGCCGTAGACCGGCGGGCAGTCGATACCGGCCGCCCGGACCCGGTCGCGGGTTAGCGGACCGCGCACGGCGCAAACATCGAGACCCGTATCGACGGTCCCGGTAGCCGTCATAACGCCCGCGCCCCAGACGGTGCACGGGGCTCGCGCCAGACTGATGACGCTGCCGGTAACGAGGAACTTGTGCCGCGCATCGCCGGCCTCGCGAAAACGCGGGTAAGCACCGGTCAGCCGCCTGATCAGCCACGGTGTGAGGGCATCGCCGAAATTAGCCCGGCTCGGGATACGACACCAGAACGAGGCCAGCTGATCAACCATAGCTCACCGGTTGCAGGATGCGATCGATAAGCTGCCGGATATCGGCATCGAGCCCGCCCCAACTCCAGAACCACTGGCAGGACCTATCGGTATCGGCGAGTTGATCGATCGGTATCCACTCGAAGGCCTCACGATGATACTCATGCGCGTAAGCGGCCAGCACATTGAATTCCGAGAAGCCGCGCGCTGGGCGACTCATAACCCAATCCGACAGCGGGACACCTTTCTCACGGCGTGACCAGGCGCGGATTTTAGGGTATAGCCAGCGTGGAAACGTGAACGGCGGATTTTGCATGAAATCGTGCGTTGGCATCCAGCCCAGGAACTCCGCCGTGGGCTGGGTCCACGGCCAATGGCGCGGCAGGTCGGCCACCGCACGTGTGTAGATCCGCGGGCGGCCGTCAGAGGTCAGATCGTTTGGCGTTATTGGCTTCTGAACGATGCAGTCAGAGTCGAGGTGGCAAATCAGTCCGGCCTCGCTCAGGCGGTCGGCATACAGTTTCGTTACCTGCTGGCCGAGATAGTCATCGTCGTAATCACGGCACAATTCGAGGCGCACGGACGGCGGCAGTGCGGCACGACGCCGCAGCCACGGCTCGCTGGCGTTCGGTATCACGACAATGACTTGCGAGAAACCTGAGCAAAAACGCTCCACGGCCGCCAGGCACAGCTCCAGCCAACCGAAATCGCGCCAGTAGCTTCGAATCACGATGTCGCAGGTCATTCCAAACGCCCGGTAAGCGGCGGCGAAATCCACCAAATTGCATTCTTTACAGGATAGTCTAGATAGGATGTCTAGACTTAAATCGGTACCAGACCTGCCGAGGTAAGGACTCACGCAACCGGGTGAGCAGATGACTACGATTGGTTTTGACGAGCTACCGAAAGTGGCGGTGCAGCCGGGCACCGTGGCAATGTTCCTGCACACCCCGGCGCGCGAACCGTGGGAAGACGAACTGCAGCAGGCGGTTGAGCAAGGAGTACTCCATGTGCCCCGGGCCGATCTGCCCGGTTTGTCGCTAGACAGCATGGCGACTTGGCTTGACCGCAATCTGTCGACTTCTGCAGTCAGCCGCGACACGCGCGATCGTTTGTTGTCTGACATTCTTGCACTGGCCCATACAGTCGAGGATCTGACCTCGGCGCGGCGTTATCGCCTGCGTATATTCACCGCGCCGCCGGATCGACGCTGTGGCTACCACCTCGATACCGTGCCGGCGGCGGCGCCCCTATGGGGCTGTTTGAAGGTTTACAACGGCGCCGGTACAGATTGGTTTGCCGGTGGCGACATTCGCTCAATGGCCACGTTTTATCGTTGGCTGCAAATGCGCGATCGCATCGTGCGGACATTGGCCGATGATCTGCCGCGCCGCGATGCGGCATTGCAGGCCCTGGATGAGAATCCCGGCTTCCTGGTGCCCGGTGCTCGTTCACGGCGGGTGGCTTCGCGCACGCCGGTCTTCTTCAAGCACTTACCTGTCGATAGATTCTGGACCGATCACGAAACTGACCGGGCGTGGGTACACGCCTCACCGATGGAGGGGGCTAGGCGGCTTGTCGTCAATATCAGCCCGGAGCGGAGGCTACCGGCCCAGTGAATAACTAAGCCTGAGCGATGAGCGGGCCGGCAGCGAGGGATCGATCCGATTGAGCAGCATGCGCAGACGACGGCCCGCGCGTTGGGGGCCGTACTGGCTTAGGAAGAAAGGCCGAGGGCGATAGCTGCCGTGGCATAGCTGCCACGCCCGATCGACCACATCGTGCTCCGATTCGAAAAACACCCCGGTCGTCGGCGCAACGTATTTCCAGCCACCGAGCAGCGACTGATTGACCAGCAATGGCGTATTCAGACACAGCGCTTCCGCCAACACGCGCGGCGATGCATCCAGCTCATTGGGAACAAACAGAAATCGGCTAGCGCCAAGTATGCGTAGCCAATCGGGATAGGGCAGCCAAGGCCGAACGACCAAACCGGGCAACACGGGTACACGTTGCGGATGCTGACCGATCACCAATCCGCGTAGCCCCATTTCGCCGCATAATCGCGGCAGACACCGCGCCGCCAGCGGCCAGTTCTTGGCGAGCATTTTCCAGGGCTCGTGCGCGCCTACGTAGACGAAGTCGAACCGCTCGGCTGGGTCAGCGGGTGCGGGGTAACGATGCGGCGTGATCCGTGCCGGGTCGGTGAAATCTGACAACGACAGCAGCATGCGCGGCACACCGGCGGGCAACAGGCGATCGGGGTCGCGGAAGCAGTGCGCCCAACCCTGGCAGATGGCCGTGTAATCGAGCGTCGAGGGTTCGTCCAGTGCCGGGAAGTTCAGGAAGCTGGTCATGCCGAGGAACGAAAAGCCCCGATGACAGAATTGCGAGTACTGGGCAATCCGCGCCGGCGACTGGATCGGGGCGTGGATCACCACCCAGCCGGTGCTGCCACCCGCCGCATCGAGCACGAACATAAATGGCCATTGGGTCGTCTTCCACCCCGTTGCCGAGGGCGCCGCAAGGAAACTCGTCACGGTTCGTCTACACTCGTAAATGCAGTTGCCATAATGGTTTGCGAACATGGAGATGACACATGGTCAGTCAATTTGGCGACAAGGACAAAGATCGGCAGAATTTTTTCACGCAACGCAACTCCTGCACCCGTATAGATGTATTTGAAGAACTGAGCCCGACGAACGAGGCCGCGCTTCGGCAGTTCTTTCGCCGGCTTGGTGCGCCGCAATATGTCGACGAAGTCGTGATCCCGACATTGCGACTCGGTGACGCCTCGGTTTACGCCACCGTGCGCGACCGGCCATGGCCGCCCTGGGGCCTCGGTGCGCGCACGTTCAGTGCGGTATGCGTTGTCCATAACGTCGCGCCGGAATCGTGGGCGCTGAGCCCGGTTTTCACCGCCGACGAGGAAGGGACGAATATCGGTCTGATATGCGCGCTTTACAAGGAAGTGCTCGAGGCCCTGGCGGTCAGCCGCACTTCCGAGGTTTGCTATCTGGCAGCCGAAGGCTCGGTGCTGGCCGACCGGGTGCTGGAGCGAAGTGGATTCCGCCGCGACGATGACGTCTTTCTGACCGAGCATGCCCGCTATTTCACATACCGCGCGCCGGCGCACGAGCTGCTAAGTAAGTTGGGGCTCGATGACGTCTCGGTGCCGGATTTGCTGGCTTATGATTTCTCTGCCGAGGTACTCGACCGCAATGCTATCTATCACCTGGGTATCCTGCTCGGCGCGCGGCCGGGTCTGACCGACCGGCAGCGACCGGAGATCATCGACCTTGCCCGGGGTGGCCATGCCTCCAAACCGGGTGGCGTGCCGGGCGGCACCGGCACCGATTTGGGCACCGATCAATTTGGTGGCTTGCTTGGAGAGCTGCCTTATGTCTCGCTGGGCCGTTTCCTGGGCTCCGACGCTGAGAGTCTGCTGCGCAATGTGCTCGAGCGTGAGGAGAAGTTTCAGCCTGCCACGGTGCTGCCGTTCGGCAGTACTACACCCTTTGTCGACGAACGGCGGCGGCGTGGCCGGACGCTCGACGATGTCGGCTTCATATACGATGCTTTCGTCGACCGACTTAAAGGTGCGCTGCCGGGCGCGCTGTCGCGCATGGGAATCGAAGGGTTTCCTGTCGGTCGGATCGAACTGCAGGTCACAGCGTCCGGAGACGGTGATTATTACCGCATGCACCGTGATGCCGATGCGGAATCGACGCGTGTCTTGTCATTCGTCTACTTCTTCAACGCCGAACCACGGCGGTTTTTCGGGGGCGAGCTGCGCCTGTACGACGACCGCGGTGTCGAGGGCGTGGCCCATGCCAATTGTTCGCAACTGCTGACGCCGCGCCAGGATATGTTGGTGATTTTCCCGAGCCGGTTACCGCATGAGCTGTTGCCTGTGCGAGTGCCCTCGCGGAAGTTTGCCGATGGCCGCTTTACGCTGAATGGATGGATTCATCGCGCCGAGAAATGCTGAGCTAAGCAACGATGCATTGCCTGACACTACGCATCGAGACAGCCAGCGGGCTGTCAGACAAAAGCGGCGTGCAGCACAATTTTGCGCAACGCCTACCGTCGCTGCGGGGTTTGCGGGCGCGCTCCTGGCGTGCCCGTCCATTCGCACTCGAAGGCCAATACCTATTCGACGATGAACCCTCGTTGCGCCGCTTTCATGTCGCACCGGCCGACTATGAGCCGGCTGTAGCGGATCTTTTGAACGGCGCCAACGTCACCGCACGCACGGATCCGTTACCCGAGGACGTCGCCACAACGGTATTCGATCGGCCCGTTTTTATCGTCTCGGCGCCGCGGGCCGGCAGCACCCTACTCTACGAACTGCTTGCAAAATGCGACGCATTGTGGTCGATCGACGGCGAGATGCAGCATATTATCGACGCGATCCCGGCGCTTAATCTCTATCGTCGCGGGTGTCGCAGCCAGGCACTGGATGAAACCGACGCCGATGGCGAGACGGCGCGAATCGTTCGCTGTTGCTTGGTGGCCGCGATCCAGTCGCACTCCGGCCACAGGCTCCTCGAGCGTGCTCGGTGCGATTGGCCCGCGCGAGTTCGGCTACTGGAGAAAACACCTGAAAATGCGCTGCGTGTGCCGTTTCTACATCAGGTGTTTCCCGATGCGCGCTTTATCTATCTGTCCCGGGATCTGCGTCAAAACGTAGCCTCGATCATCGAAGCCTGGAAGCACTCTGGTTTCGTCGCTCTCCCTCACCTGCCCGGCTGGCCCAATGCCCAATGGCGCTTTCTTTTGCCGGATGGTTGGCGTAACTATCGCGGCCGGTCGCTGTGCCACATCGCCGCCTTTCAATGGGCGGCGGCGAACAAAGCCATTATCGATGCTCTCGAGGCCATACCGACCGACCAATGGACCACCGTCTCATATGCCAACCTGATCGCCGACCCGGCGGCCGAGATCGAGCGGCTGTGCGGCTTTATCGAGGTCGAAATGGGCGCCCGGCTGCGCGCGAATTTGCAGCGAGCGCTGCCCCTTTCGGCAACCACGATTACGCCGCCCTCCCCGATCAAATGGAAACACAATCCCGACTTCGATCCGACCGTGACCAAACCGTTACAGCCGCTGGCAGGACGTATCCGCAGCCTGGGAGTAAACACGGCAGACACCGTACGGCGGGCGCACCACACGACGAGTGTGCGATTCGTCTGCCATGTCGATCAACTGGCGCCGGCAGCGCTTGCCGACAATGTCATCGTCGCACCGTCGCTGCGGGTTGCGATCGCTGGCGGGGCGCCGCTGGGTCTGCTGGGCAAACTCCGGCACCGTGAGCGTTTTCAGGCCGATCACCCGATGTTGTGGGTTGAAGATCCGGCCACTGCAGTCTGGACGCCGCTGTGGTTGCATCCCAAACAGGCCTGGCTGTGCCACATGTTACAACCCGGCCGTGCCGCGCCGGCCGCGTTGACCGGGAGACTGCGCGAGCAGCTAGGCGCCGCGGGCGTGTTGACCACCGCCGAGACTATCCACGAGCGCCATGCATATGGCAGTGATCTGTGCCAAGCCGGGCGTCGCAATCTCTCAGAGCTTAGGTATTGCGGGTTACCGAACTTGCTTGATCCGGTGCTGTGCGCAGCGCTCGCACGCTACTACAACACCATGATTGAAAAAGATGAATGGCCGCTGGGTGATGCCCAGGTCGAACGTCGCCATGGCTGGCACAACGAGCGGATCGCACAGTTCCTGCATTATCAGCTGGTCGATTTCGTCTCCCGCGTCGCCGGGAAAAAGCTCAAACCGACCTACGCATTTTCTTCGGCCTACCGGGGCGGAGCCCGGCTCGACGCCCACATGGACCGCGAGCAATGCGATTACACATTGTCACTGCTCATTGACGAGTCACCGCCTGCAGACGGCACGCCCTGGCCATTGTGGTTCGAAACGCCGGCGGGCAAACACAGTGTCGTACTCCGGATCGGCGACGGTGTTTTGTTTCGAGGTTGCGAATTACCGCATTGGCGTGGTTCGGCGTCAGCCGAGCATGCGCAAATCAATCTGCTGTTTCACTTCGTGCCAACGCAATGGGCCGGTGTGATCGACTAAAATACCCGTCACGCTGCCCGTTCCCGCACTTCCGGGGAATATCTCCTAGACTTATTCATGACTTCCTCCTCTCGAGGTTTGGAGTCTCCGGGAATCCCGGGGCGATTCAACCTACTTTAGTGTGTGGCCTTGGTCACACGGGCAGGATGCAAGTGCCTTTGTGGCCGCTCAGGAAGGAGCTTCAATCATGCAAGAGATCAGCAGACGTGGAGAAGCCAGTGGCCAGCGCAGGCGCGCCGCGGGACCACATCTTGGTGCGCTGATCGTTGGCTTGGCGGTTGGCGCTTTCTTTGGGGGAACAACGGTCCAAGCGACGGAGCCGCAGCAGCCCATCAGATTCCTTGAAGAGGGCGATCCAGGACGCGGTGTCCTCAGGCAAATCGACAACGAATTGTCCGTGCTGATCGGTATTGATCCCAACGAGGTCAGCAACGTCACGGCCATGCGCGTGCTGTATTCCAAGGGCCGGCCGGCTTCCAAGAGCAAGGCACCGCTCGAGTTCGAGCGCCAGGAGTCGGCGGCCGAGGACGAGGGGCTGGGCGCCGTGGCCGTTCTACCGCTTCGCACGGAGACGCTCACGAAGATGGATGATGGGATCTATGCCCAGAAGATCATCGTCACCGGCGCTCTGAAAGGCGACAAGGATGCAGTTCGTCCTATCGAAGTGGAACGGTGGGTCTACTTCCGCATCGCAAAGGGCAAGCTGACGCCCTCGTCTTTAACCCAATACTCGCGGTTCGTCGAGCGGCCTGAACCGGCGGTTGGCCCGGAGGGCCAGACGGTGTTGGTCGAACAAGGCGCGGCCGCCGAAGACGCTGCGCGTGCTGAGCAAACCAAAGAGTTCAAGCCGATGCCCGAGTCCTTCGATCAACCCCTCGGTCGTACTGGCGAGGGCGCATCCGAGCGTTTGGACGAGGAGAGGCGGTACCGGCAGAAAGCCGACATGAGCGAAGCCAACGAGGACTGAGCCCAACATCGCATAAGGACATAAAAGGGGGCATCGTCATGTACGCAATGAAGTTCATCGCAGTGAGTGGAGCCTACGTCCTTTTTGCGTGCGCAACTCCCGCCTGGTCGGCGCAGCGCACGGTGTGCTTTCAGCTCAAGCTCGCCGACGATCGCACCAACTGCGCCACCACATCCGAGACGGGTAACCGCCGGGGGTGCAACCGCGGTGGCCTCGTCGACGCCGTTGGCCACCAGTACCAGCTGTGGGATAAGGACAGCGACGGCAACGATGAATTGATCGGCACCTGGTATATCGGTGGCTCCGGCCGGCGGTGCGCATCATTCGCATGGGAAGGGACCTCCTACCATAAGGGAGAGGCCAACCCGGACGTTTACATTCGCTACATCAACCAGGTCAACCGCACCGGCTACAGCAATTATGTTCGGGTCAAGGCGGTGCGTACCAATGGCAGCGACCACCCGGCAACGACCTGGCGCAACGGGCAAGCGGGCGACGCCGACCGCTATGTGGCAAGGAACTGCCGAACTGGAACCAACTGTCAGATTCTGCCTGGGGCAAGCCTGGTGCCGACCTTCGATGTCGCATCGGAAAGAGCGCTACGGATCATGGCGCTCGATTCGGCGCAGCATGCCATCCAAGCCTTCGGGGAGATCATGGACAGGCATGTGAACCTGCACTACCCCGGCAAAGACAGCTGCCCGACCAGCTGTGCGGTTAGACGCACCGAGACCCATATCACCCAGAGCCGCGGCAACAACGGCTTCAATGTGGCTCATGAGGTTGGCCATAACATTCAGATGCAGGAGTTCAACCAAG
>JAGFJL010000031.1 GCA_024102725.1 Nitrococcus mobilis
GTAATGGCCAATATACTGGCGCGGATACTTTGTAGCCTCGCCCCTGAATTAACTCGGCTCACGCGCCCGGGTGGTACATTGGTCCTTGCGGGAATCTTGCAGGATCAGATCGATACGGTAGCGGAAGCCTTCGCCGGTGCTTTCAGGTTTGAACTCCCCCGGGTTCGAGATGGCTGGGTTTGTCTGATTGGGCGGCGCCAAGACGGGCTCGGGTGTGAATCACCGCCTGATGTCGGGTTCGATGCGCTTTAACCCCAAAGGAATTGTGTTTATTATCGACAGTCCTTAGCGGGGAGCATAAACCGCCTGCGGCACGGATGGTCGGGTGCTGGCCGGGCTTCATTTTTTCGCCTTGGCCCATAAACTCATTAATAATAACCGGTTGTAGTTTGCGGGATGGTGAAGCAAGCCACAGTTGCTGACGCCCGAGAGGAGCGTCAACCCGGAGGAGGCGTTGGACTCGGAGGGGCGTGGCCTATCCGAGCCTGCGTTCGTGAGGCGCTGGATGGTTATTTTCGCCGGCTTGAGGATTGTAACTGCAGCGGCCTCCATAAAATGGTGCTTACCGAGGTCGAAATCCCGCTTCTTGAAGTAGTGATGCGGGTTTGCTCAGGTAATCAGACGAAGGCGGCACAGATACTGGGCATCAATCGCAGCACATTGCGCAAAAAGCTCCGGTACTACGGGCTTGAACATTAAGCCTGGTCAGTCAAGGCCCGACGCTCCATCACCGCGTGATCTATAGGACTATCAGAGTTCAGCTAGCAAGCTCAGCGAGCTAGCAATCAGCCGGGAATTCACGAACATGCCAGAAGCTTCTCCGCTCCGTTCGGTGCGACGAGCGCTTATCAGCGTTTCCGACAAGACCGGCGTGGTCGAGTTCGCGAGCGCGCTGGCCGCGCGCGGGGTAGAGATACTCTCCACCGGCGGTACGGCCCGATTGTTGAGCGAGTCGCAGCTACCGGTCGTAGAGGTTTCCGCCTACACCGGTTTTCCCGAAATCATGGATGGGCGAGTGAAGACGCTGCATCCGAAGGTGCATGCGGCTTTGCTTGGGCGCCCCGGGGTGGATGATGCGCTCATGCAGGCACATGGAATTCGGCCGATCGATCTGTTGGTGGTTAATTTATACCCGTTTGAGACGGTGGTAGCCCAATCCGATTGTTCTATGGAAGAGGCTCTTGCGAACATCGATATCGGTGGGGTTGCGATGCTGCGTGCTGCAGCGAAGAATTACACCGCTGTAGCCGTAGTGACGGCTGCTGCCGATTATCCCCAAGTGCTCAATGAGCTGGACGAACAGGGCGGGCTGACTCAAGCAACCCGCAGGCGATTGGCGGCATTGGCTTTTGCGCAGACCGCGCACTACGATACCGCCATCGCCCAGTATTTCAGGGCCCATGTTGCGGATGGCGGGGCAGGCGAGCTCCCGCAGGCGCTTAGTCTACACCTCGATAGAACTCACACCTTGCGCTATGGGGAGAATCCTCATCAGAGAGCGGCTTTTTTTCAGCCGCCGGGCGCGCGCGAGCGCTCGGTGGCAAGCGCCGCTCAGCTGCAGGGCAAGAGACTTTCCTTCAACAATATCGTGGATACGGATACTGCGCTGGCTTGCGTCCGTGAGTTCGAGCAACCGGCCTGTGTCATCGTTAAACATGCCAACCCCTGTGGGGTGGCCATAGCGGACTCACTGCTCGAGGCGTATGGTCAGGCCTATCAGACGGACCCTACCTCGGCGTTTGGCGGGATCATCGCTGTCAACCGTCCATTGGATGCCACGACCGCCGCTGCAATCGTCGGGCGTCAGTTTGTAGAAGTAATCATCGCGCCGAGCGTTGCAGAGGAGGCTTTGCTGCACACCGCGGTCCGAAAAAACATACGGGTGTTGGCTTATGGGCCGTGGGATGGCGAGTCGGAGCATGGCTATGATTTCAAGCGCGTGCGTGGCGGATTTCTGGTTCAGGAATGCGACAGCGTGCTTCTCCCGCCCGGAGACGAACTGCGTCCGGTTACTCGGCGCCACCCCAGCACGAGCGAGCTCGAGGATTTATTGTTTGCCTGGAAGGTCGCCAAGTTCGTTAAATCCAACGCTATCGTCTATGCTCGGAATGGTCGAACTCTGGGCATCGGCGCTGGGCAGATGAGTCGCGTTGACAGCGCCCGAATCGGCGCCCGCAAGGCGGTGGACGCTGGCCTTGGCCTTGCTGGCGCCGTGCTCGCCTCGGATGCGTTCTTTCCCTTTCGAGATGCCGTTGACCATGCGGCGGCAGCGGGAGTCAAGGCAATCATCCAGCCCGGGGGCTCGGTGCGTGACGAAGAAGTCATCGCCGCCGCGGACGAGCATGGGATAGCTATGGTATTTGCCGGCATGCGGCATTTTCGGCACTGACCATTCAACGTCCCTAGCCTACGGATGCGGCGGTCCGGGTAGGCGTTTTCGTATTCCACCCATACAGTGGGAGCAAAGCCATGAAGGCTCTGGTCATAGGCAGTGGCGGGCGTGAGCACGCGCTCGCGTGGGCGGCGGCGCGCTCGGCCAGTGTCGAGATCGTCTATGTTGCTCCAGGTAACGCCGGGACTCAGCGTGAGCCGAAAGTGCAAAATGTCGGCCTCGGGGCCGACGACGTGCCGGCGTTGGTGGATTTCGCGCGTCAGTATGAAGTCGATCTGACCATAGTCGGCCCCGAAGTACCGCTGATGATGGGGGTGGTCGATGCCTTCGAGGGGGCGGGCTTGCGCTGCTTCGGCCCCAGCCGGCACGCTGCCGAGCTCGAGGGTTCGAAAGCCTTCTGTAAGGATTTTCTTATCCGCCATGGCATACCGACCGCCGAGCATCGGACCTTCACGGATCCGGATGCGGCTCGCGATTATATATGTGAGCGAGGCGCGCCGATCGTGGTTAAGGTGGATGGCCTGGCCGCTGGCAAGGGCGTGACGGTTGCCATGAATTTGGATGAGGCCCTACGGGCCGTGGAAGCAGCGCTCGTCAACAAGGCTTTTGGTGCCGCCGGTGAGCGCATCGTGGTGGAAGAGTATTTGGAGGGCGAGGAGGTAAGTTTCATGGCGCTGGTCGACGGCGAGCAGGCGTTGCCGTTGGCTTCGAGCCAGGATCATAAAGCCCGTGACGATGGGGAAAAGGGGCCCAACACCGGCGGTATGGGTGCCTATTCGCCGGCTTCAGTAGTGACTGCGCAGTGCCACGAGCGGATCATGCATGAAGTCGTTCACCCCACCATCGCCGGCTTGGCCAAGGAAGGGCGGCGGTATGTCGGTTTTCTTTATGCCGGGCTTATGATCGCACCGGGAGGCTCACCTAAAGTGCTTGAATTCAACGTGCGCTTGGGTGACCCAGAGGCTCAAACTGTTCTGATGCGGCTCAAATCCGACTTGATCCAACTATGTGATGCCGCGCTCGCCGGCCGGTTGAGCGCATTGGTGGCCGAGTGGGATACACGCGCCTGCCTTGCCGTGGTGATGGCATCCGGCGGTTATCCGGATGGCTACAGCAAAGGCCACATCCTCACCGGGTTGCCCGGGATCGAGCAGGCGAACTGCAAAGTCTTCCATGCCGGGACGGCCTTCGATGAGCACGATAACATCATCAATGTGGGTGGCCGGGTACTCTCGGTGTGCGCACTCGGGGAGACGGTGGCGCTAGCCCAGGCCAAGGCTTACGAGCTAGTACGAAACATCCATTGGGATGGCGTTTATTATCGCAGCGATATCGGTTATCGGGCGGTGGCGCGGGAGCGGGGAGAAATACCCTAGCCGAAGTGCTGAGCTCGAAGCGATGGTATGTAGAGTCCAGTGATGTCATCGTTGGCGGGCAACGGATACAGGTTCGCGCCGTAAATCCGTGATGGGCGATCTTCCGGCCCGCGGGGCGGGCATTTTGCACACTTTTCGGTAATCCTGGTTGCCCCCTCCTCTCGTTTAGGACATCTTAATTCAAGATCAAGAACGACAAGATCAAGAACAATCGGCTCAAGGAGGGGCAGTCGAATGAATCTTACCATGCTCGTAGCGCTGGGCGTCATTGCGGCCACAAGCGCCGGGATGATCGTTTTGTATAACCGGTTAATTCGGCTGCGCAATCAGGTTAAAAACGCCTGGCGCCAAATTGATGTTCAGCTCAAACGCCGTCATGACTTGATTCCCAATCTGGTTGAGGTGGTGAAAGATTACATGAGCTATGAGCAGGAGACACTGTGCCAAGTCATAGCGGCCCGCAATCGGGCCGTTGCTGTGGAGGGGCAGGATTTTGAGGCGGCCATGGTTGCAGAGCAAGGGCTCAGCGGCGCATTAGGCCGTCTATTTGCGTTGATGGAGAATTACCCGGACCTCAAGGCCAACAATAATGTGACCGATCTGATGGAGGAACTCTCCAGCACGGAAAATCGAATCGCATTTGCCCGTCAATTTTATAACGACAGCGTGATGGCAAAGAACAATGCGATCGAAAGCTTCCCTTCCAATATGATCGCCAACCTATTTAGTTTTCGTCATGGACGCTACTTTGAAGTCGACACCGCCGCGCGGGAAACGCCTCGGGTCGATCTGCGTTGAAGCGGCATGCCACGCAAATGGGTTAACTGTCCTGAGTGCGGGGTGCTCAACCGCTCAGGGGCAGTAACTTGCCGTATGTGCGGGGCGATGGCCCGTGAATCGCGTGTGCGCCCGGAAAGGCGAGGCAAGCGGTTGCACCGCACGGACTTCCTGGCAGCTGCTGCGGCCAATCGCCGCAACACCAACCGCTTGATCCTGCTGCTGTTGCTGATCGGGGCTATTCTCGGTTACTTGCTTGGCTGGAGTTTAGAGCTCTATACCGCTGCGGCTATGCAGCCGCATGGCGCAACCGTCTGGTATCTGAGTCCTTGGGGGGTGCGAGGGGCGTTGCTGTTAATGGGCTTTGGCATGTTCTGGACCGTGCTTGTTTTTCTCGTAGGCGATCGAATCGTGCTCGGCTTGGTTGGTGCGCGCGAGGTGGGTCGGGAGGAATTGCCTCAGCTTCATAATGTGGTGGAGGAGATGGCCATCGCCGCGGGCATTCCCAAACCCAGAATCTATCTCCTCGACACTCCCGCCCTGAACGCGTTGGCCACCGGATTGGATACACGGCGCTCGGCCATCGGTGTTACGCGCGGATTGCTCGATAAACTCGATCGTGACGAATTACAGGGTGTTATCGGCCATGAGATGGGGCATATCGTCAATTTGGACATGCGCTATGCCACAGCTGTGGGAATATTGGTTGGGTTGATCGCGCTGGTTGCCGATTTCGCCTTCCGGGCACTGTATCTGCGTGGTGTAGGCCGACGTTTTGGCCGCGGGCGCTCAGGCGGTGGTGGCGCCGTGATTGCACTGTTTATAGTCTTGATTTTTGCAGCACTCGCCCCCGTATTTGCCAAATTGGTGCAGATGGCAGTCTCAAGACAACGGGAATTTCTGGCCGATGCCACGAGCGTTCGCCTTACGCGTAATCCGCATGGCCTGATATCAGCCCTCGAGAAGCTTGCCGTGAGCACGGAGCCTTTTCGTGGCGCCAACCGGGCTACCCAGCACATGTTTATCGTCAACCCTTTGCGCAATTTCTCCGAGCAGGCCGGTCGGCTGTTTGCCACGCACCCACCGATATCGGCACGGGTTCGGCGGTTAATGAACTTGAATGGCGACTGAGGTAGGCCCAGGACGGAGCGATGCTGGGGGATACGGATCATTGGGAGGTGAAGCGGAGCGATGTCTAGAGGTGATCGACAGGTGGCATTGAACGAGTTGCTGACTCACTGCGAGGCTACGGCACGGCGCTATCGTCATGCCGCTGATAGCCTTGCAGGAAAGGATGGCGAAGCCGTGTTGCGGCGATTTGCCGTTGAACGGGACAGTTTGACCCAGCGCTTGCGCTACCAGGTGCGTCAACTCGGAGGGGCGCCTGACGCTGTCGATGCCGAGTGCGATGCCTTCCAGATTCTGGACGAGCGCCTCATGGCCCGTCTCGCCGCGCGGGGCGCGACGGCGGTATTGCGCAGCCGTATCGAGGATGAGCAGCGCATCATGGCATTGGCCAATGCGGCTCTCGCTGAAGAGTTATTGCCCGAATCGGTTCGCCATATCATCGAGGTCGCCCGCGAGGATGTTCGGCGCGCGATCGATTTGCTCGCGCAGGAATCCGACCGTGCGGCTTTGCGTAACTGACGCGGGCCCGTGCTATCGAAGAATTGGCTAACTTCCATAGCGCCGCGCCAGTCCGACTCCCTCGCGCAGCCGGCGGAAGCTTTGGCCGAGGACGACAGCCATTTAATTGTACGGGGTGACAACATCTCGCAGCGGGTACCGACCAGAGTGCCTTTCCGCAAAGGAGCCGCCCGGACGCAGCGTTGCACTGCCCCGGGCGGATGTGGTCAATCGAATCGACCGCCTTGTAAGAACTGAATGATGCTGGAGAAATCGCGCCCACCATTGCCGTTGGCGCAATGCATGGCATAGAGGCTGGACGCCACCGAGCCGAGGGGGGTCGATGTTCCCGAGGCGAGGGCGGCGTTCATTGCCAAAGCAAGATCCTTTGTCATGAGGTTGCTGAGGAAGCCACCCTCATAGCCTCTGGTGGCTGGGGTGTTCTCCATAAGCCCCGGCAATGGATTGTAGGTCTGCAGCACCCAATTGTTGCCGGAACTTGAACGTATGATCTCGGAGATTATGGCTGGGTTCAGTTGGTGAGCCACGGCCAAATTCAGCGCCTCACAAGTGCCAATCATTAAGATTCCGAGCAGCATGTTGTTGCACATTTTGCCGAGCTGTCCGGCACCATGGCCGCCGGCGTGAAAGACATTCCTTCCCATCGCCTCAAGAATTGGACGGGCCGTCTCCAAGGGCTGTGTCTCGCCGCCGACGATAAACGTTAGGGTGCCGGCCTGCGCGCCGGCGACGCCACCGGAGACAGGCGCATCCAGAAAGGCCAGTCCACGAGCCTCAGCGGCTGTAGCGACGGCTCGGGCGTCCTCGGCGGCAATTGTGCTGCAGTCGATTAGCAGGGTGCCGATGTCCACGCTGGCCAGAACCCGGCCGGTGCCAAGATAAAGGTCGCGGACCTGCTCGCCGGCCGGCAGCATGGAAATGACTACCGTGGCGTCTGCCACAGCCTCTGCGGCGGAGCGGGCTGGAGCGGCGCCTTCATCAACAAGCCGTTGTATGGCTTCGGGAACGAGATCGAAGGCCACCAACTCATATCCGGCCTTGCGCAGATTGGCGGCCATCGGCGCACCCATATTGCCAAGGCCGATGAACGCGATTCTTGTCATGATGCCTACCTCCTAGAACAACTTCGGATGCTTCTTGATAAAACACCCCCCGGGTTCGGTGCTCACACCTTGTACAGGGCTAAGCGTTGCTCGAAGCCCCTTGTAGGCCAAGTGCCGTTGCTCAAGGCGGCTTGCTACACGGTTCAAACGCGGCATGAGTTTGGTTTTGACGAGAATCCAGCGATCGGTAAGCGCTGGGGCGGGATTGCCGGGACGGCCAGGTGGGTACAGTTGAAAATTGGACGAGTCTTCTCGTGCCGCGCATGCTCGTAATTGTCCACCTAAAAGGCGAATCTGCGCGCACGTCGGGTTGTCAGGTGCTCGATATGACATGAGTAGGCTGTTGCGAGCCGAAAAAACTGGGGAAGCATCGCTGCCTCCCCAAATACGGTTCCCTGCCAAGTAATAGCGCAGCCCGTTTTATGCGCTGAATAGGAGCCATCCTGGAGCGACGCTTTTGGAGGTTAAGCTGCCCCCAACGGACCTCCCTGTGGTAGATCGGGTCGTTGCGGGTTATTTGACCAACCGTTGCGGGCTGTACTACCAGGAGGCCGCTATCCGCGCTGATTAATCTTGCCGGCACCACAAATATAGACCCATCGGCTATGCCATGGGTTCCGTGATCCAGTGGTTTCCCGCATTTTGAGGAAAGGGTGCGCTGCGCCACCTGATGGTTTTGGAGGGGGTGGCACAGAAGCGATGGGGTGGGGTATTTACCGCAGGCTGATAATGGGCCAACCGCGCTGCGTGGCTTGTTGGCGTAGCTCTGGGTCCGGATCGACCGCAACCGGATAAGCGACGCGCTCCAGCAGTGGGATGTCGTTGTGCGAATCACTGTAAAAGTAGCTGTCGGTGAGTTGATGTCCAGTATGTTTCGACCAAGTCTCGAGGGCCTTGATTTTGCCTTCACGGAAGGTCGGGATTCCTTGGATCGCCCCGGTGTAGCGTTCACCGGCCATCTCCGGGTCGGTGGCCAGCAGATGATCGATTCCAAACAAAGCCGCAATCGGCTCGGTCAAGAATCGATTGGTAGCGGTTATGATGAGCAATGTATCGCCTCGGCTGCGGTGTGATTCCACTAGTTCACGGCCTTGATCCAAAACGATTGGACGAATGCGCTCGTCGATGAACTGTGCCCGCCATGCGCGCAGTTGTCCTGGTTCATGCTGAGCCAGTGGCCTCAGCGCGAAGCGTAAATAACCATGGATGTCCAAGGTGCCTGTCTGGTAGGCCTGGTAAAAACGCTCGTTCTCGGCAGTGTACTCGCTGCCGTCAACGATCTCTTTGTCTACCAAAAAACGGCCCCAGAGGTAATCGCTGTCGCCGGCAAGCAGCGTATTATCCAGATCGAAGATAGCTAGAGCCACGTGGGATCTCCGCATGAGGGGTGAGGTGACTATAACCGTCTAATACTATACGAAGTAAGCAAGAGCGGCGGAGGGAGATTTGGCACTGTTCATGCGCTTGTGAAAGAATAGGGTTAATATTTTCGGTTAATAGCCATATTTTTAAGTGATTGATTCTGAAGGATTCAGACTTAATGTGGGGATTATCCTGAGCAATGCTGCGGGAGGGGTTTTTTGGGCTCGTCGGATTGGGCAGGACGCTTGGCAGTTTCCCCAGGGCGGTATCAATAAGCATGAGACTCCTATTGATGCGCTCTATCGCGAGCTTGACGAGGAGATCGGCCTTGAGCCTAGGCATGTGGAGGTGCTTGGTCGGACTGAAGGCTGGCTGCGCTATCGACTGCCACGTCATTTAATTCACCGCCGTCGCCGTCCGGTCTGCGTCGGTCAGAAGCAGGTATGGTATATGCTGCGATTGACGGGCTCGGATGAGGTCGTCCGGTTGGATGCTTGTGCGCAGCCGGAATTCGACGATTGGTGCTGGGTTCAATATTGGCGGCCGGTCGATGAGGTGGTTTTCTTTAAACGACGCGTCTACGATCAAGCATTGACGCAACTGGCACCCTTATTGTTTCCCCAAGGCCCTCCCCCGCGACGATTGGAGCCGCGCGCACGCCTACGGCATCCTTACAGTCGGCGTTACCGAACACGGTAATCTGGGCCGTGTATTGAGCGAAGCTGAATGCTTGAGATCCTCTATCGCATTGTCCAGGAGGTGAACGCTGCCAGAGATCTGGATCAGGCGCTCAACATCATTGTTGATCGGGTGGCCACAGCAACGGCCTCGGATGTGTGCTCGGTCTATCTGGCGGCGGAGGATTTCGCCACTTTGATTCTAATGGCCACGCATGGGCTCAATCCGAGCGCCGCGGGACAAGTGCGGCTGCGGTTGCACGAGGGCCTGGTCGGTTTGGTTGCCGAGCGCGAGGAGCCGATCAATTTGGGCGACGCCGAGTTGCATCCCCGGTTCCGCTATATCCCGGAGACGGGCGAGGAGCGCTTCCATGCTTTTCTCGGCGTCCCTATCATCCATTACCGCCGGTTATTGGGGGTCTTGGTTGTTCAGCGTCAGGAGCGGCGCCGCTTTGATGACGACGAGGTCGCCTTCATGGTGACCATGGCGGCTCAGCTTGCCGGTGTGATCGCCTACGCTCAGGCAGTGGGCAGCATCAATGCTCCGCATTCGGGACGCCGTGCCGGGCGTGTCCGGCCTTTGACCGGGGTGGCCGGCGCTGCAGGGGTTGCCATCGGCATTGGCCGGGTGATCTATGCACCGACGGATTTTACAGTGGCTCTGGGCCGAGCCCCTGAAAGCGTTGAACTGGAAGAGAAGACATTTCTCAGCGCCGTGCGCTCGGTGCGCAAAGAGTTTTCGGAACTCGGGGAGCGGCTCGCTGGTAGTGTGCCGGACAACGAGCAAATGCTCTTCGAAGTCTATTTGCACATTTTGGACGGCAACACTTTGATGGAGGAGGTCCGACGTCGGATCCGGGCCGGCCAATCGGCGGTGAGCGCAGTCCGCGATGCCATCGCCGAACAGGTGCGGCTGTTCGATGAGATGGAGGATCCCTACCTTCGTGAGCGCGCCAGTGATATCCGGGATATCGGTCGGCGATTGCTGATGCGGCTGTCGGCCGCGAACGAGGACACGCGAAGCATACCGGAGCAGACCATTCTCATCGGCCATGAAATCAGTGTCACCCAGCTTGCCGAGATCCCGCGCGATAAGCTGGCCGGTGTGGTTGCTGCAACCGGTTCGGTAAACTCGCACGTGGCGATCCTGGCGCGTGCCTTGGGTATTCCTGCCGTTATGGGCGTAGTCGACCTCAAGGCAGCTCAGTTGGAGGGGCGCGAGCTGATCGTCGATGGCTATACGGGACGAGTCTATGCCCAGCCGAGCCGGGCGGTGCGGCGGGAATATCGGAGCTTGATGCGTGAGGATGCCCAAATTTCGAAGCGCCTCAAAGGGCTCCAATCCTTGCCGGCAATGACGTTGGATGGCGTGAACATCGGCCTTTATGTCAACACCGGCTTGGTTGCGGACGTCAACTCTTCGCTGGAAGTCGGTTGCGATGGAGTGGGGCTTCACCGCACCGAATTGCCCTTCATGATTCGTGATCGCTTCCTGGGCGAAGAGGAACAGGTGCGGCTCTATCGCGAGGTGCTGCAAGCCTATGCGCCGCGCGTGGTTACCTTGCGTACCCTCGATATAGGGGGGGATAAGATGTTGTCTTACTTCCCCATTGCCGATGAATACCCGTTACTGGGTTGGCGCGGCATACGAGTGATGTTGGATCATCCCGAAATCTTTATGACCCAGCTTCGCGCCATGCTCAGAGCCGATATCGGGCTGGGCAATCTGCAGATCATGTTTCCTATGATCAGTCGTTTGGAAGAGGCAGAAGAGGCGGTAAGTCTGGTGCAGCGTGCTCGCAAGCAGCTGCGCGAGGATGGGCTGGAGGTTAATAACCCGAAGCTCGGAGCTATGATCGAGGTGCCGGCGGCTGTCTATCAGGCGGAGAGCCTGGCTAACCGACTCGACTTTCTCTCTATCGGCAGCAATGATTTGGCGCAATATCTCTTGGCCGTCGATCGCAACAATCCGCGGGTCGCGTCGCTTTATGACGAGCTGCATCCCGCCGTGCTACGGGCGATGAACTCAGTAGCGGAGATCGGCCACCGAGTCAAGGTACCGGTTTGCGTGTGCGGTGAAATGGCCGCGAATCCAGGTATTGCGCCATTGCTGCTTGCCATGCGGGTAAATGCTCTGAGTATGAGCCGCGCCAGTTTGCTGCGTGTAAAATGGGTGATACGCAGCTTCAGTTTCTGTGAGGCGAGAGAACTTCTAGAGCAGGCAATTAACATGGAGTATTCGGAAGAAGTGCACGCTTTGGTTCGCAATGCATTGGAGGGCAAGGGTTTAGGTGGATTGATGCGAGCAGGGAAGTAGGCACTCGGCAAAACTATGAACAGTAATGATTGTTATTTGACATCGTGTTCAGAGGGTATTAATATACTGTACGTGCTGGGGATGGAGATCAAGAGCATGTACATTTGCATTTGCCGCGCCGTTACCGATAAGGACATCCGCGCTGCCCTCGAAGAGGGCGCTTGTACGATGCGTGAACTGCGTCAACGCCTTGGCGTGTGCAGCGATTGTGGCAAATGCGGTCCACATGCGCGCAAGCTGCTTATCGAGCACCGCGAGCTGCAACCCGTCTCGATAGACCTGATCGTTCAACCGGCCTGAAACGTGGCGAGTCCCGCATCCCGCACTAGGTGTTTAATCCCAGGCTTGGGTTAATTGGGTCGAGGATGAATCGATCCGGTTCTGCAGTACAGCATTTGCCGATGTGCTCATAAGGGGTGGCCCCTTCGGGCTATTGAACCGGCGCCCGAATTCGTATGCCTCGATGAAGTTTTTGGAGATGCAAGCGGCTATCGTAGTAGCGATAGCTAGTACGGCGGGGGCTGCCGGGCCATATATCGTGCGTCAAAGTGGTTTTACCACGACAAGTATGACAATACCGAGCAATCCCACCACCGGTAGTTCGTTGAACCAGCGGTACCAGAGGTGACCGTGGGTGTTGCGTTCGTCACGGAACTGGCGTAGCAGTCTACCGCAATAGAGATGGTAGAAAATGATGAGCACGACCAGCAGGAGCTTTAAGTGAAGCCACCCTTGACTGAGCCAGCCGGGTGATAGATAGAGTAGCCAGCCGCCGAAAACTACCGCCAGCGTACCGCTCGGGGTCATGATGCCGCGGTAGAGCTTGCGTTCCATAATCTTAAAACGCTCCCGACCGGCCGTCTCCGTGGTCATGGCGTGATAGACGAACAACCGCGGCAGATAGAACAGCCCGGCGAACCAAGTGATAACGAATATGATATGAAATGCTTTGAGCCAAAGATAAAACATTTGTGCTGTATCATCCCAGTATCCGGCAGACCATGCGCTACTTGTTGGTTGCTTGTCGCCCCACAAGCGCCGCGCAGCGCTCGCATTTAAACTCTACAAGTTAAGCCGGGCGGCACTTCACTTTAATCCATCAGCACCGCGCTCGCCCCCGAACTACGGGCGATCTCGCGTGGCGTGATTACGCCTAACAAATCCTCGACTCGGGTACTGCCTCGGTTGCGGGTGACGAGCGCCTTTTCCGTGTCCTTGGCGCGCATCCCCCGTATGAGGGTTGGCCATGGGGTGCGGGCGGTGACGAGGAAGAAATTCGTGTCGATGAGGGTTTTTGGATCTTCGTCGCGCAATAGATACTGCAATTCATCGTGGGCGAGGCCGAGGATTTTCCCGTCCTGCACAACCACCGTATGGCGTGGCCCTTGACCGGGGCGGTGGTTCGCCTGCCATTCGGGCAAGTCACCAATCTCCACAATCTGATAATCGTTGGTCATGATAGTGCGCGCGTTTCTCACCGAGGAGACCGCCGCTTGCAGTCCCTGCGGTACGCGCACTCCGCGCCGGACGAGTTTCAGCGTATAGATGCTCTCTGGAGTCTGACTGATTCGTACCACATAGGCTAATGAGACGGTGGTAATGATCGGCAACATGGCACTGTAATCGCGTGTCTGCTCGAATAGCATCGTGATGGCCGTGAGCACGGCACCGGTACTACCACCAACCATACCGGCCATGCCGGCTACGGTGAAGACAACAGGATCGATCCCGGCGTTAGGTATAAGCAGAGCAAACAGATTGCCGAAAGCCGAGCCTAGCGTGGCACCGAGAAATAGCGACGGGGAGAACACGCCTCCGGAGCCACCCGAGCCCAATGTCAGACCCGTGGCGAGCAGTTTGGCCAAAAATAACATGATAAGAAAGGCCGGGTCGCTGAGAGTGCGGCGCAGTGTATCCATCACTGTTGCATACCCTACGCCGCCGACATAATAGTGACCGCTGTAGCGCAAAAATAGGTACAACATGATGCCCACGGCGAACATGCCACACATGTGACGCACGTAATCATTACGGAAATGTTGGTCGAACCAATCCTCCATATAATAGATAAGCCGGATAAACGCAGAGGATGCGCAGCCGAGAAGGATGCCCAAGGGTACGCAGAGCAGCAAAGTGTAAAAACCGATCACGTGGTTTTCGAAGACGGCAAGGCTCGGTACGTCGAACGAAGGCTGCAGACCACTGTAGAAATGGCTGATGTAAGTGGCGGTCACTGTGGCAATGGCCACTAAAGCGACGGTGCGGGCACTGATGGATACCAGCAGCAGCTCGATCGCGAACGCTAACCCTCCGATCGGGGCATTGAAAGTAGCAGCAATACCGGCCGCGGCGCCAGCGCCGATCAGTACCACTCGCTGGTGGGCGGGTAGGCGCGTGAGTTGCCCGACAATTGAGCCGAATGCCGAGCCGATCTGAACGATCGGCCCTTCGCGACCGACCGAACCACCGGTACCGATGGTGACGGATGAGGCGATGGCCTTGGCGATGACGACTACGGGGCGGATCCGCCCTTGGCCATAATAAATGGCATGGAGCACTTCGGGCACACCATGACCGCGAGCCTCAGGTGCGACTGTGCGTGTGATCCAGGTGACAAGCAGGCTGCCCAGTACCGGCACGAATACGACGCCGATTCCCCATGGACTGGGTTGGGTGTGGATGTTCGCATCGTAGTTCAGATTAAACTCGCCATAAAAGAATAAATTATGAAAAAATCCGATAATGGCTTTGAAGGCGATGGAGCCGAGCCCGCCAACAGTGCCGATGAGCACGGCGAGAAAAAACATGAGGCTGCCGGGCAACGGGCGCTCACTCGAGTCGATGCTCTTCTCCTTTTCGGCGGGGCTCATGCGTTCTTGTATAATTTCTTGATCGCGGCCGCCCATATTGCAGAAGTCCTTAGTTTTCAAGTTTATTTAAGGAATCGCTGAGTCGATCGACCCCTCCGCCTTGAACCTGTCGGTAAGGTTCTTCTGAATTTGCCGAGGGATTGTTTAACAGCTTGGAATTGTTATAGGAAATACCCAGCTTGCTGCGGCAAGCCCGTTCTGAGAGTAGTCGCAGGGCTCAGTATGAGCGGTATTTTTTAGTGCCTCCCTAACGATCATGGTGGCTGGCACCACCCCCGAAGATGAAAGAGACTCTCAGATGGAAGGTGGCGGGTAGAGGTCGTGATAGTCTTTGGTGGTTTAACCCCGTGCCTAACGTGACCCGCCGGACTG
>JAGFJL010000020.1 GCA_024102725.1 Nitrococcus mobilis
CACCTGATAGCGGTTAGCCTGCCGCCAGACGGTCTCGGACTGCGGCTCGACCCCACCGACAGCGCAGAACACACCCACCGCGCCGTCGAGCACCCGCAAAGAGCGCTCTACCTCGATGGTAAAATCCACGTGACCCGGCGTGTCGATAATATTGATCCGGGTCTCTGGATACTGCTGATCCATGCCCTTCCAGAAACAAGTAGTCGCGGCGGAGGTGATCGTGATACCCCGCTCCTGCTCCTGCTCCATCCAGTCCATGACGGCAGCACCCTCGTGCACCTCGCCTATTTTGTGGGAGATACCCGTGTAGAAGAGAATGCGCTCGGTAGTCGTCGTCTTACCGGCATCGATATGGGCCATGATGCCGATATTACGGTAGCGCTCGATGGGTGTTTTGCGTGCCACAGCTCAATAACCCCGTTGCCGTTGCCAGGTTGCCGTTACCAGCGGAAGTGCGAGAAAGCCTTGTTTGCCTCGGCCATGCGGTGCGTATCTTCCCGCTTCTTCGCCGCGGCGCCACGATTCTCTGCAGCTTCTTGCAGCTCGGCGGCCAACCGATGTTGCATGGTCGTCTCGCCCCGCTTGCGGGCTGCATCGATCACCCAACGCATGGCCAACGTCGTACGCCGCTGCGGCCGAACTTCGACCGGCACCTGATAAGTAGCGCCGCCAACCCGACGGGATTTCACCTCGACGACGGGCCGCACATTATCCAAAGCGGACTCCAATACCGTCATGGGCTCCGCCACACCCCGCTCCTTGATGCGGCCTAAAGCGCCGTACACGATCTTTTCGGCCACCGAGCGCTTGCCGTCGCGCATTAGCATGCTTACGAACTTGGTCAGCAACTCGCTCCCGAATTTAGGATCCGGAAGCACCTTACGCTTGGGAACTTCCCTTCGCCGTGGCATCGCCCTTACCTGATTAGCTCGAGATCAAAACCGCAGCGCTTGGTCAGGCCTTGGGCCGCTTCGCGCCGTACTTCGAGCGCCCCTGCCGACGCTTACTCACACCCGCCGTGTCGAGTGAACCGCGCACTACATGATAGCGCACCCCTGGCAAATCCTTCACCCGGCCGCCTCTAATCAATACCGCGGAGTGCTCCTGCAAATTGTGCCCCTCGCCGCCGATATAGACAGCCACCTCATAACCATTCGTCAGACGAGCACGCATGACTTTGCGCAGCGCCGAATTCGGCTTCTTCGGCGTTGTCGTATAAACGCGCGTGCACACACCACGCTTTTGCGGGCAGCTCTCAAGGGCCGGGACGTTACTTTTTGACACCCTGCGCGTGCGCCCTTTTCTGACCAGTTGGTTGGTCGTCGCCATAGACCGTTCACTCCGCCTCAAAACAAACGACAGGCCGGTCGGTCCGGCCTGTCGAAGGTGCGCCAGTTTAGACTTGCACATCAGGAGTGTCAACCGAAACCCCACAGGTGACCGGTCGTTACCCCCCCGTTCGACTTTTACTGCTCGGATCCAGAATTTCCCTCGGGCATGGAGGAAGCCTCCTCCTCGACCCGCTCCACACGGGCTGCCGGAGTCAAAATCGGCTCGGGCACCGTCTCTCGGGCACGTTGACGCTCGGCATGATAGGCAAAGCCGGTCCCCGCTGGGATAAGCCGTCCGACGATCACATTCTCCTTAAGCCCACGTAAATCATCACGCGCGCCACGCACGGCGGCTTCGGTGAGCACCCGAGTAGTCTCTTGGAACGAGGCCGCCGAAATGAACGAGTCGGTTGCCAACGAGGCCTTGGTGATGCCGAGTAATATCGGCTCCAGTTTGGCCGGCTCCTTATCGGAGCTTTGTAGACGCTCGTTCTCCTCCGCCACACGCCCCCAATCGAGTTGCTCGCCGCGCAAATAACGCGTATCGCCGGGATCCTTGATTTCGACCTTGCGCAGCATCTGGCGCAAAATCACCTCGATGTGCTTATCGTTGATTTTCACACCCTGGAGACGATAGACATCCTGAATCTCCTTGACCAGGTAAGCCGCCAACTCGGTGACCCCCAGCAGCCGAAGGATATCATGCGGGTTCGGCTCGCCATCGGCGATGACCTCCCCCTTCTCCACGTGTTCGCCCTCGAAGACGGTCACGTTGCGCCACTTTGGAATGAGCTCCTCGTAAGTCTCCCCGTCTGCCTGTGTGATGACCAACCGCTGCTTGCCCTTGGTGTCCTTACCGAAGCTGACCGTCCCGGAGACCTCGGCCAGAATAGCCGGTTCCTTGGGCTTGCGTGCCTCGAACAGATCAGCAACTCGCGGCAAACCGCCCGTTATATCACGGGTCTTCGACGACTCCTGCGGGATGCGGGCGATGACGTCACCTACGTCCACATCGGCATTATCGGCCACGCTGACGATGGCTCCGGCCGGCAGATAATAGTTGGCAGGAATGTCCGTACCCGCCAAGTTGAGATCATGGCCGTCGGCATCGACCAATTTGATCATGGGGCGCAGATCCTTATGAGCAACACGCTCCTCGTACGGCTTGCCGTCGGCCCCGGCCACCGAGCGCCGGTATTCGCCGCTACCGCGCGTTTTCGGATCCGTCACGACCAGGCTACTCAAGCCGGTCACTTCGTCGAACTGACGATTAACCGTCACGCCCTCGACAAAATCATAAAATCGCAACCACCCCTTCACCTCTGTAATGATGGGATGGGTATGAGGATCCCAGCTCGCAACCACTTGTCCGACAACGACAGCGTCGTTGTCGGCAACCGAGATGGTCGCGCCATAGGGCACCTTATAGCGCTCCCGCTCCCGGCCATGCTCATCCATGATGGTGATTTCGCCGGAACGTGATACCGCAACCAGGTTGCCACTGTGGTGTTTGACGGTCTTAATGTTGTGCAGTCGCACAACACCGGCGGACTTGGCCTGAACATTACTTACCGACGCCGATCGCGAAGCGGCCCCCCCGATATGGAAGGTCCGCATGGTGAGCTGAGTGCCGGGCTCGCCGATGGATTGTGCGGCAATTACCCCTACCGCTTCGCCGATGTTAACCCGGTGACCGCGGGCCAGATCGCGCCCATAACAGGTTGCACATACTCCATAGCGCGCCTCGCAGGTGATGGGAGAGTGAACCCACACCTCATCCACGCCCTCGGCCTCGAGGTGATCCACCAGGTTTTCGTCCAGCAACGTACCGGCCGCCGCCACGACCTCGTCTCCGCCGGGCTGCAGAACATCCTGCGCAACCACACGCCCAAGGACACGTTCCCGCAGCGGCTCGACCACATCACCGCCCTCGATCAGCGGCGTCATTCTCAGGCTCCGACGGGTACCACAATTGAGCTCGGTTACCACGAGATCCTGAGCCACGTCCACCAACCGCCGGGTCAAGTAGCCGGAATTAGCGGTCTTGAGCGCCGTATCCGCAAGCCCCTTGCGGGCCCCGTGCGTAGAGATGAAATACTGCAAGACGTTCAAACCTTCACGGAAGTTCGCCGTAATCGGCGTTTCTATGATGGAACCATCCGGTTTGGCCATCAGCCCACGCATGCCGGCAAGCTGGCGAATCTGGGCCGCGCTGCCGCGAGCCCCGGAATCCGCCATCATGAAGATCGAGTTGAACGACTTTTGCTCGACTTCATTGCCTTGGAGATCGACATTGACCTCCTTGCCAAGCTTCTCCATCATCGCCCGGGCCACTTGATCATTGGTATGTGACCAAATATCGACCACTTTGTTGTAGCGCTCGCCATTGGTCACCAGGCCCGAGGCATACTGATCCTCGATCTCCTTGACCTCCTCTTCGGCGCGCTTGAGTATCGCTTCCTTCTCGTCCGGGATCACCATGTCATCCACGCCGATGGAAACGGCCGCACGGGTCGACATATAGAAACCGAGATACATCAGGCGATCGGCAAAGACCACCGTTGCTTTGAGACCAAGGCGACGGTAGCAAGCATTGATGATCTCAGAGATGGCCTTTTTCGTCATGTCACGGTCGACCATCTTGAACGGCAGCCCCGCCGGCACGATATCGTAGAGCAACGTGCGCCCCACCGTGGTACTTACCCGCTGAAAACTCTCCCGCAGCACGCCATCGTCCTGCAGATCAGTCTCGCGGATGCGCACTTCGACTCGCGCCTGCAGATCCACTTGCCGTCCTTCATAGGCGCGATGTAACTCCGTGGTATCGGAGAAGCGCATCCCTTTACCACGCGCGCCCACGCGCTCGCGGGTCATATAGTACAAGCCGAGCACGATATCCTGTGTGGCGCCGATGATCGGCTCGCCGTTGGCCGGCGAGAGCACATTATTGGTGGACATCATTAGCGCCCGCGCCTCGAGCTGCGCCTCCAGCGAGAGCGGCACATGCGCGGCCATCTGGTCCCCGTCGAAGTCGGCATTGAACGCCGGGCAAACCAGAGGGTGCAGCTGAATCGCCTTGCCTTCGATCAGCACCGGTTCGAATGCCTGAATCCCCAAACGATGCAAAGTCGGAGCGCGGTTGAGCAGCACCGGATGCTCGCGGATGACCTCCTCGAGAATGTCCCAGACTTCCGGAGCCTCGCGCTCGACCATCTTCTTGGCGGCTTTGATCGTCGTCGCCAAACCCTGGTGCTGCAGCTTACTGAAGATAAAAGGCTTGAACAGCTCCAACGCCATGCGCTTAGGTAGACCGCACTGATGCAGTTTGAGGGTCGGACCGACCACGATCACCGAACGACCGGAGTAGTCCACCCGCTTGCCGAGCAAGTTCTGGCGAAAACGCCCCTGCTTGCCTTTGATCATGTCGGCCAACGACTTCAAAGGCCGCTTATTGGTTCCGGTAATGGCCCGGCCACGCCGCCCGTTATCGAGCAGAGCATCCACAGCCTCCTGCAGCATGCGCTTCTCGTTGCGCACGATGATATCCGGGGCGGAGAGCTCCAGCAGCCGCTTCAAGCGGTTGTTGCGGTTGATCACCCGCCGATAGAGATCGTTGAGATCCGAGGTCGCGAACCGGCCGCCGTCCAACGGCACCAAGGGCCGTAGATCCGGCGGCAGAACCGGCAACACAGTCAAGATCATCCACTCGGGATGGTTCCCGGAGTCGAGAAACGATTCAACCAATTTCAAACGCTTAGACAAACGCTTGATCTTGGACTCGGAGTTGGTCGCATTAATCTCTTCCCGCAGGCGAACCGCCTCCTCCCCCAGGTTGCCGCTGTGCAACAACTCAAGTACGGCCTCGGCGCCCATCCGCGCATCGAACTCATCGCCGTATTGCTCGACCGCATCGAGATAGTCCTCGTCGGTCAACAGCTGACCTCGCTCGAGTGGAGTCATGCCCGGATCAATGACGACGAAAGCCTCGAAGTAGAGGACGCGCTCGATATCGCGCAAGGTCATGTCCAGCAACAAACCGATGCGCGAAGGCAACGACTTCAGAAACCAGATATGAGCGACCGGACTGGCCAGCTCGATATGGCCCATACGCTCACGGCGCACCTTGGCAAGCGTCACCTCGACGCCACATTTTTCGCATACCACGCCTCGATGCTTGAGCCGTTTGTACTTACCGCACAGGCATTCATAATCCTTCACCGGCCCAAAAATTTTGGCGCAGAACAAACCGTCGCGCTCTGGTTTGAATGTGCGGTAGTTAATGGTTTCCGGCTTTTTAACCTCGCCATAAGACCAAGACCGGATCATATCCGGTGAAGCCAGACTGATTCGGATGGCATCAAAATCATCAAGCTGCGCACCAGGCTGCTTGAACAAATTGAGCAAATCTCTCATAACCGCGGCCCGTCCAGGCTTGAGTTCATATAGGGTTGACAAGCGCTCGAAGCGCCGTAGCGGCTTCCGCCAGCTACCGTGGCCAGCAAGGAGGCACTCCTTCTTGCAGGCTCCGTCAACTACCCCGCGCCGCCGCTAAGATAGCGCCGGCGCGGCCCCAGTATTGGGCGATCTGACTGCATCACGCTCAGTCCTGCTCCAGCTCAATATCAATGCCGAGCGAACGGATTTCCTTGACCAGCACGTTGAAAGACTCCGGCATGCCGGCTTCCATCCGGTGGTCGCCGTCCACGATGTTCTTGTACATCTTGGTCCGGCCCGAGACGTCGTCCGATTTCACGGTCAACATCTCCTGCAGCGTGTAGGCTGCACCATAAGCCTCAAGCGCCCACACCTCCATTTCACCGAAGCGCTGGCCGCCGAACTGCGCCTTGCCGCCCAGCGGCTGCTGCGTCACGAGACTGTAGGGACCGGTCGAGCGGGCATGAACTTTGTCGTCCACCAAGTGATTGAGCTTCAGCATGTACATATAGCCGATGGTCACCGGGCGATCGAAGGCTTCCCCGGTACGACCGTCGTACAAGATGGCCTTGCCTGATTCCGGCAGACCGGCAAGTCGCAACATGGCTTTGATCTCGTTTTCATGAGCACCATCGAAGACCGGTGTGGCCATGGGGACACCGCTGCGCAGATTGCCCGCGAGTTCGATGAACTCCCGCTCGGAGAAGGCGTTCCAGTCCTCTTCGCGACCGCTGGAATTGTAGATTTGTTGAAGGAATCCCCGCAGTTCGCTTATATCGCTACGGGCATCCAGCAGATCGGCGATCTTGCGACCCAATGCCTTGGAAGCCCACCCCAGATGGGTTTCGAGCACCTGCCCGACGTTCATGCGCGAAGGCACGCCCAAGGGATTAAGCACGATATCCACCGGTGTGCCATCCTTGAGATACGGCATGTCTTCCACCGGAACGATGGTAGAGATCACACCTTTATTGCCGTGGCGGCCCGCCATCTTGTCACCAGGCTGCACTCGACGCTTGACGGCCAGGTAAACTTTGACCATTTTGAGCACGCCTGGAGCCAGATCGTCACCCGCCGTGATCTTGGCTTTCTTCTCTTCATACCGGCTATCGAAGTTCTCGCGCTGCGCCTTGAGTTGCGACTGCATGGCCTCGAGTTGCTGATTGACCTCCTCATCGCGCATACGGATTTCGAACCAGCGCCCGCGCTCGACGCCCGCGAGATAAGCACGACTCACCTCGGCACCGCTGCTCAAGCCACCGGGGCCGCCCGCAGCGACCTTGCCCTCCAGCAGGCGCTCGAGGCGGGCGAATGCATCATCCTCGAATATCCGATATTGGTCGTTGAGATCCTTGCGGACATCGGCCAATTGACTGCCTTCGATGGATAAGGCCCGCTGATCCTTTTTGACCCCGTCGCGTGTAAAGACCTGCACATCGATTACGGTACCATCCATTCCGGTCGGCACACGCAGCGACGTATCTTTCACATCAGAGGCTTTCTCACCGAAGATGGCGCGTAGCAGCTTCTCCTCCGGGGTCAGCTGGGTCTCCCCCTTCGGCGTAACCTTACCCACTAAGATATCGCCGGCCTTGACCTCGGCACCAATGTAGACGATGCCCGACTCGTCTAACTTGGACAACGCGCTCTCGCCGACGTTCGGAATATCCGCCGTGACCTCCTCGGATCCCAGTTTGGTATCCCGGGCCACACAGGTGAGCTCTTCAATATGGATCGTGGTATAGCGATCCTCTTGCACCACCCGCTCCGAGATCAGGATGGAGTCTTCGAAGTTGTAGCCGTTCCAAGGCATGAAGGCGACCAGCATATTCTGGCCCAGCGCCAGTTCGCCCATATCCGTCGACGGGCCGTCGGCCAATACATCGCCCCGCGCCACCCGTTCGCCGGGTCGCACCAAAGGGCGCTGATTGATGCACGTGTTCTGGTTGGAACGTGTGTATTTGGTCAGATTGTAGATATCCACGCCCGGCTCGCCCGGAACCGTCTCCTCATCGTTGACCCGAACCACAATACGCGCCGCATCCACTTGCTCCACCGCGCCGCCGCGCTCGGCGATCACGGTGACACCCGAGTCGATTGCCACCGCGCGCTCCATGCCGGTGCCGACCAGCGGTTTCTCCGAGCGCAGCGTCGGCACCGCCTGACGCTGCATGTTGGAACCCATGAGCGCCCGGTTGGCATCGTCATGCTCGAGAAAGGGGATCAGCGACGCCGCCACGGAGACGATCTGTTTGGGAGCGACGTCCATATACTGAACGCGCTCCGGAGTCGCCATGCCGAACTCGTTCTGAAAACGACACGAGATCAGATCATCCAGCAACCGGCCGTCTTCGCTCACCCGCGCATTCGCCTGGGCGATTACGAAGCGGCCTTCCTCAATGGCCGAGAGATATTCCACTTCACTGGTCACCCGGCCATCCACCACCTTGCGATACGGCGTCTCCAAAAAGCCATAGCGATTGGTACGGGCGTACACTGCCAATGAATTGATCAGGCCAATATTCGGCCCCTCCGGAGTCTCGATCGGGCAGACGCGCCCGTAATGGGTCGGGTGAACATCGCGCACCTCGAATCCTGCCCGCTCGCGGGTCAGTCCACCGGGGCCGAGTGCGGATACCCGGCGCTTGTGAGTAACCTCGGAGAGCGGGTTGTTCTGATCCATGAACTGCGAGAGCTGACTGGAGCCAAAGAACTCCTTGATCGCCGCCGCCACAGGCTTGGCGTTGATCAACTCCTGGGGGATCAGGCCCTCGCTCTCCGCCAAGCTCAACCGCTCACGCACCGCACGCTCGACGCGCACGAGCCCCACGCGGAAGACGTTCTCGGCCATCTCTCCCACGCAGCGTACCCGTCGGTTGCCGAGGTGATCGATGTCATCCACTTGACCCTTGCCGTTGCGGATATTGATCAGCTCATGCAAAACATCCAGGATGTCCTCGTTGCTGAGCGTACCCGAACCGACAACCTCTTGGCGTCCGACCCGCAGGTTGAATTTCATGCGCCCGACCGGTGAGAGATCGTAGCGGTCTTCACTGAAAAACAGATGTTGAAAAAGGTTCTCCGCCGCTTCGCGGGTCGGCGGCTCCCCGGGCCGCATCATGCGGTAGATTTCGACCAAGGCTTCCAGTTGAGTGGTCGTTGGATCACCGCGCAATGTGGTGGATATGTATGCGCCGCGATCGAGATCGTTGACATAGAGCGTCTCGATCTTCTTGATGCCCGCATCACGTATCGTCTGCACCAACTCGCCGGTCAGCTCGGTATTGGCGGTAGCCAATATCTCGCCGCTGCTCTTGTCCACGACATCGTGCGCCAGGATTTTGCCGATGAGGTAGTCACCCGACACATCAAGCTCAGTCAGCCCGCCTCGCTCCAATTGCCGAATATGGCGCGCCGTGATTCGCTGACCGCTCTCGACCAAGAGCGCATCATCGATATAGATATCAAAGGAGGCCGTCTCCCCGCGCAGCCGCTCGGGGACGAGTTCAAGGACAACCTTGTCTTTCTTTAGATGGAACGTGTTTTTCTCGAAGAACCGATCCAGAATCTGCTCGTTGTCATAGCCGAGTGCGCGAAGCAATATCGTTGCCGGCAACTTGCGCCGGCGATCGATACGCACGAATATCGCATCCTTGGGATCGAATTCGAAATCCAGCCACGAGCCTCGATAGGGAATGACTCGGGCGGAGAACAGCAACTTTTTCGACGAGTGGGTCTTGCCTTTGTCGTGATCGAAGAACACCCCCGGCGAGCGATGCAACTGCGAGACGATGACTCGCTCAGTACCATTGATGACGAACGTACCGTTGCGCGTCATAAGCGGCAGTTCGCCCATATAGACTTCCTGTTCCTTGATGTCCTTGACGGTGCTCGCGTCCTTGTCATAGATCACTAAACGCACCCGCACGCGCAGCGGAGCGGCATAAGTCTGCCCCCGCAGCTGGCACTCCTTGACATCAAACGGCGGCTCGCCAATACGGTAGCTCACATATTCCAGCACCGCGCTGCCCGAGTAGCTCGAAATTGGAAAGACCGATTTAAAAGCCATATGCAGACCGATTTCCGCGCGATCTTCGACGCGCTTGTCGAGTTGCAGGAACTCACGATATGACTCGATCTGGGTAGCGAGAAGATACGGAACATCTAGGATCTGCGACTGTTTGCCAAAATCCTTGCGGATACGCTTCTTTTCGGTGAACGAGTAATCCATCGAGGTTCCTCATCAGTCTGATACTGTTGGGCAATAAGCGAAGCACTGAGGACAGCAATTAGCAGCGAAACCCTCCCGAAGCTAAAAGGCAGCGAACCATGAATCAATTCAGCGAGCCGTATTGGCCAAAAACGGGAAAAGGCCGGCAGCTCCACGGCCACCAGCCAACTCCACGGCGCTCGCGCGCTCTACTCGGTGCAAGCCCTTACTTGAGCTCGACGCTCGCACCCGCCTCTTCCAATTTCGTTTTAATTTCGTTGGCTTCCTCTTTTGAAGCGCCCTCCTTGATTGGAACCGGGGCGCTCTCCACAAGTTCCTTAGCCTCTTTCAATCCGAGACCGGTAACTGCGCGCGCCGCTTTGATGACAGCGACCTTATTGGCGCCAAAGCTGCTCAAAATAACGTCGAACTCGGTTTGCTCCTCGACGGCCTCGGTGGCAGCCGCGCCGGCCGCTGGCGCAGCGGCTACCGCAGCGGCCGCCGTTACACCAAATTTTTCCTCCATGGCCTCGATGAGCTCGACAACCTCCATGACAGTCATATTACCGATGGTCTCTAAAATGTCCTCTTTGGAAACGGCCATCATTCATTCTCCTCGGTTGACGCGATATCTTCTGATTTCATACCAGCACAGCAACGGACTCGATCTGACTAACCGCCCGGCTTGGCATCCCGCACGGCAGCCAACGTCCGGACCAACTTGCCAGGCACTTCGTTGAGCGTGGTCGCCAGTTTCTGAATCGGCGCCCGCATGGTCGCCATGAGACGGCTGAGCGCCTCCTCATAGGTTGGCAGACTAGCGAGACGGTCTGCTTCGGTGGCCGGATAGAGTTTCCCGCCGATAGCTACCATCTTGACGACGAGCTTGGCATGGTCCTTGGAGAAATCCTGCACAATCCGCGCCGCCGAGGCTGGATCTTGACGCGAGAATGCCAGCAGCAAAGGGCCTTCAAAGCCCTCCGTCATGCACTCGAAACGCGTACCTGCCACGGCCCGCTTGGCTAGCGTATTTTTGATAATCTTCAAATAGACGCCAGCCTCGCGTGCCTTGACACGGAGCTGATCCATCTCCGCTGCAGTGAGCCCCCGGTACTCCGCGGCGAGCGCGGAGTGTGCCTCCGAGGCGACACCTGCCAGATCCCGCACCATCCGCTGCTTTTGATCCAGACTCAATCCCATTCCGAAATACTCCCGAAACGCGGCTGGTTTGCGCGCCTATGCCACAATGACCCAAATCGATCGGGCACAACCACGAACGACACCCGCCTTTCCCAACCTACCTCTTCACGTATTCAGCGGTGGCCTAATGCAGGAAAATGAATGATCCTGTCCCAGCTGCACCGTCTGCGCAGGCGGCCTTTGGGTAAATCAAAGCCTTTAAGCGTTTGCACGCGCCTTGCGGTCTATGACGAGTATCCGTCGAACCGACAGCCTCCATTGAGCTGTTTATAACTTTGAGGTGACTACAAGAAGCAAAAATTCCATCCCGCGACTGTGAAACAACAGAGCGGATCCACAGCATACTAAGCACGAGATACACACCCGAGGCATCCGCACTCGAGCGGCCCTCACCTTAAGATAAAATCGCCCGCTCGGGCCCAGTCAAAGCCTGCTTTCACGCGTGCAATGACGAGAGATCGACCTGTAGACCCGGACCCATTGTGGTGGAAACCGTAACCTTCTTCAGGTAAACCCCTTTCGCCGCAGCCGGCTTGATCTTGGATAGATCACCGATCAAAGCTTCCAAATTCTGTTGGAGCTGTGTCACCTCGAAGGTGACCTTACCCAAGGTACAGTGAATCAGCCCACCTCGATCCGTCCGGTAGCGCACTTGGCCAGCCTTTGCGTTGCGCACGGCCGCCGCCACATCCGCAGTGACAGTGCCCACTCGGGGATTGGGCATCAAGCCGCGGGGACCTAGAATCCGCCCCAAGCGCCCAACGACGCCCATGGCATCCGGCGCGGCGATCACCACCCCGAAATCGAGCTCTCCTCCCTGAATGCGTTCGGCCAAATCGTCCATACCCACCACATCGGCACCCGCCTCCTTGGCGGATTCCGCGTTTGCTCCCTGAGCGAACACAGCCACACGTACTGTTTTACCCGTACCGTGGGGCAATACGGTGGAGCCGCGCACAACCTGATCGGACTTACGGGGATCAACACCCAAGTTGACAGAGACATCAACCGACTCGATGAATCCAACCGTCGAGAGATCCTTCAGCAGCGAGAGGGCCTCCGCTGCCGGAAACACCGCAGCGCGATCCACCTTCGCGCGGATCGCCTGCTGACGCTTGCTCAGCTTAGCCATTCTCAGAACCCTCGACCGTGATACCCATACTCCGCGCGCTGCCGGCAATACACCGTAGCGCCGCCTCCATATCCGAAGCTGTCAAATCCGGCCATTTGGTTTTGGCAATTTCTGCAACCTGCTCGCGGCTTACAGTCCCCACCTTGTTGGTATTCGGCGTTCCGCTACCGGACTTTATGCCGGCCGCTTTTTTCAGCAACACCGCAGCCGGAGGCGTCTTGGTGATAAAAGTAAAGCTGCGATCACTGTATACGGTGATCACCACCGGGATAGGCAATCCGGGCTCCATATCCTGGGTTTGAGCGTTGAACTGCTTGCAAAACTCCATGATATTCACACCCCGCTGTCCCAGCGCCGGACCCACGGGGGGGCTTGGATTAGCCTGACCAGCGGCCACCTGCAGCTTGATGTACGCATCGACCTTTCTCGCCATCTCGGCCTCCTGGTTTAGGCGCTAGCCCATTTGTGCCGACAGCACTCTTAATCGCAACCGGGCCGGCCGCTGCAGATGCAGCAGCGTATCAACCCTTCTCAACCTGGCTGAACTCCAATTCAACCGGCGTGGATCGGCCGAAAATCAATACCGCCACCCGGAGGCGGTTCTTCTCATAATTGACCTCCTCGACCACGCCATTGAAATCCGTGAACGGACCGGATATGACCCGAACGATCTCACCCACTTCGAACAATATCTTGGGCCGAGGCCGCTCCGCACCTTCTTTGACCCGATTGAGTATCTGTTCCGCCTCGGCATCCGAAATCGGCGCCGGACGGTCGCTGGTTCCACCAATAAACGCCATGACCCGCGGAACATCCCGCACCAGGTGCCAAGTCTCCTCGGTCATCTCCATCTGAACGAGCACATAGCCTGGGAAGAATTTGCGCTCGCTACGACGCTTCTGGCCCTCGCGCATTTCAACCACTTCTTCGGTCGGCACGAGAATCTCGCCGAACTTGTCTTCCAGCCCCTCACGCTTGATGCGCTCCTCCAGCGAACGCTTCACCTGGTTCTCGAAACCGGAGTAGGCATGAACCACGTACCAGCGCTTCGCCATATCCGTCAACCTCCAGGATGGAGCAAAAGTTGAATCGCCCAGAGGAAGAACGTGTCCAGCAGCCACAAGAACACACCCACCAGCACGACCACGATCAGCACGACCAGCGTGCTCTGCAAAGACTCCTGCTTAGTGGGCCAAACCACCTTGCGCAACTCTTGCCGTGAATCTCGCGCAAAAGCCCATACCTCGCGCCCAGTGCGAGTAGTCATGCAAATGCCCACCGCAACCAAGCCCACCACAATCAGCCCCAGCACACGATAGAGCAGCAGCTCATCGGAGTAATAATAGAAACCACCGACCCCAACTAAAAAGACGAGGGCGGCGACGACCAATTTGATGGTGTCGATAACGGACGATTCGCTTTCGGCTTTAGCATTCATGGAACGGCACTGCAACCAAGGCGCCGGCAATCAGGATATGGCAGGCCAGGAGGGACTCGAACCCCCAACCTGCGGTTTTGGAGACCGCTGCTCTACCAATTGAGCTACTGGCCTATGCTATCTTGCAAGGCAGACGGAGATAGTGACGCAGGTAATCTCATCGGGTACCCCAACAAGACACAGCCTTAATGCCGTGGCTAAACATAAAATTATAGCTTAATATCAAAAGCAAGTGAAGCCTATTTTTTAGCGCTACCAAGCGCGCCTCATTATTCTCACTCCAAGATTTTGGAGACGACGCCGGCGCCGACGGTGCGTCCGCCTTCGCGGATGGCAAAGCGCACGCCCTCCTCCATTGCGATCGGCGCGATCAAGGTCACCGACATCTTCACATTGTCCCCAGG
>JAGFJL010000021.1 GCA_024102725.1 Nitrococcus mobilis
CCGCTTCCCAGGCACCCGCCTGCTCACGCAAACCCTCAAGCGTCAGAGAATGGTTCATCACCGCCGCCACTTCGTTCACCTACCCGATAACGAAGTATAGCGTATTTATTTACAACTGTAGTACTAGTCTGCCGCCTCATGATGCAATGGTGAAAGCGATCTACCTTATCGAGGATATATCGAGCCCGCCGGTGAGCCGGAACGCTGACTCGGCACGCCCGATAGATACCGTGTTGCAACGCCTTACAGATCGAAATCCGCCGGGTCGAGCCCGAGCTCGTTACAGACCTTACGGACCGCCTGCTTCTCCTGTTCATCGAAATCGCCATCGGAGCTGGCGATCGCGCAGCACACGCGCACCAGCAAGCGTGCTTGATCCGGTTTGCTCTTCACCTTGGCGATCGCCGCAAAAGCATCCATCTCGCCGATCTGGCGATCGAACTCGAAACGGCCGGAGAACTTCTCGAACAGCTTGATAATGTCCTCGGTCTTGAACACGGACATGATGTCGTTGTTACGCATGAAGCCCATCATTTTCTGCTTTTCCTCGGGCTTGACGACGCCGTCGGCGTAGGCCACCAACGCACAACCGGCGATCACGCCTTCGAGAAAGGTCTGGTTGCGGATTTTGGTGACTTCATCCTTCAGGGACTTGGAAACTTCGTTGAATTTGCCCTTGAGCCAATTAAGTGCCATGAGCGTTTACTCCGTAAAAGTGGTATGCGGCTACTTGCGCCCGGCCCGCCAGCTAAAGCCCCACCCGTAGGCTTCATCCATAAAACGATGACCGCGGTAGTAATCGATGAGTTTGCTGACTTTGACCTTGCCGCCGTCGTTCTCGAGCATAGCCACGGCGCACATGCCTTCGCTGCTGCTGTGGCTGTCGAGTCGCACGACGAGCTCCGGCTGATCGGGAGCCTTGATCGTAACCACCGCATCGGCGGCGGCCCAATTCGGCGCGCCCTCGTAGATGAAAGCGTAGACAAGGACACGACGGAGCTGCGACCATTGGTCGCCGTTGATGTGCAGAAATTCGCCTTGACTGGCCTCCCCGGTACGATCATCGGCGAGCAGGTGCGCGTACGGCTTGGAGTCGTAAGCGCCGAAGGTGTTGCCGAGCGCCTGGACCACATCTTTAGCGCCGCTTTGGAGTTCGACAAAGCAGCCAAGATCAAGGTCGATGCCCTTGTTGCGGCTGAAAAACCCGCCGCCCCCCTTACCCCTCGTCCAGTTGAGGTTGACGATAATTTGCCCGTACTTGCCGCTCTCCTTCGTAAGCGAAACCGGTTTTTTCTTCTCCAGCGTGATCTTGGTGAGATTCACCGGCGGTGAAGACGCTGTGGTTGACGGGGCCGGCGTCGCTGCCGGTGATGGCGGGCTGGTAGAGGGCTCGGCTTGCTCGGGGTCGTCCTTGACCTCGACACCATAGTGAGTCGCTAGCGGGCCGAGTCCGCCGTTGAACCCTTGGCCAACGGCACGGAACTTCCATTGACCATTGCGCTTGTAGAACTCGCCGATGATAAGCGCGACTTCGCTCATCCCCGAGGTCGCCAGTGGAAAGACGAGCGGCTCGCTAGCACCGGTGACCGTAAGCTTTACCTCGCTTAAGTCACCAAACTGCTGCCCCCGCTTCTGCCCTTGCTCGATCGTGAGCGCGATCACCACTTTCTCGATGCCGGCCGACAGCCGCTTCAGCTCGAGCGAGAACTCGCGCCGAGCGGCATCCAACACCACAGCGCCGTCCGCTGATTTGGGCTGACCGTAGAAGACAAAGCCCTCATCACCTGCAACCTTGCCGGTACTGGCAAGAAGGAAGGCACTCGGATCAAGTTCAAGTGCGGTGGCAGCCGGGGTCCACGACAATTCCGCACATATGCTCAGCTCGCTCAGCACCGTATTCTGGCCGGGCTGTAAATTCATAGCCCCTCCCGTGACGGTTCCACAACAGAATAACGCTTAGAGATGCTGCGCAATGACGGGCATCAGCTTGTCGAACGTACGCCCCTCGCCGTACGCGCCCACCGCCTGCATCTCCCACTCACCCGACTGGCGCGAGAGCTTGGCCATGACCAGACCGGTGTGCTCGCCGCCATCGAGCGAGAGATTGAACCGAGCAATCTCCTTTTTTCCATCCACATCGAAGAGGCGGCAGAAGGCGTTGGGAATGCCCTTGAAGCTGTCGGCCAAGAACGAATTGACCGTGAAAACGAGTTGCTGGACGTTGGCCGGCAGGTTCTCCAGGTCGACTTGAATTCGCTCATTGTCGTCATCGGCGTGGCCACCGCCGGAGCGGTCATCACCACTGTGCTGAACGGTTCGGCACTTGCTACGGAGTTGGCGAAACCAAACCTGATCGACGAGCTGACCGTTGGCGTCGAACATCAGGCAGGAGGCATCGAGATCGACATCGACCTCCTTCCTACCGAACAGCCCCTTCTTCGCCCGACGCCCCCATCCAAGACCTAAAACCACCTTCGCAAGGCCTGTCCCCGCCTCTTTAGCGAGCGAGATCCGCTGACCTTTCTCAAGACGAATCGTCATCTATGCCGTTCTCCTAACTGGCCTCAGCCTAGCTTTGCAGTTTGCCATCCCGACTCTAATATTTCACATCGCCTTTAGGCTCCACACTCAACAGATCGCCTACGGCCGTTAAAGTTCAAACAATCGGCAGAGCCTCCGGCAAAATCGGGGCGGTTCAGCTCGTATCACTCGCATGCAGTCCAACCACGGCGGCTCGAATTGAACCTTGTGCGCCGCGGACAAGATCGACCCCGTGCTTCGGATCCGGCCCCGGCAACCACGCAGAAGCCGAGTGTCGCTCAGCGCCGCCGCGTCCGAGTCGTCGGCGACCAACCACTCACGTTCGAAAGAGTTGCAATAGATCCGGCCGTCCGAGGTTAAATTGTCGAGGGCTCCTGTAAGGGTCGGGACCTTAAGGCTGCAGGGTGTGGCATCGAGGCGGCGATCGAAAAACACACCGAATGATCGCTGACTGGAATTGGGCTTGTCCTTGAGCCACGCCACGCCCGGACTGCCGGGTGTCTCGGAACATCTGTTGCAGTAACCGCAGCACAGATCCGCCTCTCCTGCGCGCGCACCAGCAGCGGAGGCACTCACCTTAATAATCGCAGCCAGCCCAGGAATGGTCACCCTACACGAGGGTAGACTGAACCGGCATCCTATCGGCTCTAATCGGCAGATAAAGAAAAAAGTAAAAACAATGACATAGGCTCTACGAAGCTTCTGGCGGGCACACCGCGCCGCCGTCCGGATCCAACTGGTTCGTTTATAGGATTCCTTCCCCGGATTAGCTCAAAGCCATCCACACCAGCCCAACCTGCTTTTCTAAAACGGAATATCGTCATCGAAGTCCTCTTGCGGCGTCGTCTGAGGCTCGGGCTCGCGCGGCTGATAATCTCCACGCTGATAATCTCCACCCCGCGGGCGCTCGCTCGCAGGCGCCTCGGCACGGCCGTCGAGCATCTGCATCTCACTCGCCACGATCTCGGTGGTGTAGCGATCCTGACCGTCCTGGGCTTGCCACTTGCGGGTCTGCAGGCGGCCTTCGATGTAAACCTTGGAGCCCTTGCGCAGGTATTCACCCGCAATCTCGGCCAAACGGCCGAAGAAGACGATCCGGTGCCATTCGGTCCGCTCCTGCTGCTCGCCGCTCTGGCGATCCCGCCAAACATCCGTGGTGGCAAGCCGCGCATTGGTCACGGCGCTGCCGCTGGGACTGTAACGAACCTCGGGATCTGCCCCGAGGTTACCGATCAAAATAACCTTATTGACGCCCCTGGCCATGCCAGTCCTCCCCTAAAACATACAAATCGTGGATAACCCCACTCTCAGGCCTGTCACGACATCATTTTATCGAAGCCGATCACCGGGGCGATTCTCCCCTTAACAAAACTCGCCGCCCCTCTTGGCCGCGCGACACCGCAGCGGAGAACCCGCCCGTCACTGCAGCTCATTCACCAAGGCCGAAACCATGCTCCGCCGCCACCGCTTCCAACCGCTCGTGCAGCACCGACTTCTCATCCGAACCGAGAAAGCTCGCGTCGATCGCGTTACGCCCCAGCGTGAGCACTTGGGCCGGGACCAGATCCAGCGCTTTGCGCACGGCGAGAAAATTCTCGGTTATATACCCGCCGAAGTAGGCGGGATCGTCCGAGTTGACGCAGACGCGCAGACCCAGCGCCAGCATTCGGGACAGGTTGTGCGAACCCAGATTCTTGACCACGCGCAGACGCACATTCGACAGTGGACAGACGGTGAGCGGGATTTCCTCCCGGACCAAGCGCTCGACCAGCTGGCCATCCTCGAGGCAACGCACCCCGTGGTCGATGCGCTCAACACCAAGGGCATCCAGAGCGCCCCAGATATAATCGGGCCCGCCCTCCTCACCGGCATGGGCGACGGCCTTCAGACCCGCGGCACGCGCCTTGGCATAGACCCGCTGAAACTTCTCGGGCGGATTGCCCACTTCGCTGGAATCCAACCCGACGGCCGCGAGACGATCGAGGTACGGTTGCGCCTGCTCCCAGGTGGCCAGCGCCTCCGCCTCGCTCAAATGGCGCCAAAAGCAGAGAATGAGCCGCGAGCTGATCCCCAAGCGTTGCTGCCCGACCGCCAGGGCTCGGGTGATCCCATCGACCACGGTCGCGAACGGAATACCGCGGCGAGTGTGTCCCTGAGGGTCGAAGAAAATCTCCGCATGGACTACATTTTGTTTGGCGACCCGTGCCAGGTAATCCCACGTGAGATCAAAGAAATCCTCCTCCGTGCACAACACCCTCATGGTCGCGTTGTACAGATCCAAAAACGACTGCAAATTCTGGAACTCATAGGCTCGCCGCAGCGCTTCGACGCTGTCGAAGTCAAGCGATAGGCCGTTGCGTCGAGCGAAGCGGAACGCGCTTTCCGGTTCCAGCGTCCCCTCGATGTGCAGATGCAGCTCGACTTTCGGCATGGCTTCGATGAACGCATCGAGGGCCTGCCCCCGTTCCTGGCTCTCAGCACGGGCCACGGTGAATACTCTCCCTTGGTATGCGGCGAACCACTCGGCCGATCACGCAGCGGACACGCGCCACATTCACTGAACCTACGATTGATATTGTCCCGGTGTTTTCTCGATGTCGACGCTGCTTGCGAACGAATCTTTTGCCTGCCCTCAATACAATTTCTTGTCGGCTTTCTCTTGCCACACACGGAACACCGCCAGGGCCTCGTCACCCAACAACCGCCGGACCGGAATGCGCCGCTGACTCAGTGGCAAAGCAAGTTCGTCGTAGACGAAGCTGTCATCAAAACCGATCGCGGCCGCATCGCCGCGGGTATTGGCGTAGTAGATAACCTGCAATCGAGCCCAGTAGATCGCTCCCAGGCACATGGGGCAGGGCTCGCAGCTAGTGTAGATCGAACAATCCGTCAGTTGATAGGTCTCGAGGATCCGGCAAGCCCGACGAATGGCAACCACCTCGGCATGGGCGGTTGGATCCATGGCGCTCCAGACCCGATTCCATCCCTCCGCGACCACGCAACCATCGCGCACGATCACTGCCCCGAAAGGTCCACCGATCCCGGCGATCATTTTCTCATGGGAAAGATCGATGGCGCGTCGCATAAAGGCGGCATGATCCATGTTACATTCTCCGATCCTGCGCCGACCAACCATCCGAATCAAGGAGGAGCATACCGCGCATGGCGCAACGGGAGAAGTCGATACCCAGCTGTGCGCCGGTGGACTCGGTGCGCTTTGCCACTCGGAGTGCCGAGGCTACCGAAAGGCCGGCTCGTCGAAGCTGCGCAGCTTGCGTGAATGCAGCGCATCCACCCCCCCCTCTTTGAGAATGCGGATGGTCTCCAGGCCAATGGAAAGATGCTGGTTGATGCGCGTGCGATAGAAGGCATTGGCCATGCTGCGCAGCTTGAGCTCGCCGTGCATGGGTTTATCGGAGACGCATAATAGCGTGCCATACGGCACCCGCAGCCGGAAACCGTTCGCCGCGATGGTGGCACTTTCCATATCCACCGCGATTGCCCGCGACTGGCTGAATCGCTCATAGAGCTCCTCATAGCGAAATTCCCAATTGCGATTGTCCGTCGTCGCCACGGTACCGGTACGCAGCCGGGTCTTGACATCGGCGCCCGTCAAACCTGTTATCTGCACCACTGCGTTCTGCAGCGCAACCTGAACCTCGGCGATCGTAGGCAACGGCACCCACAACGGCAGATCCTGATCGAGCACGTGATCCTCGCGGATATAGGCATGAGCGAGGACATAATCGCCAAGCTGCTGCGATCGGCGCAGCCCCCCGCAATGGCCGACCATGAGCCAGCCGTGCGGGCGCAGCACGGCCAAATGATCGGTCACGGTCTTAGCATTGGAAGGACCGAAGCCGATATTGATGAGCGTGATACCGAGTCGATCCTCACTCACCAGATGATACGCCGGCATGGGCGGCAGGTGAGCCGCTGGCCGACCCCGCGCTTGCCCCTGACTGAACCGCGGGTTGGGGGTGACCACATCGCCTGGCTCGACAAAAGCGACATACTCACTGCCCTGCTCGATCTGCTGCCGGCCGTAGGCGATGAAATCGTCCACATAGCGCTGGTAATTGGTGAACAGCACGAAACCCTGGAAATGGGACGGGTCGGTACCCGTGTAATGATACAGGCGTTGCAGGGCGAGATCGGTGCGCTGCGCCGGAAACAGCGCCAACGGATAGGGGCGCCCGGACGGTGTGCGGTAGGTGCCATTGGCGATAGCATCGTCGATTTGGCCCAGATTGGGCAGATAGAAAACCGACTCCATAGCCCGCAGTTGCTCGCGATCGAGATCGGCTGTCGCCTCCTCGATTACGAACGGCAACGGGATCGCTTGACGGCTCACACCGATTTGTACCGGCACCCGATGATGCTTGAGCAACAACTCGATCTGCTCGCGGTAGTAGTCGGCAAACAGATCGGGGCGTGTCAGTGTGGTGCCGTGTACTCCCGGGTTGCGCAGGCTGCCGTAGGCCGGTCGGGCAACCGTTACCAAATGCTCGACCCCAACCTCGATACCGATGTACGGATAACAGGCATCCAACGTGGGCTGTGCGGTACGGTTGCCCGCAACGAACTGATGATACCGTTTCCGGATACGCCCCACCGCGCCTTCATAGATCTCGGTGATATGGGCAACCGCCGCTTGCGCATCGGTGAAGGATCGCAGATCGCGCACCGAGCCATGACCGGTTCCGGGCATGAGTAAGTCTCCCTGTCGACCCCCGGGCGACGCCATGGATAAAACCCCGCTGCGACCGTGCAGCGCAGCCGCCGTGCGCCTTCCAAAGCCGGACCCGGAATGACCGGTCAAGCAAAGCACGGCACGCGAGCCCGGACTCCGCACTCAAACGCCCTTCGGCTTCCCAGAGGGCAATCATCACCGCAGGCTGATGTAACCGATGTGCTCCAGCTTGAGGATGACCTGCTGGGCGGCTTCATCCGGCGTGCAATCGGTGGTATCGATACGCAATTCCGGATTCTCCGGCACTTCATAAGGATCGTCGATACCGGTGAAGTTCTTGATCAGTCCAGCCCGGGCCTTGGCGTATAAACCCTTGCGGTCGCGTCGCTCGCATTCTTCCAAAGGCGTGGCGATATGGATCTCGAGAAAACCGCCGCCGGTTTCCTCCACCATCTGGCGCACACTCCGGCGGGTCTCGGCATAGGGCGCGATAGGCGCGCACAGAGCGACTCCACCGTTTTTGGTGATCTCGCCAGCCACGAAACCGATGCGTTTGATATTGAGGTCGCGGTGCTCCTTGGAGAAACCGAGTTCGCTGGATAGATGCTTACGCACGAGATCACCGTCCAGCAAAGTGACTCGGCGGCCACCAAGCTCCATGAGCTTGATCATAACGGCGTTGGCGATGGTGGATTTTCCGGAGCCGGACAGGCCGGTGAAGAAGATGGTAAAACCTTGTTTCGACTTCGGCGGATAGGTTCTTCGCAACTCCTCCACTACTTCCCGATAACCGAACCACTCGGGGATTTCCAGTCCCTCGCGCATCCGGCGGCGGAATTCGGTACCGGAGATATTCAGCACGGTCTCATCGTCGTGGACCTCCGTGACCGGCGCGTACTCGGCCCGTTGCTTGACGTAGACCATCATTCGAAACGGCACGACCTCGATGCCGATCTCATCGCTATAGCGCTCGACCAACTCCTGCGCCTCGTAAGGCCCGTAGAAACTCTCACCGTTGCTGTTATTGCCCGGCCCGGCGTGGTCTCGACCAATAATGAAGTGGGTGCAACCATGGTTCTTGCGGATCAGGGCGTGCCACATAGCCTCCCGCGGCCCACCCATACGCATGGCCAGTGGCAGCAACGAGAGCATTGTCGTTTGCTCAGGATATTTTTTCAGAACGTGCTCGTAGCAACGCACGCGGGAGAAATGATCCACGTCGCCGGGCTTGGTCATGCCGACCACCGGGTTGATCAGAAGGTTCGCCTCCACCTGCTTGGCGGCACGGAAGGTCAGTTCCACATGCGCCCGATGCATAGGATTGCGCGTCTGGAAGGCCACTACCCGGCGCCAGCCGGCTTTGGCGAAACGCTCGCGCAGCTGCTGAGGAGTCATTCGCAGATGGTTGAAATCGTAATGCACCGGCTCACTGAGACCGTACAACCGCCCCCCGAGGCAGACCGGATGCGCCTGGTGCAAGAGGTAATGCACACCGGGATGAGCCGCATCATCGGTAGCGAAGACCCCGAGCCCTTCGGCGCGCCGATCAGGTTCCCAGAGCTCAGCCACGTCCAAAACCGCGATCAGCATGCCTTCAGGATCGCGCAGAGCCACCTTGTCCCCCACTGCGAGACCTTCAGCGAACTCACGCGTAACATCCAAGGTGATGGGAATGGGCCACAACGTACCATCAGCTAGTCGCATCTCCTCGACCACGCGCTCGTAGTCGGCGCGGCCGAGGAAACCTTCCAGGGGCGAGAAGCCACCATTGAGCAACAGTTCGATGTCACAGAGCTGACGCTGCGTTAGATCCCAACTGACGTAGTCAACGGCTCGTATCTTCTCCTCGGCCGCGTCGGCGGACGGAAGATACAGTATCTTTAGCTGGCCCCCATGAGGCGTGATGAGATCGGTCATATCCCTTTCCTAAGTAAGCATTAAATCCACTGAAATTCTGGCGCTTCGTTTCAGCCGTAGGAACATCTCGCCTGCGCGGCCGCAAGGTAGAGGCGCAACAAATGCCCCGCAAACGGAGGGTGCCAGGCACTGCAATCGACAGGATCGCTTATTGGCGAAGCGCCGCAATGTATTATCCAACCGTAGGCTCAAGCGCTGTGGTATTCGCGGCCCGCTGCCTGATTCTGCCCCGGCGAGCGCAATCCCAACACCACCAGAAACCACAAACCCGCCACCACGGCACAGAATTGGAACGTCCCCTCAACACCGAAACGGCCATAAACCGCCCCGCCTAGCACGCCCCCGAGAAACGCGCCGATGAACTGGCAGGTGGAAAAAACACCCAGCGCCGCTCCCTTGGCGTCCGCCGGCGCGAAACGGGAGACCAACGAAGGGAGGCTGGACTCCAAAATATTGAAGGCAGTGAAATAAACGATCAACCCCACCACCACCGCCCACGGCGCAACGTGAATCGCATCTCCCAGTGCAAGCGTTCCAACGACCAGTACCGCAACCATCGCTGTGATCAAACGGTGCATCATGCCCTTGGACTCGCCTACGCTCACGGCCGGGAAGAGCAGGGCGGCCGAGATCAGCATCACCGGAACATAGAGCTTCCAATGCTCAGGAGTCGACAGACGAATGCTGTTTTGTATGACAACCGGCAGGACCACGAAGCTAGCGGTGAGGATCAAGTGTAAGGCAAGCACACTCAGATCGAGCCGGATCAGATCCGGATGCCGCAATGCTCGACCGAAGGAGCCCGGGCGAATCTCGCGATCATGGGCGTGCTCGTAATGGCCGGGAACGAACAAGTAGAGCAATGCCATGGACACCAGCGCAAGTGCAGCCGTACACCAAAAGATCCCCCTCAGGCCAAGGTAGTAAGCCACCGTGGGTGCGATAATGAGCGCCAGCATGAATGCCGCACCCACGCTGATCCCGAGGAAGGCCATGATCTTAGTACGCTGGCTCTCGCGCGTGGCATCGGCTGCCAGCGCCATGACTGCCGCGGCAATAGCACCGCAGCCCTGTAAAGCTCGGCCCAGGATCACGCCGTAGATGCTCGTAGACAGAGCGGCCACCACACTGCCCAATGCGAATATCAACAATCCGCCGATGATGATCGGCTTGCGTCCGATCCGATCCGAGGCCATGCCCATCGGTACCTGAAAAATGGCCTGGGTCAGGCCATAAGCGCCCAGCGCCAGTCCAATCAGGGTCGGCGTGGCCGAGGTGAGCTGATCCGCGTAGAGCGTGAACACGGGCATAATAAAAAACAACCCGAGCATGCGCAGCCCAAATATCGAGGCGAGACCGAGCGACGCGCGGCGCTCGGCGCTCGTCATCGGATCGCTTGACCGAGGTTTTTTGGAGCTCAAGGTCGTTCGGACACTATCCGGGCTATGGAGATGAGACGGGCTTTGCCGCTGGCGTATAGTAACAGGTTGTCCTGCGGACCCCAAGCTCGACCCATGAAGCCCTGGTAGGCCTCCGCACGAGGCATAACGTAAAAACCAGTGTAAACAGGCTCTGTATTTATGGACACCATCCGCATCCAAGGCGCGCGGACCCACAACCTGCGTAGTATCGATCTCGAGCTGCCGCGCAACCGGCTCACTGTAATCACCGGCATATCGGGCTCGGGCAAGTCCTCGCTCGCCTTCGACACGATCTTTGCTGAGGGCCAGCGACGCTATGTCGAGTCGCTCTCGGCTTATGCCAGGCAGTTTCTATCCCTAATGCAGAAACCGGACGTGGATCATATCGAGGGTCTCTCACCGGCCATTTCCATCGAGCAGAAAGCCACCTCCCATAATCCGCGCTCCACGGTAGGCACCGTGACCGAAATCTATGATTATCTGCGCCTGCTCTATGCGCGGGCCGGCACACCCTGCTGCCCTGAACACGGCATTGAGCTCAATGCGCAAACGGTGAGTCAGATGGTCGATCAGATTCTGAGCCTTCCCGAAGGAACCAAGCTCATGCTGCTGGCCCCACGGGTGGAGGGGCGCAAGGGTGAGCATTACGCGATCATGGAAGAGCTGCGCAGCACAGGATTCATCCGCGCCCGCATCGATGGCGAGGTCATGGAGCTCGATGAGCTACCAAGGCTCAATGCCAAGCATGCCCATACCATCGAGGCCGTAGTCGACCGGTTTCGGGTACGCCCTGATCAGGCGGCGCGCATCGCGGACTCGCTGGAGACTTGCCTGGAACTCACAGGCGGCAGCGCGCGGCTCAGCCCTCTCGAGGCAGGCTCAGCGGACGATGAGCTCATTTTCTCAGCCTGTTTCGCCTGCCCCCAGTGCGGGTACTCTCTGGCCGAGCTCGAGCCGCGCTTGTTCTCTTTTAATAATCCGCAAGGGGCTTGTGCGCTTTGCGGCGGGCTGGGACAGCAGCAGTTTTTCGATCCTGAGCGGCTCGTCCGGCATCCCGAGCTCTCGCTACCCGGCGGTGCGATACGGGGCTGGGACCGACGCAATGCCTATTACAGCCAATTGCTCAGCGATCTCGCCGATCATTACGGCTTCGACCTCGAAGCACCGTTTGGCGCCCTCCCGCAGCGAATCCGCGCCGTCCTGCTCTACGGCAGCGGCGATGAATGCATCGAGTTTCACTATCGCACACCCCAAGGTCGGTACAAGATCAATCGCCACCCTTTCGAAGGCATCATCCCGAATATACAGCGCCGCTACCGCGAGACCGACTCCAGTGCCGTCCGCGAAGAGCTCGCCCATTACCTCACCCTGCGCGTGTGTCCGGACTGCCACGGCGCCCGCCTTAATCGCGGCGCCCGCCATGTCTTCATCGCCGGACAGAGTCTACCGGAGCTTGCCAAGCGTTCCATCGGTCACGCCCTCGCCTTCTTCGAGCAACTGACCCTGTCCGGCAGCAAGGGGGCGATCGCCGAGCCGATCAGCAAGGAGATTCAAAAGCGGCTGTCCTTTCTCGTTAATGTCGGGCTGGAATATCTAACCCTTGCGCGCAGCGCCAATACCCTCTCCGCCGGTGAGTCCCAGCGCATTCGCCTGGCAAGCCAGATCGGAGCCGGGCTCGTTGGGGTAATGTACGTACTGGACGAGCCGTCAATCGGCCTGCATCAACGAGACAATGAGCGATTGCTGCGAACGCTGCTGGAGTTGCGTGATCTCGGTAACACACTCATCGTAGTCGAGCACGACGAGGATGCCATTCGTACCGCAGACCATATTGTGGATATCGGCCCGGGAGCGGGAACACACGGCGGCCGCGTCGTGGCGCAAGGTCGTCTCGCCGATATCGAGCGCAACCGCGGATCGATCACCGGGGATTACCTCTGCGGCCGCCGCCGTATCGAGGTTCCCGTCCGACGCAAGCCCGTCGAACCAAGCCGAACCATCCGCCTGCGTAACGCCCGAGGCAATAATCTGCGCGGGATCGACGTCCAGATCCCGGCTGGAGTGATGGTCTGCGTAACCGGCGTCTCCGGTTCCGGGAAATCAACTTTGATCAACGATACGCTATACCGCTATGCAGCACGCGAGCTCAATGGGGCTGGCGAGACGCCGGCGCCCTGTGACGGCATCGATAACTTGGGGCTATTCGATAAAGTCACCGACATCGATCAGAATCCCATCGGTCGCACCCCCCGCTCCAACCCCGCCACTTATACCGGAGTGTTTGCACCATTGCGCGAGCTCTTTGCGGGAACGGCCGAGGCCCGCGCGCGCGGTTATCGCCCAGGCCGCTTCAGCTTCAACATCAAGGGCGGGCGCTGCGAAGCTTGCCAGGGAGACGGGGTGCTTCGGGTCGAGATGCATTTTCTGCCGGATATCTACGTACCCTGCGATATCTGCAAAGGCCGGCGCTATAACCGCGAAACGCTGGAGATCAAATACAAAGGCCGCAATATCCACGAGACTCTGGAGCTCACCGTAGCGGATGCTCTCGATTGTTTCAGTGCGGTACCCGTTATCAAGCGCAAACTGCAAACACTCGTGGACGTGGGCTTGGGTTATATCAAGCTCGGGCAAAGTGCCACCACCCTCTCCGGAGGCGAGGCTCAACGCGTCAAGCTGGCGCGAGAGCTATCCAAACGCGATACCGGCAATACCCTTTATATCCTGGATGAGCCTACCACGGGGCTGCATTTCCACGATATCAATCAATTGCTGCAAATCCTGCAGCGGCTGCGTGATCATGGCAATACAGTGATCGTCATCGAACACAATCTGGATGTGATCAAAACGGCTGACTGGATCATCGATCTCGGCCCTGAAGGAGGCACCGCTGGCGGCCAGATCGTGGCCGCCGGTACACCAGAGGATATAGCGGATGCAGCGCAATCCCACACGGGGCGTTTCTTGAAACCGCTGTTGGCCGCGCAGCACGGCCCTTGCGCTGCAACCAAGTAAGACCAGCAGCACACGCCAGCAGGGACGCGTGACTCAACGAGCCCAGCGCAGGCGCTTTATCATGGCAGCAAGTGTTTGATCGCACTGCGCTCTTCCGCTAGCTCCTGCTCGGTAGCGAGCATGCGCGTGCGACTGAATTCATCGATTTCCAATCCCTCTACCACTTGGTAGTCACCGTCCCGACAACGGCATGGGAAGGAAAAGAAAAGACCCTCGGCGATCCCATAGCTGCTGCCATCCGAGAGTATTGCCATGCTTACCCAATCGTCTTCCGGTGTACCTAGGATCCAACTACGCATGTGATCAATGACGGCATTCGCCGCCGAGGCGGCACTGGATTGGCTACGGGCCCTGATGATGGCCGCGCCGCGTTGCTGAACGGTCGGTATAAAATCCTGCATCAACCACTGCCGATCGACCAGATCGCTGGCACGACGTCCTTTAACCGTAGCTTGGCTGATGTCCGGGTACTGGGTCGATGAATGATTTCCCCAGATAATCATCTGCCGCAACTCGTTGACACGAGCGCCCGTCTTATTTGCCAGTTGCGCCAGTGCTCGATTGTGATCCAGCCGCGTCATAGCGGTGAAACGGCGGGGGTCGATGCTCGGAGCGTTGCGTTGCACGATCAGTGCGTTGGTGTTGGCGGGATTGCCCACAACCAGCACTCGAACGCTGCGGCTCGCCACTGCATCGATCACCTTGCCTTGGTGGGAGAAAATGGCGGCATTCGCTTCCAGCAGGTCCCGGCGTTCCATCCCTGGACCGCGTGGTTTGGCGCCAACCAACAGGATGAAATGCGCATCCCGAAACGCAACTTTGGCTTGATCGCTGGTCGTAACCCCGGCCAGCAGTGGAAAAGCACAGTCCTCGAGCTCCATTACCACGCCTTCGAGCACTTCCAACGCCGGAGTGATTTCGAGTAACTGCAGAATCACCGGCTGATCCTTACCGAACATCTCGCCAGCGGCAATTCGGAACAGCAGGCTATAACCAATCTGACCCGCAGCACCAGTTACCGCAATGCGCACAGGTGCTTTCATGACAAGGCACTCCTAAGTGCTTGGGGATGAAGGGACGGCAAACACCGACCCGCGATCAGAGAACACACGCTCTGGTGGCATTCTAGCAAAGGGCGTGTGGCTGGCTTCGCCCTCGATAGGTAGCATCATTTAACGGCTGATCGCTTGCCCTAACAGCGCCGCACCTTTGGCACCGCCGGGCTGGGCGGCGGTGCCGTCAACTGCCGAACCGCCCTCACGTGATGGCCTGAAATCGGAGCCAATCACCCACTTCCAGACCAAATCGCCGAGCCGCATTCCCCTGATTGACCGCGATTTCGACCAGTCCGAGTGAGTTCCGATACCAGAATGCGTCCCCTGGAGCCACATCGGCAAACGTGCGTGCCCCGGCTATAGGCTGACCCGCAACCGCAGGGCTCATGCCGCTCGGCAAGGTTGCGGCACGCCGGCCGGTTAGCACATTGCCATAGCCATCAATGTAGACGATCTGATCGGTATCTGCGGGTAAATCCCGCCCGACCCAATCCACGATTTCACGCTGATCGGCAATACGCCCGCACACGGCCAGCTCGGCGGCCGCCGGGGCAAATACGTCGCGACCATGGAAACTTGCCGAAACGCCCTCCGGCATAGGCAATGCAAACACCCGTCGATCCGCCGCGGCATTGATAGTCGGTGCCAACAAGCCATTATCAGGACCGACAAACCAACGGCCATCCAGGGCGGCGGCAATGGCTCGTCGCTCGGTGCCCACACCCGGATCGACAACCGCCACCACCACCGCAGCGGGCTTAATCCAATGCGCAATAGCAGCGAGTAAGTATCCGGCCTCGCGTGGCCGAAAAACCGCTGCATCATGCATCAGATCGATAATGGGTTGCGTCGGGCACCGCGCTGCCAACACGGCCTTTACTTGTCCGACATACGGACCCTGCCAGCCAAAGTCCGTGAACAGCAGGAACATGGCATTAACTGCATTGTTATGGCACAACAAAGCGGTACCGACCGAAGAGACGTCCGCGACCCGGCTTCCCCGCACCTCTTTTTTCTAAGCCGGAGGCAAGCTGGACGACTATTCAGTGGCTGGCGACTGCGGCTGCAATCGATCTACCAATTCGACGTATGCCATCGGTGCGTTATCACCTGGCCGAAAACCCGCCTTGAGCACGCGTAGATACCCCCCGGGGCGCGCTCGACAATTCGGTCCAAGCTCATCGAAGAGCTTTTTCACTACACCTTTATCACGTAGGCGGGAGAAAGCCAAGCGTCGATTGGCAACCGTGTCCTCCTTGGCCAAGGTAAGCAGCGGTTCCGCCACCCGCCGTAACTCCTTGGCCTTGGGCAGGGTGGTATGGATCGCCTCATGGTAAAAAAGCGAGGCCGCCATGTTACGGAACATCGCCTGTCTATGGCTGTTGGTACGGCCAAGCTTGCGCCCAGCCTTACGATGGCGCATGTTTTGAGCTCCTTTTTCGAGCCAATATTCCGGACTTTTGGAAAGAAACAAGCTGTCGCGCAGCCGCTCCACCTTAACTTCAGTTGTTCAGGCGTGTCTCAGCAACCTAGTTCTAACCAAGCGCACGGTCCTTATCGGCATAACCGCGCGGTGGCCAGTTCTCCAAACGCGCGCCCAGTGCAAGTCCGTGCTGAGCAAGCACTTCCTTGATTTCGTTGAGTGATTTCTTACCAAGGTTCGGCGTCTTGAGCAATTCCACTTCTGTTTTCTGCACCAGGTCACCAACGCAGTGGATATTCTCGGCTTTCAGGCAGTTCGCTGAGCGCACCGTAAGCTCCAGATCGTCGATCGGTCGTAGCAGAACTGGATCGATCTCCGGAGACGTTCGCTCCTGATCCTCCGCTTCCTCGCCACCCTCGAGGTCAACGAAGACGGACAGCTGATCCCGCAGCAACCCAGCGGCAAAGCGAACAGCCTCCTCCGGCTCGAGCACCCCGTTGGTCTCGATATCCATGACCAACTTGTCGAGGTCGGTGCGCTGCTCAACCCGAGCGCTTTCGACATTGTAGGCGACCCGCCGCACAGGACTGTAGCTGGCATCCAATTGCAGCCGACCGATGGGGCGCTCCTCGTCGTGCTCACCCCGAGTCGTTACCGGCTCATAGCCTCGACCACGTGCGATATACAATGTCATGTTGATCTCGCTCGCCTTGGTGAGATTGGCAATCGCAAGCTCCGGGTTCTTGATCTCGACATCGTGATCGGCACTGATATCCGCTGCCGTGACCAACCCCGGCCCCTGCTTCGAGAGATGCAACGTCGCCGTGTCCTTGGAATGAAGCCGCACCGCAAGATTCTTGAGATTCAAAAGAATATCGACCACATCCTCTTGAACACCTTCGATCGCGGTGTATTCATGCAGCACGCCCTCGATCTCCACTTCGACCACGGCATAGCCGGGCATGGAAGAGAGCAGCACACGCCTGAGTGCGTTACCAAGCGTATGACCAAACCCCCGCTCCAACGGTTCGAGCGTAATCGTCGCACGGCGGTCGCTCAGTGGTTCGACGCCAACAAGTCGTGGCCTTAGGAAATCCTTGAACTGACCCTGCATTGGATCAACCTCTCGATTCGATCGGCGACGCGGTGTTTGTTGATCACTTACTTGGAATAAAGCTCGACGATAAGATGTTCATTGACGTCGGGCGACAAGTCACTTCGATCCGGCATGCGCTTGAAGGTTCCTTCGAGCTGTTTGGTATCCACCTCAACCCATGCAGGCAGGCCGATCTGCTGCGCCATCTCAAGCGCGGCTTGCACCCGCAGCTGCTTCTTTGCTTTCTCCTTGACGGAGACGACATCCCCAGGATTCAGGATCCGCGAGGAAATGTTGCTCACCCGCCCGTTGACGAGAATCGCTCGATGACTAACGAGTTGTCGAGCCTCCGCCCGGGTGGAGCCAAATCCCATTCGGTAGACGGTATTATCGAGTCGCGACTCAAGCAACTGCAGAAGAGTTTCACCCGTATTGCCCTTACGGCGATCAGCCTCTTTGTAGTATTTACGAAACTGTCGTTCCAGCACGCCATACGTGCGCCGCACTTTTTGCTTCTCTCGCAACTGCAACCCGTAATCGGAGATTCGTCCACGGCGTTGACCGTGCTGACCCGGTGGAGTATCGAGCTTGCACTTGTTGTCCAGCGGGCGCACGCGGCTTTTCAAGAAGAGATCCGTACCCTCGCGTCGAGCGAGCTTGCAGGTCGGTCCGGTATACCGTGCCATGACTATAAAGCCTCTTGATCTTCAGACACGCCGCTTTTTGGGTGGGCGGCAGCCATTGTGCGGAATAGGCGTGACATCCGCTATATTGGTGATGCGGTAGCCGGCGTTATTTAGGGCACGGACAGCCGACTCCCGCCCCGGACCCGGGCCTTTAACCCGCACTTCCAAATTCTTCAGCCCATAGTCCTTAGCTGCTTCACCCGCACGCTCGGAGGCCACCTGCGCGGCAAATGGCGTGCTCTTGCGGGAGCTGCGAAAACCACTGCCACCGGCACTGGCCCACGCTAATACGTTACCTTGCCGATCAGTAAGCGTGATAATCGTGTTGTTGAACGACGCGTTAATATGCGCGATACCGTCCACGACGGTCCGCTTGACGCGCTTGCGTGTTCGGCTGCTCGCTTTCGCCATATCTTTTCCTTAAATTGCAGGCCGATACCCCGCCAACCGACTGTAGATCCTTCATAAACAAGGCGGCAAAGCCGGCTCGGCTTGCGAGTGTAACTCAATTCCAAAGATTACGTAGCGACGATAACAGACGGGATGGTCCGCATTCGTATCCGGAATCCTCGCTCTTGCTTTTATCGACTGATCGCTCGCCGAGGGCCCTTGCGTGTGCGGGCATTGGTCCGCGTCCTTTGCCCGCGCACCGAGAGCCCACGGCGATGTCGGATACCGCGGTAGCAACCTAAATCCATTAGCCGCTTGATGTCCATCGCCACCTGTCGGCGCAAATCGCCCTCAACTACGTACTTACCAAGCTCGCCACGTAGCTGCTCAAGCTCGGCCTCGGTCAATTCTTGAATCTTGCGCTCCGGCGCAATACCCGTTGCCCGGCAGATAGCCGCAGCGCAACTACGTCCGATTCCATAGATGGAAGTAAGCGCAATCGCCGTATGCTTGTTGGCTGGAATGTTGACACCAGCAATTCGGGCCATGGACTCTCGCTCCTAATCGGATCCGACTGCTATATGGCAGACCAATCATCGGTATTGTCGGCGGGTCAACCTTGCCGCTGCTTGTGCCGGGCCTCGGTACAGATAACCCGTATCGTCCCCCTGCGGCGAATCACTTTACAGTTTCGGCACATTTTTTTGACCGATGCACGCACCTTCATCACTCATCCTCCACACGCACCCGCCTTGTGGCGGACATCCGCCCCAACCAGCCGCCTCAGCGTGCAACCGACTGCTCTTTACTCCGTAGCGCGCAACACAACCGCTCGGGATCAATCAAATCAGCGCATCAGACCGCTGCCAGTACGACCATGAGCGTGCAGCTTAGCCTTCTTCATCAAGGGTTCATATTGATGACTCAGCAGATGTGCCTGCACCTGGGACATGAAATCCATAACGACCACGACGATGATCAGTAACGACGTACCGCCGAAATAAAACGGTACATTATAATACAAAATCAAAAACTCCGGCAACAAACAAACGGCGATCAAATAGATCGCTCCGGCAAGCGTAAGCCGTGTCATGACCTTATCGATGTAGCGCGCCGTCTGCTCGCCCGGCCGAATACCCGCTATGAAGGCGCCGGATTTTTTCAAATTATCCGCTGTCTCCCGCGAATTAAAAACCAATGCCGTATAAAAAAAACAGAAAAAAGCGATCGCTCCAGCATAGAACGCTATGTATAACGGCTGTCCCGGACTCAATGTCTGTCCCAACCGATTCAGCCAAGACAGTCCCTCAGAAGATCCAAACCACTGTCCTAGCGTTGCCGGAAACAATATGATGCTCGAGGCGAAGATGGGCGGAATAACGCCCGCCATATTGAGTTTCAGCGGTAGATGACTGCTCTGCGCCGCATACAACCGCCGCCCTTGTTGCCGCCGCGCGTAGTTGACGGTGATACGCCGCTGGCCGCGTTCGATAAAAACGATCACCCAAACCACAGCGACAGCGAGCGTCAACAAAAATAAAATGGTCCCCACCCCTAGTTCACCGGTGCGCGCCAGCTCTACCGTCCCGGCGAGCGCGCTTGGCAAACCGGCGACGATACCCGCAAAGATCAACAGCGATATGCCGTTACCAATACCCCGCTCAGTGATCTGCTCGCCCAACCACATAAGGAACATGGTCCCGGTCACCAAGGTGACCGTACCGATAAATATAAAGCTCGGACCAGGACTGAGCACCACCGCCTGATTCTGCAACGCAACCGTAATCCCCACGCCCTGGAATGTCGCCAACAACAAAGTCCCATATCGAGTGTATTTAGTGATTTGGCGGCGTCCTTGTTCTCCCTCCTTGCGCAATTGCTCCAACGTCGGGACCACTGCGCTCATCAGCTGCATGATGATGGAGGCCGAAATATAGGGCATGACACCAAGCGCAAACACACTCAACCGCCGCAAGGCACCACCGGAGAACATGTTAAACATGTCCAGAATAGTACCCTGCTGGCGCTCGAACATGGCGGCCAGCGCGGCTTGGTCGATACCCGGGATGGTCAGATGAGCACCGAAGCGATAGACAACCAACGCGAGCAACACAAAGACCAACCTTTGCCGCACCTCGGTCAGACGGCCAAACCCCGCCAGCGAATTCAGATTAGCTGCTGCTCTAGCCAAGGTTAATCCTACCGTACGTATTGCCCAATGGGCGCAGAAATGGCTTGCCGAGCACGTAGCCCGCCGAGAAAATGGCGGCCTACGAGTCTACAGGGAAGTATTCACGGCGTGTTCCGGCGAGCTCTCTACATCCATTCTGTCTCTCGTCACAAAAATGACTTGCGCGTCTAGTAATCCTCGATCTTGCCGCCCGCCTTCTCAATCGCCGCGCGCGCGCCTTTGGTCACAGCCACCCCGCGCACGACATAGGCACGCTCCACGTCCCCGGAAGCGATGATCTTGACGCGGCGCGCCTGTTGTGGCACCACATCCGCCGTCTTCAGTGCCGACAAATCAACCGTCTCCGTGGCGAGATACTTCAGCTCGGAGAGTCGAACCTCGGCGCTGAAACGTCCGCGGCGCGAGCGGAAACCGACCTTTGGAACACGCCGCTGCAGGGGCATCTGCCCCCCTTCGAAGCCGACTTTGTGGAACCCACCGGAGCGCGAATGCTGCCCCTTATGCCCACGCCCAGCCGTCTTACCGTTACCCGATGCTGTGCCCCGACCGACCCGATAACGCTCCGGCCGACTGCCTTGTGCCGGCTTGATCGTATTCAGCCGCATAGTCAGGCGTCCTCCACCTTGAGCATATAAGAGACCTTACGAATCATGCCCCGGTTCTGCGGGGTATCGGTTACCATTACTGCCTGGTGAATTCGGCGCAAACCCAATCCCGCGATACACGCTTTGTGCCGACTCAGCCGGCCATTGAGGCTACGCACCAGGGTGACCTTGAACTGTTTATTCTGCGCCATCTCAACTCAGGATCTCTTCAACCTGTTTACCGCGCTTGGCAGCGACTTGTTCCGGCGCGGTGCTGCACGCCAGCGCCTTGATCGTGGCGCGCACAACGTTAACCGGATTACGTGAACCGATGGTCTTTGCCAATACATCTTGCACGCCCACGACTTCAAAGACTGCGCGCATCGCACCGCCTGCGATGATCCCGGTACCTTCGGAGGCCGGCTGCATAAAGACTTTGCTAGCACCATGGTTCGCAGTTACCGGATACTGGAGGGTCGCCCCATTGAGATGCGCTTTGCGCATGCTCTTCCGCGCCTTTTCCATCGCCTTTTGGATAGCGAGCGGTACCTCGCGCGCCTTGCCGTAGCCAAAACCCACAGAACCTTGGCCATCACCCACCACCGTCAGCGCAGTGAAACCGAATTGCCGACCACCCTTGACGACTTTCGCCACACGGTTGATCGAAATCAGTTTCTCCCGCAGGCCCTCGCCGCTCGCTTCGCCGCTCGTTGCCATATTTACCGCCTCTATCATCAGCGAGATTGTCGTAGACGCAACCTTTACGGCTGGGCCGAGCACTCGCCGGCGCACCGTTATCAACAATACGGGCTCAGAACTTCAAACCCGCCTCGCGGGCCGCCTCAGCGAGCGCTTTGACTCGGCCGTGAAACCTGAACCCGGAACGGTCGAATGCAACTGTATCCACGCCCGCCGCCTGGGCACGCTCGGCGATCATCCGGCCCACCACTTTGGCAGCCTCGATATTTCCGCCGCTACGCAGCGTTCCGTTGATCATCTTCTCCAGAGTGGAAGCCGCGGCCAGCGTTCGGTCAGCCGCCGGCGCAATAATCTGCGCGTAGGTATGCCGTGGCGTGCGATGCACACACAGCCGATAGGCACCTAATTCTCGAATCTTGACGCGGGCCCTACGGGCGCGTCTCTGACGTGCAACCTTCTTGTCCATGCCCGCCTCGTTACCTTACTTTTTCTTGGCTTCCTTCAATACCACTGGCTCGTCCGCGTACCGCACGCCCTTGCCTTTGTAAGGCTCTAAAGGCCGCAGACGGCGGATGTTCGCCGCGACTTGACCGACCCGCTGCTTGTCGATCCCTTTGATCTGGATCTCGGTCTGAGTCGGCGTCTCAATGGTCACGCCCTCCGGCACCGGGTAGTCCACTGGAAACGAAAAGCCAAGTGTTAGATTGAGATTATTACCCTGCGCTTGCGCTCGGTAGCCCACACCCACCAGTTGGAGCTTACGCTCGAATCCCTGGCTGACCCCAAGCGCCATATTATAGAGCAAGGCACGGGTCGTGCCGGCCAACGCCCAAGCATCCTTGCGCTGCTTGTTCGGAGCTAAGCAAAGCCGATCATTCTCATGCCTGACATCGACCCAAGGGTGAAGCTGATGTTGCAACGCGCCCAACGGGCCCTTAACTTTGAGCAATCGATCCTCTTGCTCGACACTCACGCCGGCGGGAATCGTTATTGGACTCTTAGCGACTCGGGACATGACAGTTGGATCTCGCGATTAAAATACTACACACAACACTTCGCCGCCTTGACCGGCCGCGCGAGCTGCACGATCCGTCATGACACCCTGCGAGGTCGAAATGATGGCGGTACCAAGCCCACCCCGGACCGTCGGTAACGTCCGCTTACCCTCGAACCGTCTGAGCCCTGGCCGACTGACTCGCTGCAACTCCTCGATCACCGGCCGCCCTTGGTAGTAGCGCAGCCGAACGCTCAAGGTCGGTTTTTTCACGTCGCCGTCGACTCGGAAGTCCTCGATATAGCCCTCCTCTTTGAGCACACGGCAAATGGACGCCTTTAACTTAGAGGCGGGCATGCTGACTTCAGCCTTTTCTGCCGTCTGGCCATTACGGATCCGTGTCAACATATCCGCGATCGGGTCGGTCATGCTCATGCTGTCGTTACCTGACTCCCAACATCATGGTTATTACGCGGACCTACCAGCTCGCCTTGACTAGGCCGGGAATTTCACCGGCCATAGCCGCCTCGCGCAGCTTATTGCGCGCCAGGCCAAATTTGCGGTAATAGCCCCGCGGCCGCCCGGTAATGTTACAGCGATTCCGCTGCCGCACCGGGCTCGCATTCCGGGGTAGGCCCTGCAGCTTGAGCTGTGCCGCCCGTCGATCCTCGGGGGTGCTGCCGGGATTCCTGATAATCATCTTGAGCGCCAGGCGCTGCTTGGCATACTTATGGTAGAGCCGCTCGCGTTTACGCTCGCGCTCAATCAAGGAAACCTTTGCCATGGTCGAGTCTCACTTAGCGGCGAAACGGAAAATTGAAACCCTCAAGTAGGCCTTGGGCTTCTGCGTCGGTCTTCGCCGTTGTTGTAAAAGCGATGTCCATTCCCCGTGTCGCATCTACCCGATCGTATTCAACCTCAGGGAAAATAATTTGTTCGCGCACGCCGAGATTGTAGTTACCACGACCATCGAAGGCGCGTGGCGAGAAGCCGCGAAAATCACGGATTCGGGGGGCCGCGACATTAATAAAACGGTCGAGAAACTCATACATCCGCTCTCGGCGCAAGGTAACCTTCAAGCCAATCGGCCATCCTTCGCGTATCTTGAAGCCTGCCACCGACTTGCGCGCATAAGTGACCACCGGTTTCTGCCCAGAAATCAACGCAAGCTCCTTCTCTGCGAATTCGAGCACCTTTTTGTCGCGAACCGCCTCGCCCAAGCCCATATTAATGGTGATTTTAACCAGGCGCGGCACGGCCATGATGTTGTCATAACCGAACCGATCCATGAGGGTCCGGATGATTTCACTCCGGTAAAGCTCTCGCAGCCTCGCCATCAGGGCACCTTACAGTTCAACGATTTCGCTAGTCGACTTGAAGTAACGAACTTTACGCCCGTCCTCCAGAGTGCGAATCCCAACGCGGTCGGCCTTGCCGGTGCCGGGGTTATAGAGCGCCACATTAGACAGATGCAACGGCTTTTCCTGTTCGAGAATACCGCCCGCGCTGCCGGTACGTGGATTTCCCTTCTGGTGTTTTTTCACCTTATTGATGTTGGCAACAACCACCTTGTTCATCTTCGGCAGGACCCGCAAAACCGTCCCGCGCCGCCCCTTATCCTTGCCGGCAATCACAACGACTTCATCATTTCGCCTGATGCGTCTCATTGGCTTGACCTACGTATCAACATTTGCACTGCGTCTTATCGCTCAGAGACAAACGGCGCTCCGGACCTTAAGCGGGCTCGGCCCACTCAACAATGGAACTTGCGCTGCCTACTATCGAAAACAAGCAAATACGCTCATAACACTTCCGGCGCCAGTGAAATAATACGCATGAACCGCTCACTGCGAAGCTCGCGAGTCACTGGACCGAACACACGCGTTGCAATCGGCTGTAATTGATTGTTAAGCAGAACAGCCGCATTGCTATCGAATCGAATGACCGACCCATCGGGGCGGCGCACCCCGTGCCGAGTACGAACGACAACGGCGTTGTATACCTCGCCCTTCTTTACCCGCCCGCGCGGGATCGCATCTTTGACGCTGACCTTGATGATGTCACCGATTTGGGCATATCGTCGGCGTGATCCGCCCAGCACTTTTATACACTGAAGTCGCCGAGCACCGCTGTTATCGGCCGCATTCAATGTCGTCTGCATTTGAATCATGGTGGCTTACCCGTTACCCAGAAGCTCGGTCCTTCGAACAGCGACTCGTTGAGCCGGTTCACCCGGCCGCTCGCTCGATGATTTTCACCAGCCGCCACGACTTGATCCTCGACATCGGCCGACACTCCTCAACTGCCACCCAGTCGCCGGGCTGACAGCGATTGTCTTCGTCGTGGGCATGCAGCTTCGTAGTGCGGCGAATGTATTTCCCATACAAGGGATGGCGGACGAGGCGCTCAACCACAATCGTGACCGTTTTGTCCATCCGATTGCTAACCACTCGGCCGTTCACCGTCCGTTTGGCCGTTTTCCGTTCAGTCATGGCGTATCGTTGGTCCTCGCCTTTTCATTCTGCACGGTTTTGATTCGCGCAATATCGCGGCGAACCTTTTTCAGCTGATCGGGCCGGGTAAGCTGGCCGCTTGCCTGTTGCATACGCAAATTGAATTGCTCTTTGCGACGCTCGAGCAACTCATTTTGCAACTCGGCGCTGGATTTCCCACGCAGCTCGCTCACTTTCATCCCAACACCGTCCGCTGGACAAACACAGTCTGCACCGGTAATTTCGCAGCCGCGCGGCGAAACGCCTCGCGCGCCACACTTTCAGTTACACCTTCGATTTCATAGAGCACGCGACCCGGTCGGATCGGACACGCCCAGTGATCGACATTACCCTTGCCTTTGCCCTGCCGAACTTCAAGTGGCTTGGAGGTAATCGGCTTATCCGGGAATATTCGAATCCAGATTTTGCCACCGCGCCTCACATGGCGGTTGATGGCACGCCGTGCCGCCTCGATCTGGCGTGCAGTGACCGGCCCTCGGGTTAGCGCTTTGAGCCCGAATTCGCCGAAAGCGACCGTGTCGCCGCGCATCGCCATGCCCCTGTTACGGCCTTTCTGCTGTTTGCGAAATTTCGTTCGCTTGGGCTGTAACATACGGTTCCTACCTCAGATTCAGCTAGCTGACGCGCGCCTTTCGGGCTGTCGAACCGGGCACGCTATCCGTATCCAAAATCTCACCCTTGAAGATCCACACCTTAACCCCGATGACACCGTAGGTTGTCTTCGCATGGGCCAGACCATAATCGATATCAGCCCGCAGGGTATGCAACGGCACACGCCCTTCCCGATACCACTCCGTCCGCGCGATCTCGGCACCGTTGAGTCGGCCGGATACCTGAATTTTGATGCCCTGCCCACCCAAGCGCATAGCATTACCGACTGCGCGCTTCATAGCGCGGCGGAACATAATACGGCGTTCGAGCTGCTGCGCTACGTTTTCGGCTACAAGCTGGGCGTCGAGTTCGGGTTTGCGGATCTCCTCGATGTTCACATGCACCGGGATACCCATCATTCGCGCCAACTGGACTCGCAGCGACTCGATATCGGCACCTTTTTTGCCGATGACAATCCCGGGACGTGCCGTGTAGATCGTGATCAGGGCATTTTTTGCAGGCCGCTCGATCTTGATCTTACTGATCGATGCATGCGCGAGCTTATGCTTAATAAAATTGCGGACTTTCAAATCCGTATTCAGGTAATCACCGAAACTAGCGCTGTCCGCATACCACATTGAACGCCATTCTTCAGTGACACCGAGACGGAAGCCCGTCGGATGTACCTTATGACCCATAGGGGGTTCCTCGACTCATTGTTCCGCCACCGCCACCGTAATATGACTGGTTCGTTTACGAATGCGATTCGCCCGTCCTTTGGCCCGCGGCTGTATTCGCTTGTACATAGGGCCCTCATCAACGAAGACGCGAGCGACGGTCAACTCATCTATATCCGCACCTTCATTGTGCTCTGCATTCGCGATTGCGGATTCCAAGATCTTCCGGATGACCCGCGCCGCTTTTTTCGAACTGAACTCCAGCACCTGAAGCGCCTGCGCAACAGGCAATCCGCGTATTTGATCCGCCACCAGCCGAGCCTTCTGCGGCGAGATCAAGGAATATCGCAACTTAGCCGCCGTTGCCATGGATCACCTCTTGGCTTTTCTATCAGCCGCATGGCCTCGAAACGTCCGCGTCGAGGCGAACTCGCCAAGCTTGTGCCCGACCATATTCTCGTTGATCAACACCGGCACGTGCTGACGCCCGTTGTGAACTGCGATCGTCAGGCCAACCATGTCCGGGACAACCATGGAGCGGCGCGACCATGTTTTGATTGGCCGCTTGCTACGACTCGCGCTCGCCGCCTCCGCCTTCCTCAGAAGGTGGGCGTCGACGAATGGACCTTTCTTGATCGACCGCGGCATGCCTCATCCACCTGTTTTGCCGATACCACGAAATGCGCGCATCGAAAAACCCCGCTGTCCTACGCCAACCAACCTCTTGGCAGGTGCGGACAAAACCAGAACCGTCGTCTGCGCACCACACGCCTTTAGCGTGCCCATCGCCCCAGCCTTAAGTGCTCGCGCCCACGCGAGGCAAGGGTTACAAATGCGGCGTGTCCGCCGTAACCGCTACGACTTACGACGCCGCACTATGAAACGGTCGGTCCGCTTGTTACTGCGGGTTTTATGGCCCTTGGTCGGCACGCCCCAGGGCGTTACCGGATGCCGTCCCCCCGAGGTGCGCCCTTCTCCGCCCCCGTGCGGGTGGTCAACCGGGTTCATGGCCACACCACGCACCCGCGGCCGCTTACCGCGCCAGCGCTGCGCCCCCGCCTTGCCCAACGAACGCAGCGAGTGCTCAGCATTGCCGACCTCTCCGACAGTTGCCTTGCAATCGGCCGGCACCCTGCGCATTTCCCCGGAACGAAGCCGCAGGGTAGCATAACCCCCCGCCCGCGCCACAAGCTGCACCGCAGAGCCCGCGGCCCGCGCAAGTTGCGCCCCTTTGCCCGGACGCATTTCCACACAGTGCACCTGTGTACCGAGCGGAATATTGCGCAGCGGTAACGCATTACCGAGCTTAATGGGCGCATCGGTACCCGAGACGATCTGCGCACCGATCTCAAGCCGGCGCGGCGCGATAATATACCGCCGTTCACCATCGCGATAAAGCACTAAAGCGATATTAGCGCTGCGATTCGGATCGTATTCCACGCGCTCGACGTGGCCAACAATGCCGTCCTTGTCGCGCCGGAAATCGATTGTGCGATAACGCCGCTTGTGCCCCCCGCCGCGGTGCCGCGTGGTAATACGCCCAGCGTTATTGCGCCCGCCCGTCTTGGATAGCTTACGCACGAGCGGGGCATAGGGCTCGCCCTGGTACAGATTCTTGTCCTTGACCTGCACCGCGAAGCGCCGGCCTGGCGATGTCGGTTTTGCCTTAACCAAAGCCATGGTCAATCGTCCTATCGTTTACAGCGCTTATTCAGGCGTGCCAAACACATCGATAGCCTGGCCTTCCGCCAAAGAGACGTAGGCTTTCTTCCAGTCACTGCGCCGGCCGCGCACCCGTCCAACACCCTTGCGTTTGCCTTTCAGGCTCACCACACGGACACGCTTGACCTGGACCTCGAAGAGGCGCTCGACGGCTTTTTTAATCTCGAGCTTGCTTGCATCGCGGCCCACTTTGAACACCACTTGGCCAGCTGATTCACCAAGCGTTGTACTTTTCTCGGAGATATGCGGGCCGCGTAGAATCTGATAGACACGCTCAGGGTTCATCCGAGCCACTCCTCTAAGCGATGCACCGCATCCACTGTCAACAGCACCTTCTCGTGCCGCAGCAGCACGACCGGATTTAAACGGTTCGTTTCCCAAACATCCACTGCCGCCAGATTCCGAGCGGCCAATCGCAGATTCTCGCTGGGTTCGTTACTGACGATGAGAACATCCGCGAGACCGAGACTCCCAAGTTCGTCCATAAGCAGTTTCGTTTTGGGCTGGGCAAGCTCAAAGTGCTCCGTTACCCACAACCGCTCCTGCCGAACAAGCTCGGAGAGAATGGCGCGCAAAGCGCCACGGTACATCTTGCGATTGACTTTCTGGCTGTGATCGCGCGGAGCCGCCGCAAAGCTTCGCCCACCTCCGCGCCATAACGGGCTGCGAATAGACCCGGCCCGTGCCCGGCCTGTTCCTTTCTGACGCCACGGCTTGGCGCCGCCACCGCGCACCGCCGCACGATTCTTCTGCGCCTTGCTGCCGGCACGTCCACCGGCAAGATAGGCGACTACGACTTGGTGGATCAGGGGTTCTTTGAACTCGGCGCCGAAAGCTCGCTCCGATACCTGGACCGCACCCGCACCTTCGCGCAGCGGCAGTTCCATCAGGCTACCTCCATGCCACGCCGAGCCTTGATCGCCGGCCGAATGACAACATCAGCCCCCGCGCTGCCCGGCACGGCGCCTTTGATGATAAGAAGATTGCGCTCCGTATCCACCCGGACGATCTCCAGATTTTGCACTGTACGCCTTACAGCACCCAAATGCCCCGCCATCGCCTTACCCTTGAATACCCGCCCCGGGTCCTGGTTCTGTCCTATCGATCCCGGCGCGCGGTGGGAGAGCGAATTACCATGCGTAGCATCCTGGGTCCGGAAATGGTGGCGCTTGACGGTGCCGGCAAAACCCTTCCCTTTAGTTTTGCTCGTGACATCGACCCGCTGGCCGACGACGAACTGATCGACCCGCAATTCATCGTTGGTCGAGAGCTCCGTTTCGACGTCGCCAAGCAGACGAAATTCCCACAGCCCACGCCCCATTTCCACACCGGCCTTAGCGGCATGACCAGCCTGCGGCTTATTCACCCGAGACGGACGACGTATTCCGGCAGTGACTTGGATCGCCGAATAACCATCCTTGTCTTCGTGCCGACGCTGCGTGATGCGATTCGGCTCGGCCTCGACGACCGTTACCGGCACCGAAGTTCCATCCTCTGCAAACAGACGCGTCATACCGCATTTTCGGCCGACGATTCCAATTGCCATCGTCGTTATCCTCATCTTAACGGCAACAGAAATACTTTTGCCTCGCGTAGCGATGCAGGCCCCTTCGAATTTATCTGAATAGTCAGCCGACACTGGAGTTATCCAGCGTCATTCAGGGCCCGCCCCAGCTGACCGAAACCAACCAAGAAGCCGGGGTAGTTCCCAAGATAGCTCAATACAGCTTGATCTGAACTTCTACACCCGCCGCCAGATCAAGCTTCATCAGTGCATCAACGGTCTTATCCGTCGGGTCGACAATATCCATAAGGCGCTTGTGTGTACGCATTTCATATTGATCGCGTGCATCCTTATTGACATGCGGCGAGACCAAAACAGTGAAACGCTCCTTCTTGGTCGGCAATGGCACCGGCCCTTTCACCTGAGCGCCCGTGCGTTTAGCCGTTTCGACGATTTCCCGTGCCGACTGGTCGATTAACCGATGATCGAATGCCTTGAGTCGAATGCGGATACGCTGGCTCGTTGCCATTGCCGTTACTCCAAGATTTTGGAGACGACGCCGGCGCCGACGGTGCGTCCGCCTTCGCGGATGGCAAAGCGCACGCCCTCCTCCATTGCGATCGGCGCGATCAAGGTCACCGACATCTTCACATTGTCCCCAGG
>JAGFJL010000038.1 GCA_024102725.1 Nitrococcus mobilis
GTAGATCTGGTGGATCTGCGATCGGCCGGCGTGCCGGTCATGCGCTCGGCGTTGCTTGGTGGAAGACGGCTGCTGTGTCGGGACAAGGCCGCTTACGCCTCCCTGCTGTCACGAATGCTCGCGGACAGCGCCGATTTTCTCCCTTATCGGGAAAGGCTGTTACGGCAACGCAGAGACGCATGGATACGTTGATATTGCAGGAGAAGCTCGAAGCCCTGCGTCGCTGTGTCCGCCGCATAGAGGAGAAGCGGGCCGACTCAGCCGATGAGCTGGGTAAGGACATTGATCGGCAGGACATCGTCACCGTCAATTTGACCCGCGCAGTCCAGCTGTGCGTGGATATGGCCGTGCACGTCATAGCCGACTCCGAGCAAGCGGCGCCGCAGACCATGGGAGAAGCGTTCGAAGGCATTGCCAAGCTTGGGGTTGATCAGCGAGGCCTTGTCCTTACGGATGAAGGCTGCGGTTGGTTTCCGCAATATCGCCATCCATCAATACCAAGCCATCGATTGGAACATCGTCCATGCCCTTACCTGGAAGGGCCTGGAGGATTTCCGCGATTTCGCGTGCGCTATGGCAGCCGTGGTCGACGACGATGGCCAAACTACCTCAACATAGCAGCGGTAGGGCGCAATAGCGCAGCGTATTGCGCCGGACGAACTGGAATGTCCGCCGCTATTGGAGCAGTTCACATGTAACGTTATCGTGTGGAAAACCCATTGATGATCGGGGCCAGGCTCATCAGCGCCGGGTTGAAATATGCAGGGTTAGCCATGTATGTGGAAATGGTTTGGGAAAACAGCGTGCTGCGTCCTGTGCGCCCACTTCGTTTCAAGAGGCGAATAGTAACAGTCGAGGTGGCCGACGCAGACGTAGAGCCAGCCGCCGAGTCCGAGTCCGAACAATCCGCCGTCGTGCGCGGTGCCGCTGAAGGTATCGGCGCAGAGCTCAATGCCCTTATGAAAAGCTATCGCAGCCGAATTCCGGCCGCCGATTCGTGGGAAAACAAGGCGGCTTGGCACCAGCACCTGGCAGAGAAGCACTTGGACCGTGGCCAGACGTTTGGCCCGAAGAGGGAGTGCGTCGAGCGAAGGATTGTCCAACGCACGTCAAGGCAGGAGAGCTAGGCGGGGGGTGTCAGAAAACAAGTTGTCTCCGATCAGCCGACAGCGCCTATACAATCTCACGCGTGGTGATGCTCTGCGTGGGCAGCTCTCCCCCGTGGGGGAGTGAGTAGTGTGGGTGCCAAGAACCGCCCTCGAGCCCACCGCACTTTGACCGCGACCCCCTTGTCTTTGGCCTCCGGTTATGGTGCAAATTACCTCTGTTTATTAATTGAACGCATGTAGCGTCCCACGCGCCACCTCACAGAAGCGACGATATTGGCAACAGCCGACGCGGAAGATCAAGCCATGCGCCCCGAAGATCTGCGCTTCCAGGTGTTGCGGCTCCTGGAGCAAAAGCCCGACATGATCCAGCGCGAGCTCGCCGCGGCGCTCGGCATCAGCCTCGGACGGGTCAACTATTGCGTGCAGGCGCTGATCGAGCGGGGCTTGGTCAAGGCGGCGCAATTCCGCAATAGCCGCAACAAGCGTGCTTATCTCTACAAAACTGACCCCGCGGGGGCTCTCGGAGAAGGCCGCACTCGCGCTGCGCTTTCTACGGCGCAAGGAGCAGGGGCGTCGGGTGCTGCTGCAGGAGATCGCCTTGGCCGAGGCGTAAAGAAGGCGAAGCCTGCCCCGGACCCAGATCCGGGGCCTGGTGTCCGCCTCCTGGATTCCAGCTTTTTCTGGAACGGCGAGAAAGCGGTTAATCAGAGCCCTTAAAGGGCTTGCGGGCACGAAAAACCAATGCATTGGCGCGAGACATCCTAGTACTACAGTTGCAAATAATCATCGACGGACAGCTCGACGATGATCCCCGCGATTCGCTGCCGTCTCACCCAGTGGTAGAACTGAGCGAGGCGTTGGTGTAGCCAACGCCAGCGGGACCACT
>JAGFJL010000041.1 GCA_024102725.1 Nitrococcus mobilis
CCTGGGCGAGTCGCGCCGGCCAGCCGATGATCCGGTTCGGATTGCACAGCGCCCCTCCTTGCGTTTTGCTCCCGGCGATGTGGCCGGGTTCGAACCCGGTACGCCAAACCGTTTGAGCTGCGACTCCTTCGGCCTGTTCGGTCCCGACGGAGCGTTGCCGGTGCACCTCACCGAATACGCCGACGAGCGGCAGCGCCAGCATCAGGATCCGACCTTCGCCGCATTCGTGAATATGCTGCAACACCGACTCGCGTGTCTGTTCTACCGCGCCTGGGCCAACGCTCAGCCGGCTGTGCAGCGCGACCGCCCCGAGGCGGACCGCTTCGCCGTATACGTCGGCGCGCTGGTGGGAATCGGCTCGCCTGCGTTTCGTAATCGTGACCGTGTCGGGGATTCCGCGCGTCTTTGCCGGGCGGGCCGGTTTGCGCCAGTGGCAAAGTCTGCCGAGGGCTTGGAGGACATTCTGGCGGATTTTTTCGGATCGCCATGCCGAGTTATACCGTTTCAGCCAAGCTGGCTCGAGATGCCTGCGGACGAGCGTCTCGTGCTTGGCCGCGCCAGGGGCAACGGGCTTGGCCGGGCCGCCAATCTGGGGCGCCGCTCCTGGCAGTGCCAGTCCAACTTTGCAATTGAACTTGGGCCCCTGTGCCGAGCAACGTTCGAGGCTTTCTTACCGGGCGGGCGGAGGTTGGACGAGCTGAGGGATCTGGTGCGCGCTTATATAGGGGACGAGTTGCGCTGGGAGTTGATCCTGAGTTTGCGGCAGAAAGAGGTTCCGTCGCTGCGGCTGGCACGCGGGGCGCGGCTGGGCCGAACGAGCTGGGTCGGGCGGGTGGATGGGGATGCCCGTGGCATTCGGGTGCGGGGAAATCCGCTCGAAGCGCGGCCCGAGCCGAATATTCGGAAGATGGGCAGGCGGTATAGCGCGCCTGGGAGAGAGTGCCGTGATAGAAATCAGCCGCACCGCCTTGTTCGGGAAGCTCAATAGCCTTGGCTATAAGGCTATCGAAAGCGCCACGGTGTTTTGCAAGATGCGGGGTAACCCGTATGTGGAACTTGCACACTGGCTACACCAGATCCTGCAGCAACAGAACTCGGACCTGCATCGTATCATCAATCATTTCGGGCTCGATCACGCGCGGTTAGCCGCGGATTTGACCCGTCGCCTGGATGAGCTGCCGCGCGGCGCGAGCAGTATCTCCGATTTTTCTTCCCAGGTCGAGGAAGCGGTGGAGCGTGGTTGGGTGTGGTCGACGCTGCGTTTCGGTGAGCCGCAGGTGCGCACTGGCCATCTGGTGGTCGGGCTGATGAAAACCACACACCTGCGCAATGCCCTGCCGGGCATATCCGGCGAATTCGCCAAAGTTCGGGTGGACCGCCTCATCGATGAGTGGGACGACATCACGGGGGGCTCGCCGGAGGCGAGACTTGCCGCCAGCGACGGCTCTCGTCTCGGCGAGTCGGCTGCGGCGCAGGAAGGCGATGCAGCTGTACTTCTACCCCCGGCGGCGATGGGTAAGCAGGAGGCCTTGCAGCGTTTTACGGTCGATATGACCGAGTTGGCCCGCCAAGGCAGGATCGATCCGGTCGTCGGGCGGGACGAGGAAATCCGTCAGATGGTGGACATCCTAATGCGCCGGCGCCAGAACAATCCGATCCTGACCGGTGAGGCGGGCGTGGGTAAGACTGCCGTGGTGGAGGGGTTCGCTCAGCGTATCACCAGCGGTGATGTGCCGCCGCCGCTGAAGGATGTGGTGCTCCGCTCGCTCGATGTGGGTCTGCTTCAGGCGGGCGCGAGCATGAAGGGCGAGTTCGAGAGCCGGTTGCGGCAGGTGATCGAGGAAGTGCAGGCCTCGGAGCGCCCCATCGTGTTGTTCATCGATGAGGCCCACACCCTCATCGGCGCCGGTGGCGCCGCGGGGACGGGCGATGCGGCCAATCTGCTCAAGCCGGCCCTGGCTCGGGGGTCGTTGCGAACTATCGGTGCCACGACCTGGGGTGAATACAAAAAACACATCGAAAAGGATCCGGCGCTCACTCGGCGTTTCCAGCCCATTCAGGTCGGCGAGCCCAGTGAGGAGCGTGCCCTCGAGATGGTGCGAACCATGGCCGCCCCACTTGAGAAGCACCACCGGGTACAGTTGCGCGACGAGGCGCTGAGTGCGGCCGTTAGGCTTTCGCACCGCTACATTCCGGCTCGGCAACTGCCGGACAAGGCGGTGGCTCTGCTGGATACTGCCTGTGCGCGGGTTGCAATCAGCCAGCACGGCGTTCCGGCCGAGGTGGAGCATAACCGGCGCCGACTCGAGGCGCTGGCAACGGAGTTGGAGATCATCGGCCGGGAGAAGGCGGTTGGTTTGCCGGTAGCGGAGCGGGAGAGGGAGATCCGCGCGGCTATGGAGACCGAAAGCGAGCGCCTAGCGGAGGTTGAGCGGGCTTGGCACGATGAGAAACGGCTGGTGGAAGAGCTCCTCGAGCTGCGCGCCCGGTTGCGCGCCCAGGCTGGTATGGGCGAGGCTGCACGTCCGGATTCTGCCCTGGAAGCGGCCGATAATAGCTGCGATGGCAGTTCCGATACCGGCACCACGGTTGAGCGGGCGTCGCGTGAGGACCTCTTGAACCGTCTCGCGGAGATCCAGCGGCAGCTCGAGGAGATGCAAGGCGAGCGGCCGTTGATTCTGCCCAGTGTCGACGCCCAGGCCATTGCTTCGGTCGTTGCCGACTGGACCGGGATTCCAGTAGGGCGGATGGTTCGGGACGAGATCGAAGCCGTGCTGCACCTGGCCGCTCGGCTCGCCGAGCGGGTCAAAGGCCAGGACCATGCCCTGGAGATGATCGCGCGCCGCGTGCAGACGGCTCGGGCGAGTCTGGACAACCCGGGCAAGCCGATGGGCGTATTCATGCTAGCCGGTCCGTCCGGTGTCGGTAAGACCGAAACCGCCCTTGCTTTGGCGGAGACGCTCTACGGGGGCGAGCAAAACATGATCACCATCAACATGAGCGAATTCCAGGAGGCGCATACCGTCTCCACGCTCAAGGGCGCGCCGCCCGGGTACGTGGGATACGGGGAGGGCGGAGTCCTGACCGAAGCGGTTCGCCGCCGGCCGTACAGCGTGGTGTTGCTGGACGAGGTGGAAAAGGCCCACCCGGACGTGCACGAGATCTTCTTCCAGGTGTTCGACAAGGGCATGATGGAGGACGGTGAGGGACGGCTGATCGATTTCAAGAACACCTTGGTCATATTGACCACCAATGTCGGCACCGATTTGATCATGCAGGCATGCAGGGAAGGCGCGGAAAGGCCGGCTGCCGCTGCCTTGGCGCAGAAACTGCGGAGCCCGCTGCTGCAAGTGTGTCCCCCGGCGCTGCTAGGACGGCTGGTCACGATTCCATACTACCCGCTGAGCGACGCTATGCTCCGAAGCATCATCTATTTGCAACTCGGGCGCATCGAGCAGCGCATCCAGCGCAACCACCAGGTGTCGTTTACCTACGACGATGCCGTGGTGGACCTCGTGCTGGGGCGTTGCATCGAGCTTGAAAGCGGCGGCCGCATGGTGGATGCCATTCTTACAAATACGCTGCTCCCGGAGCTCAGTTGCGGCTTCCTGACCCGGCTGATGGAAGGTAAGGCCGTCGGGGGGGTGCACGTGACCGTGCGAGACTCAGAGTTCACCTATGATTTCGCCTGACGACCCCTGTCATTTGGCTGTGCCGCTATTCCGAGCGGGTGGCAGGGGCTATCGGTTTGACGCTCGATGGCGACTGAGCGAATCTTACTCAAAGCGTGAATAGGCATTCGTCATGCCGGAAGTGAGGTATCCCGTTAACGATATGGCCCGTGCCCGTATGGTCGAGGTGGACTACTACAGCTTTCGGCAGCTTTTGCGAGAGGCGGTGACACGTGGCGGCCGTGTCGAAAAATGCGATACGCAGCGCTGGAATGCGTACGTGAAGCAGCACAAAATTAACGAGGTGGGCGCGACGACGATAGCGCATACCCGGTTCGACGCGCCGACACCGGTGATCATCGATCTGGGGAGCGAGCGGGATGGCCTTTACTTCTACTCGGACTTGGAAGAGGGCTGTCTTCGGCTCGTTTTTCAGGATCAGTGAGGATGGCGTTGTTCGTAGTTTCGTGCTTCAGCATGGCTGGAGGCGAGCAGCGGCCTATAGCTGCCTGCGACGGCGGAGCGCTGAAGATCAGCCGCAGAACAACGCCGGAGCGCATCGACTATGAATGAGCTCCTCTACTTTGGAGTTCGAACGTATCGGTTGGCGCGATCGGGCTTGCTTCAGGATCCCTGCGGGCAGCCGGCGGTTTTCTGTGCGCCGAGAGCCCTACCACCGTCCGCTTACGCGCTGAAGCTCCCGAGGGTTCGTCGGCCGCTTACCAGCGCTCTCTACGTTTCCAGTGTACCGTTGTGGTGCCTGTTCCCATGGGTTCGGGAACAGGTTCTCTGGTGCCTCATGCCGGCTTCTCTTAGTCCAGTCGCCGCGCCCGGTTTCTGCTATGAAAATCAGAGAGGCTGCTATGCAATTGTCGTTGACGGTGATCGGCCCCGAAGCCGAGCGTCTGGGGCAGGACGCCACTAAGTCTTGGGTCGACGCTGGTGGTACCATCGGTCGGTCCGAGAACAACGATTGGATGCTTCCGGATCCCAAACAGGAGATATCGCGCTGTCATGCCCGGATCCGCTTTAGCGGAACCGTTTTCTACCTGGAGGACACCAGCGCCAACGGTGTATTCCTGAACAATCGCGGCAACCGGCTTGACCCTTTCAGTAGGTACCGGCTTCAGGATGGCGAGCAGATATTCATTGGCGATTATCGGATTGCCGTGGCCATTCGCGATGAGCCGGCCGCCGTCGCGATGCCGGCTTCGGGGCGGACTGCGATCGGCGATTCGGAGGCGGCGCCGGACCCACTGGAACTGCTCGGCGGTGCCGTGCAGGGGGAGGACTACGACGGTGAACATGGTGAGCCGGTACGCCGGGGTGACTCCTTCCTGCAAGATCATTTTGCACCGCCGGAAGTGCGTCGGGAGGAGCCGGCGGCGTCCGAGCCACTGCCCTCCCGGGACAAGGCGCCGGCGGCGGGCCAGGGCGCAGCGGGTATTCCGCCGGATTGGTGGAAACAGCTGCCGGGCCAGGAGGAAGAAACGTTGCCCCCTGAAAGCGGGCGTGCATCGACCCTTGGCGCGGCCCCCCCGGCCTCGTCCACTGAGCGGCCGATAGCACCCAGTGCGGGCGAGGCCGGCCAGCGCGGACACAGCCGCGAAAGCGCGCCAGAGGGCGCGCTGAGTGCGACACGGCAGCCCCCGCATTCCGGGGCGATGCCACCATCGCAGACGCCCGAGGCGGCGGAGGCCGACGCGCTGAAGGCGCTTCTTGCCGGTGCGGGCGTGGATTCGTCGCGTATCACGCCGGAACTTGCCGAAACCCTTGGCCAGCTTCTCCGGATCGCGGTCCAGGGACTGATGGATCTCCTGCGGGCGCGGATGGAGATCAAGAACCAGTTTCGGATGCCCATGACTTTGATCCAGGCGCAGGAGAACAACCCGTTGAAGTTCTCCACCAACGCCGAGGATGCCTTGCACAATCTTCTGGTCAAGCATAACCCCGATTATCTGGGTCCGGTGGCTGCGTTCCGGGCCAGCTTCGAGGATCTGCGTCATCATCAGATGGCCTTGCTTGCCGGTATGCGCAAGGCGTTCTTTGCCATGCTGGGCCACTTCGACCCCGACGAGTTGGAGCGCCTATTCGACGAGAAGCGAGATAGCCGCCCCATCATCGGTAAGGTCATGCAGCGGCGGAACTGGGAGTTGTATCGGAACCTGTTCGAAGACATTCACAAGGATACAGAGCGTTATTTCAATCGCCTATTCGGCGACGCCTTCGTGACCGCCTACGAGAAGCAGATGGAAGAGCTCAAGGTGGCCGCGCGTGGTAAGACGCCGCGCCGAGACGATTGAATCAACCACAATGGGAACAAGGCAGGAACAGTCCGATGAAGTTGCGGTGTTTTCCCCAGGCGCTGGCGGTCATTTTCTTGGTCGCGGCGATGCTGGGTTGTACCTCGCAGCCGATGAACGAGACGGAGACCGAGGAGGTCGATGGCCGAATCGTGGTCGGCCCGAACTTGAACCCTAATGCCGAGGGACGTCCGTCTCCCGTCTTCATGCGAATCTATCAGCTCAGTGATGAAACGGATTTTGTCGGCGCGTCCTTCGCGGAGCTCGCTGACCGCGATCAAGAGGTGTTGGGGGCGGCGCTGCTCAGCCGGGATGAGCTCGAACTCTGCCCGGTGGAGGCAACGGAGCGACCGCGCTCGGGTCAAGCCAGTCGCTGCCAGGGGCCGGAGACCGGGATTACCTTGAATATACGCGCGGACGCCCGCTATCTGGCTGTGATGGCCGAGTTCTATAACCTGCGCGATCCGTCGGGGAACTGGCGCTCCGTCGCTGAGATACCGGAGGAGGGTTTGCTGGGTTTTCTCGGATCCCGGGAGTTTGTCATTTCCCTTGAGGGATCCACCGTATCGGTCAGCTTCCGAGATTAGTCCATATAAGGATGCCCTATGTCGCGCAACAGCCGGATACTCTGGAGCGAGGGCCTGTTTCTCGAGCCGCAACACTTCCAGCAGCACGACCGGTTTTTCGAGCGGTATGTCGAGGGCCGAGTGGCAGCGCTCATGCCGCACGCCTGGGGATTCCAGTCGCTGGAGCTCGATGCAGATCTGCTCGGCATCGGCAAGCTGGGGCTGCGCTCGGCCCGCGGTGTATTCCCCGATGGGACTCCCTTTGCGGCCCCCGCCGATGACCCGCTGCCCCCGCCCCTGGAGTTGGACGAGTCGATCCATGATCGGACGGCCTACCTGGTATTGCCGCTGCACGCGGACGGTGCGGTGGAGGTTCAGCGCGGTACCGGCGGGAACGGGCTGTACCGCTACCGGGCCGAGGATGTGGAGGTTCGAGACAATGTCCTGGACAGCACCGCGTCCACCCTCGTAGAGGTGGGTTGGCTCAACACCCGTCTGGCCCTGGAAGGTGAAGCGCTCGACGAATATGTGCGCATACCGCTGGCGCGAGTTATCGAGTGTCGGGCGGACAAGCAGGTGATTCTCGATGATGCGTTCATCCCCACCGTGACTCGGGCGGGTGCCGCGCGCCGCCTGCAGAGTTTCGTCACCGAGCTCCGAGGGTTGCTGTACCAACGTGCGGACTTCCTGGCGGAGCGGGTGACGGCGAGTGGTCATGGCGGGGCCGGGGAGATCACCGATTTCTTAATGCTCCAGGTGGTGAACCGTTATGCACCTGTCGTTAGCCACTTGGCGGAATTCCTTCACGTGCACCCAGAGCGGCTGTTCACCTTGATGCTGGCGATTGCCGGGGAGCTGGCCACTCTGACCACCGAATCCCGCCGGCCGCCTGAGTTCAAGGCCTACCGCCACGAGGACCTGGCCCGTTCCTTCGAGCCCGTGTTTGATACGTTACGGGCGGAGTTTCGAACTGTGCGCGAGTCACCGGCCGTCTCCATTCCGCTTGAGGCTACCGGTCGGCACGGCATCTGCGTGGCCCGTGTCGAGGATCTTTCGCTGTTCGAGTCAGCGAACTTCGTGCTTGCAGTCGGCGCGAGCGTGCCGACTGAGGAGCTGAGAGCGCGTTTCCCGCTGCAGGTTAAGGTCGGACCGGTGGAGCGGATTGCCGAGCTGGTCAACAATAACTTGCCCGGTATCGAGCTCTTGCCGGTTCCAGTGGCGCCGAGGCAAATTCCCTTCTATACGAACTGTGTCTACTTCGAGTTCAGTCGCCGCGGGCCCTTGTGGCAGCAGCTGGCGACGTCCGGTGGCCTTGCAGTCCATGTTGCCGGGCAGCTCGCCGACCTCAAGATGGACCTGTGGGCGATCCGAGGTCAGAAGCGATGAGCGACGATGGCCGTCCGCCAAGCGGCGATCGCACCGTCATCCGCCCGAATCCAGGTGGCCGGCGGCTAGCGCCCCGGCACCAGGAGTCATCGGCGCCACCCTCCGCGGTCTCATCCGCCGGCGCGGAAGAGCTGGGGAGGTTCTCCCAGCTCGGGCTCAATCCGCTGGTGGAGACGGCCACGCCGCTGCTTGTGCTGACCGCGAGCGTGCGCGGCAGTACGCAGCATGCTGATGTAGCGAACCTACATACTCAAGTGACTCGCCAGCTCGGCGAGTTCGAGAAGCAGGCGGAACAGGGCGGTACGCCGTTAGAGCAAGTATTGGCGGCGCGCTATGCGCTGTGCACGTTCATCGACGAAGCCGTGATGAACACTCCGTGGGGTAGCCAGAGCCTCTGGGCCGGCAGGCCTTTGCTGCTGGTGTTCCACAAAGACACGGGCGGCGGTGAGAAATTCTTCCAGATGGTGGAGCGCGTGCTCGTCGATCGCGAGCCGAAACGCGATCTCATCGAGTTCTTCTACGTCTGCCTGGCGCTGGGCCTCGAAGGCAAGTATCGCATATCCGATGGGGGACGGACTGCGCTGGCCGAGACTCGTGAACGGCTGTACGCGCGGATCCGTACCTGGCGCAAGACGCCCGAGGGTGAGCTCTCCCCCAACTGGCGCGGCATTGAAGACAGGCGCTACCGTCTGGTACGAACGCTGCCAGCGTGGGTTTTCCTGTCGGTGGCGGGCGCCGTGGCGGTCGGTGCGTTCCTTACCTTCCACACGCTGCTGAACGATGCCTCAGTGCCAATCATGGCACAGCTCAACGAGATCAAACAGGCCACTTTCGAATCGCCTACAGGGCCGAGCGTGGTTGGCGGACCGCAATTGCCGGAGTTGCTTGCCGACGCGTTTCCGGGAAGGCTGCAAGTGGAAACAAAGAAGGATGGAGTCACTCAACTCACATTGCTAGGGGAGGTGTTCCGCTCCGGCAGCGCGGAGGTCAGCGACGGTTACGCTCCGGTGCTGGATAAGGTCGCCAGCGCGTTGAAGCAGGTGTCCGGCCGCGTACTGGTGATCGGGCATACCGACGACGTGCCGGTACGCTCATTGCGGTTCAAGGACAACTATGAACTCTCCCGGCAGCGGGCTCTCAACGCCGCTGAGCGGCTGAAGGAGCAACTCGATGACCCGGGGCGGGTAAGCTACCTCGGGGTCGGGCCCGATCAACCGCGGTACCGGCCCGTGGATACGCCCGAAAACCGCGCCCGTAACCGCCGCATAGAGATCATTCACCGATCGGAGGAGGCACGGCCGTGAGGTGGGTGCTCGCGGTGGTATTCAGGCAGGCCTGGCTGCTGAGCGTGGTCGGGCTGATCCTGCTGTCCCTGGTGATCTGGTTGTTTGGTCCGTACCTTGCCTTCGCCGAACTCAGGCCGTTCGCTGGAGTGGTGGGTCGCAGCGTCGCCATCGTTCTCATGTTCGCGATCTGGGGATCGTTTGCATTGCTCCGCTATCGGCGCGCACGCCGGGCGAGCGCGAGCCTGCGCGCGGAGCTCGTAGGGCAGGCTGACTTCGACATGGACGCTGCTGCGGAAGAGCTGCGAAGGCGATTCGAGGAGGCAATCGCCTTTCTGCGCCGGTCCAAGGATGCCGGAGACCTCTATCGGCTTCCTTGGTATGTGATCATAGGGCCGCCGGGTTCCGGGAAAACCACTGCACTGGTCAACTCCGGCCTTAACTTCCCGCTCGCTCAGAAGTTCGGCAAGGAGGCGCTACGTGGGGTGGCCGGTACCCGGAACTGCGACTGGTGGTTCACCGATGACGCCGTGCTGCTGGATACGGCCGGCCGCTATGTGACCCAGGATACGGAGCCGTCCGCAGACAACGCCGAGTGGAGCCAGTTCCTTCAGCTGCTTGCGCGCTACCGCAAGCGCCGACCCATCAACGGCGTGTTGGTGACGTTGAGCGCAACGGATCTGCTGCTCTTGTCTCCTGAGGGACGTAAGGCACACGTCCTGGCAGTCCGTCGGCGGCTGGATGAGCTGCAGCGGCAGTTGCGGATCCAGTTCCCCGTCTACTTCATGATAACCAAGTGCGATCTCGTGGCGGGTTTCGTCGAGTTTTTCGACGATCTTGACTACGAGGGTCGCGCTCAGGTTTGGGGAATCACCTTCCCGGAGCCCGGCCGGAGCGCGGCCTCGGTATCCGATCAGTTCGCCGTGGAGTACGACGGGCTCGTGACTCGGCTGAACGAGCGGGTAGTGAGCCGCCTCGATCAGGAGCGTGAAGCGCAGCGTCGGACAGCGTTGTTCGGTTTCCCGCGGCGAATGGCCAGTCTGAAGGAGACTCTGAGCGAATTCATCCGGGAAACGTTCGAGGCTAGCGGTTTCGATCGCCCCGTCATGCTGCGTGGTGTGTACTTTACCAGTGGCACCCAGGAGGGTACCCCCATCGATCGCATGATGGGGACGTTGGCGAATATCTTTGGGATCGATGCCGCTATGGCGGTTCCGGCATCTCGTGGCCAGGGGCGGAGCTACTTCCTGCACCGTCTGCTCAAGAGCGTGATCTTTCCCGAGTCCGGGCTTGCCGGTGTTAACTGGCGCCTGGAGGTCGGGCGCGCCATCGTACAGAATATCTCCTACGTCGCAGTTATCGGTTTTGCCGCCCTACTGGTTGCCGGCTGGTTTACCAGCTATCGATACAATCGGGACTATCTCGACGACGTGAGCGAGACCTTGGCGGTGCATCAGGAGCAGGCCAGTCGACCTGTGCCGGGGAGGGCTGGTCTGGAGGAGGTGCTGCCGCGGCTGGACGCGCTGAGCGAGGTGGCGGCGGAAGCGAACCGCTATCGTGATGAGCCCCCCTTGCTGATGGGCATGGGTTTGTACCGTGGGGATACGGTGAGCGAGTCTGCGCTTGACGCCTACCATCAGGGCCTGCGCGCGCTTTTGTTGCCGCGCGTGGCGCTGAATCTGAAAGAGCGTATCCGCCGCTCGATACCTAGTCCGAAAAGCCTCTACGGCTATCTCAAAGCCTATCTCATGTTGGCCGACCCAGCGCACATGAATGAGCAAGAGCTCGGTGCGATTGTCCGGACGGAGCTGATGCGGCTATTCGATGACAGTCCGGCCGTGGGGGAGGCACTGGCCGCGCATTTTGAGAGCCTGCTAAAGCAGGATGAACCCGTGCGTATTGCTCAAGTGGATCAGCAGCTGGTGGCTCAGGCCCGGGCGACGCTGAAGCAAGCCTCCATACCGGGGCTGATGCTCGTTGGGTTGGAGACACGCTATGACGCGGAGCACCCCAAGGCCTTGCGGTTGGACTTGGAAGCCGGTCTCGGCAGTGAGCAAATCTTCCGGCGCGCCAGCGGTATTCCCTTGTCCGATCCCGTACCCGCGCTCTATACCCATGGCGGTTTCGAAGAGATTACAGGCGGTGTAGGCGAGCAGCTGGTCAGAGGGTTCCTGGGCGATGACTGGGTTCTCGGTGAGGGGAATCTGCCAAGCGGGCCAACTGCCCGGTTTCGCCTCGCCGCCGATTTTCTCCGGGAATACGAGCAGGAGTACATCACCTACTGGGACGCCCTGCTCAAGGACCTGGAGATTGCGCCGCTGGTGAGTGTGGAGCAGGCTAAGGCTGTGCTGTCTGCTATCAGCGGATCCGCCTCGCCTCTCAAGCAGCTGCTGCAGACCATTGATGCCCAGATCCACTTCCCGGAGCCGCAACCGAAAAAGGCCGAGCAGGCGGGAACCTTCAGCCGTTTGCTCGGGATGGCCGAGGAAGTGGGGGTAAACGTGGGGCGTCCGCGTCCCGGCAAGCAAATATCACAGCACTTTCAGCCGCTGCATCGTATGGTAGCCGGAGGTGATGCAGGCGCTCCGCCCATCGACCAGCTCGTTGGTGTCCTAGGCGAGCTGTATACACAGTTGGACGCCATGGGGGGCGGTGTCGGTGATGAGGATCCGCTGGCCATACTCAGCCGTTCGGGAGGCCAGGATGCGCTGCGCCGGCTGCGAATGGAGGCGCAGCGCCAACCGGAGCCGTTGGGGCGTCTGCTCAGCCAGTTGGCGGGCAAAGGGCAGCAGCTGGCCCTGCGTAGTCTGCGCAGCGAGCTTAATCGAGCGTACCGCAATAACGTGTTACCCGAGTGCCGTGAGCTTGTGGAGGAGCGATATCCATTTGACGAGAGTAGTAGCGTGGATATTCCGCTCAGCGACTTCGGTCGTCTGTTTGGTCCCAGTGGAGTATTCGAGACGTTTTTTACCGAGCATCTTGCACCGTTGGTCGATACCTCCAGGCAACGGTGGCGGTGGCGCAATGGGGTTCGGCTCGGCATACCTGACTCCGTATTAGTGCAATTCCGCCGGGCGCGCGACATCCGCAATGTGTTCTTCGCCGCTGGCAAAGAGGCGCCTTCGCTGGGCTTCAGCCTGACACCGCAATACCTGGACGCGCGGGTACGTCGCTTCACGCTTAATGTCGATGGCGCGTCGCTGGTCTACCGTCATGGTCCACCTCGTCCACTGCGCGTTCAGTGGCCGGGCGAGAAGGAGGGTCGGGTGATCGCCGAGTTCGAGGACCGTAGCGGACATCGCCCCAGTGCTCTGTTCGAGGGGCCGTGGGCATGGTTCCGCGCCCTGCAGAGCGCTAGTGTTTCCCGGCAGTCGGATGTGAGCTATCTCGCCATATTCGCTGCAGGGGGCTACGATGCCCATCTGCGAGTTGAGTTCGAGAGCATGCGCAACCCGTTGCGCTTCCGGGACTGGGCGCGGTTCCACTGCCCGGGGAGTCTGTGAGGCATGGTTGGGGTAGGCGCGCTCGGTTTCTACGGCAAGCTCCCCAGCCATGGGGACTTTGTTCGTCGGCGCGTGCCGCATGAGTTCCTGACTGTGTGGGACGCTTGGTTGCAACAGGTACTGCATGCCAGTCGCCAGCGCCTGAATGACCAATGGCTGGCAACTTACCTTGCCAGTCCCATCTGGCGTTTCGCCATCGATCCTCCCGTGTGTGGCCGCTTGGCGTATACGGGCATTCTGATGCCCAGCGTCGATGCCGTAGGCCGGTATTTTCCCCTCTCTTTCGTAATGCCGTTACCTGTTGGGATGAGCCTACCGAATCTGGCGGTAGAGAACGCAGACTGGTTTGCCCAGATGGAAAGACTGGCGTTGAGCGTCCTGGAGCAGGACGTCGAGTTCAGGCTCGATGACTTCGATCGGCAGGTTGCGGCGCTGGGGCGGGAGCTCCTGCCGCGCACCCTCCTGCAGGACGAGTTGCAGCCGCCGCCTGGCAGAGGTGAGCCCCTGTGTTTCGATATTGGCGGTATGAGCGAGATGCCGTTCTCCATGCTCAGTGTCCTTCATGCGCAGCTGTCGCGCGAGCGCGGCGGCTACAGCCTTTGGTGGTCAGAGGGATCAGAGCGAATCGGCCCTTGCTGGTTTATCTATAGCGGTTTGCCGGATGGCGAGCGATTCGTGGCTGCGTTGGACGGTGCGTGGAGTCAGCACGACTGGCGCAGGCAGAAAATTCGGTGGAATAGTCTGGCTCCAGTACCGGAAGCAAGCCCGTCGCTACAGCCACTGTCCTACCGTTCCAGTGCGCGAACGCACCCGGGCAACGTGCGAACCGTCAATGAGGATGCCTTCTTGGAGCGAGCTGATTCCGGAATCTGGGCGGTCGCCGACGGTGTAGGTGGTCAGGCGGCTGGAACGGAGGCCAGCCGCATGGTAGTCGATGGTCTTCGCGCCGTAGAAGGTGGCGGCGAGCTACAAGATCGGGTGAACGGAGTCCGGAAGAGCTTGCTCCGGGTCAATGAGCGCCTAGTGTATCTGGGCGAGCGACCTGTGGATTCCGTGCAGAGCGCGAGTACGGTGGCTGCACTGGTGACGGGGCTGGCCGGCTGTTGCTATGTATGGGCCGGCGATAGCCGGATCTATCGGTTGCGGGGAGGCCGGCTTCTCCGGTGCACCCGCGACCATAGCTTGGTTCAGACCTTGGTGGACGAGGGCAGAGTGGCAGATGATGAAACCTTGAAGCACCCGCAGGCGAATGTGATAACGCGAGCGATCGGTGCGAGTGGCGATCTCGTGCTAGAAGTGGCGTATGCCGATCTGATGCCAGGCGATCGGTTTCTTCTCTGCTCGGATGGCGTGCACAGTAATGTCACTGACAGCGAGTTGGAGCAACTGCTCTCTCAAGGCGATTGCGAAGGAGCCTGCGAGCGCGTTATGGCGCTGGTGTTGTCACGGGAGGCGGGCGATAACCTCACCGCCGTGGTGGTGGATGTAGACGAGGCGCTGCATGGCGGATGAGCGGTGGGCTGTGACTGATGATATGGGCGCCATCGAGGCGTTGCGGCGGGCGTTGCAGCGCTACGTTGGACGGGGCGACGGGTGGCAGGAGGCGCTCAGCTGCCTGGAAACGGTGGCGCGACGGCAGGGATGTTCGCCGACCGCCATTCTAACCGGCTGGGATGGACCGCCACGGCTCGACGAAGAGCAGCGCCGCTGGCTGCTGGAAGCGCTGTCCCGTTACGCTGCGGATGCCACTTTGGTCGAGGCGACGGCCGCACCGCCGGTATCGGATACATCTGTTACCCGAATCGCGTCGAAATCCGCAGCGCATGCCGCCGCTGATCCGGACCGGACCCGCCCTTCCTCCAGCGAGATAACTTCCCGAAGCCTCCCGGTGGGCTCGACGCCCTCGCCTGCACCGACCATGGGAGCGGAGACAGGTGGCGGCGAGCGGACCTGGCCCTATCCCGCAGACTGGCGGGATACGCGATCGGGCGAGCTAGGCCCGGGTTCGATGCTCAAGCAGCGCTTTGTGCTGGAGGAACTGATCGGCCACGGTGGTATGGGTGCGGTCTACCGGGCACGGGATTTGCGCAAGCAGGAGGCGCAGGATCGCAACCCTTTCGTGGCGCTCAAGCTTTTGAACGACGAGTTCCGAGGTCATCCTGAGGCCTTGGTTGCTCTCCAGCGAGAAGCCAGGAAGGCGCAGCGTTTGGCGCACCCGAACATCGGCACCGTCTACGACTTCGACCGCGATGGCAGGACCGTTTTCCTCAGCATGGAATTCTTGCAGGGTGCGGCACTGGACAGCGTTATCCGCGAGCGCGCCGCGTTCGGCCTACCGCAGAAGGAGGCGCTGCGCCTGACCGACCGTATGGCACGCGGACTCGCCTACGCCCACCAGGAAGGATTCGTCCACTCGGATTTCAAGCCGGGTAACGTATTCCTCACTAAAGAGGGGAACATCAAGATCCTTGACTTTGGTATCGCTCGTGCGGCCAAGGTGTCTTCAGGTGGTGGGGATCAGACCCGTTTCGACCCGGCGACGATCGGTGCCATTACCCCGGCCTACGCCAGCCCGCAGATGCATGCCGGCGAGCCGCCGGAGCCGGCCGACGACGTCTATGCGCTGGCCTGTGTCGCCTATGAGCTTTTGACCGGTCAGCATCCGTTTCTGGATTCCTCCGGGCGCAAGATCTCGGCTGATGAGGCGATGCACCAAGGGCTGCAGCCGGCCCCGATCCGGGGCGTTTCCAAGCGCGTCAACCGGGTGATCGCCAGAGGGCTCGCCTTCGAGCGAGCCGCGCGCTTTGTCAATGCGGGGGCCTTTTTGGATGCCATTAAGGAGCCGCGCCGACTTCGTCGCTTCATCGTGCCCGTGATAGGGCTGCTCGTGTTGCTGGCGGCCGCGTCGTGGTGGATCACCATCCGCGAGAGCGGTGTGTTCGTATCGCTCAACGACTTGCCGCCAGCGCTTGGGGAATCTCGGGAGCTGATTCTCCAAGGCAACGAATACATGAAGCTTGGTGAGGTCGCTCAGGCGCATAAGGCCTACGCCCAGGCGTGGGATAGCGCGGATGTGCGGGACGATGTGAGTGCGCGCGCTCGCTCGCGACTCAAAGTCATCGTGGACCGTCGGGTGGACGAGGTGATCGGTTACTATCTCCAGCAGGCTCAGCGGGAGGATACAGACAAGTTTACGCTTGAAGTGCTGCGTTTGACCCTGGAGTCGCTGCGGCGTGGTGAGCTGGGCACGAGGAAGCAGGACCTAGAACGCGCGCTACAGCAGATCAACGTCCGACTCGAATGAGCGCGAGGCGCAGCTCGGCCAGGATCTGCGGCCAAATCTGCTCCCAGCAGCACCGGTGATCGAACTCCGTGAAGACACGAACCTCGGCGGCCGGCTCTCTCCTGATGCCGGCCCGAGTAACCGCTGCGGGAACAATGCGATCGTGACCGCCGACTAGATGCCATTGCAGTATCGTCGATGGCAGCGGGGGCAGCGTTGTGGGGTCTAACGAGCGGGTAAGGGGAAGATATTGGTGGTGGGCGGTCCACCGTCGATGGTCGAGGTTGGCTGCGATAGTGACCAAGGCAAGTACATCATCGCGACGCTGAGCCACGAGTCGGGCAAGGGTGCCGCCGCCGCTGTAGCCAATAAGTACCAGCTTGTTTGCCCCAAGACGGGCGCGGGCGGCGTCCAGCCCGCGGTTCATCGCCTCTACGACCTGATCGGAATAGCGGCCGTAGGTCCATAGCGCCGGATTGCATACCTCCGGCATGGCCTCGTGTCCGTAGCAAGGTCGGTTCAGCTGCAAGCTTGGTGCAGGATCGAGTGCCATCAGTCGCAAGGCCATCGCGTGCCGTGGACTGGGATCGGCCGCCGGGTATCGACCCTGCCTCCATGGCGTTCCATCGCCGCTGAAGTAGACATGAAGGGGTTGTTCGTCGGCATCGTGCCGGAGGGCGAGATAAACGATGAGCTTGTAATGGCCTGTATCGATGGCCGCAAGGGAAAACCCCTGAGCCTCAGCGGTCTCTGAGAGCCGAGCGCCTGGAGTGGCGCAGCCGGTTACCAGCATTATACTGAGCCCAAAGAAGGCTAGGTAGGATCCGCAGAGGCGGGGGCAGATCCCTGCAGGCTTGATAATGATTCGTGGCTCTGTGCGTGGCCGTCCTAGCATTTTGAACCGCTGTTAGGAGGTTCTTTTGCTAAAAAGATACTAGCTCAGCCAGGAGGAAGCAGGCAGGCAGCCGTGAGACTATTTTCATTCATTTCTCCCAAGGGCCTGATTCGGCCCATGGCTCGTTCCGAAGGCTGGGGGAGTGCGCTGGCGGCGCTGATCGTGCTGGTCGGTGGTTGCGCCGCCGGTGGCCCCGACGGGAGGAGTGCTGGCGAGGCGGCACGGGAGGGATACGCGTCGGTGGACGACCTCCACATTGTCGACTGTCTGCTGCCGGGGCAAGTGCGCAAGCTGGGCAAGATGACCTATCTGACAGCCCGCCGGCCGGTGCGCACAACGGCGGTGGATTGCCGAATCCGTGGCGGCGAGTACGTTGCCTATGACCGAGCGGATTACCGCTCGGCGCTGAACGTCTGGCTGGAGCGTGCCGAGGCGGGCGAGGCTGAGGCGCAGAACTATGTTGGCGAGATCTTCGAAAAGGGTCTGGGACGTGAGTCTGACTACGTATCGGCGGCGCAGTGGTACCGCAAGGCGGCTGAGCAGGACTATACACGAGCCCAAATCAATTTGGGCTACCTCTACGAGAAAGGGCTCGGGGTCGAGCGAAATATCGCCACTGCTCTGAATTGGTACCGGCGCGCCTCGGGGCTCTCCGGCGGCAAGCTTGTCTACAACTCGGAACTTGAGAAGGCAGTAGCGGAGCAGCGCACGGAGCTCCAGGCAAAGGTCGAAGAGGCACAACAGCAGGCAGAGGTGCTGAATAGACAGCTCCAACGCCTGGAGGAGGACCGAATAGCGCTGCAGCGACAAGGGGAGGCCGCAGCGGTCCAATTGGCTGCCGCCCAGCAGCAGATTAAGACACTAAAGCAGCTCTATGTCCGTGCCCGCAGGGAGCGCCAAGACTCTGAGAAACAGCTTTCATCGTTCCCGAAGGCGCGATCGATCGTCGTCCCCCGTCCGAGTCGGCAGCCCCATGTGGAGCAGGATACGCGGATACTGTACAACATCAATTTCGGTCGCTACTACGCGCTGATCATTGGCAATCAGGACTACCTGTACCTTGAGGATCTGGACTCGCCTATGGCCGACGCAAGGCGTATGCAGCAGATCCTGGAGCAGCGCTACGGTTTCAGCACCTTTCTGCTGCCAAATGCGGACGAGAAGGAGATTCTCAACGCCCTCAACGATCTATACGACCAGCTAGGGCCGCAGGACAATCTACTGATCTATTACGCGGGCCACGGCAATCTGAGCGAACGTGACGAAGGCCGTCGGCGCCGCGGCTACTGGCTGCCCGTAAACGCCCAACCCAACCGATTTACGAACTGGATCAACAACTCCGTCGTCAGCGACCATCTTGATCGCATACGGGCTCGCTCGATCATCGTGGTGGCTGACTCGTGCTACGCTGGGACCATGGCGTCCGAACGCAGCGCCTTACTTCTCGGCAGTGCTCAGGCTCAGCTTTCCGAGGAGGGGATCAGGCAGGGTATAGCGCGTCGCTCCCGCATGGTGATTTCCTCCGGCGGCGTGCAACCGGTGCTCGATACCCTGGACGGACAGCACTCTCTGTTCGCCCGATCCTTGATCGATGTGCTCAAGTCCAACGATCAGATTTTGCGGGATAATATGTTATTCGCTCGGGTGGCGGTCAACGTGCGGCATCGAGCTCAGGCGAACGGCGTTGAGCAGACTCCGGAGATGCGCCCAATTCGGGCCGCCGGTCATGAAGGCGGTGACTTTTTTTTCGTTCCGGCGCGATAGCCGAGGTAACCACCGGTTTCACTGCGCCGGCGTGCGTCTAGATTATATTATTGATATTAAAGTTAATATTCTGGAAGCGGTGACTGTAGTACTTTGGAGAGCGGCAGTGGCATGCGTGCATCCCGAACCACCATTCTCGCGCTCACGCCGTTGTTTGCGTCGTTTAGTTTGCTCGTCGTTGGGCACGGGCTGCTGGGCACGTTGCTGGCCGTGCGCATGAGCCTGGACGGTTTCTCCGCGCCGTTGATCGGTTTCGTGGCGGCGTGTTATTCGATCGGCTTTATCGTGGGTGTCCGACTCGATGGGCAGGTCATCCACAATGTCCAGCACATCCGCACTTTTGCCGCGATGAGCGCCATCGCCGCATCCACTACGCTCGCGCTCGTGCTGTTCGTCAATCCGGTGTTTTGGGCCGTCATGCGGCTGCTCTATGGTGGCTCGCTGGCCGGACTGTACATGGTCACGGAGAGCTGGCTCAACGCTAACACGCCATCGCAGGAGCGCGGCAAGATACTCGGAGTCTACAGCGTGATCACCTATATTGGTCTCGGCGGCGGGCAGTTCCTGCTCCTGCTGGCGGAGCCCCAAGGCGCAAGCCTGTTTCTGTTGGTCGCTATCCTGATCAGCCTGTCACTGGTGCCGCTGGCGTTGATGCGCAGCAGCTCGCCCGAGTTGCTGGACATCCAGCCCGTGCGCTTGCGCAAGCTCTATCGGATTGAGCCCTGCGGATTGGCCGGTGCGTTCGCCTCAGGGGTGATCATCGGTGCGTTTCTCGGCATGGGGCCGGTGTTCGCCAAGGACAGCGGTTTTTCCAGTTTGGAGATAGCCCTGTTCATGGCGCTGACGCTCTCCGGCGGTTTTTTGTTGCAGTGGCCTATCGGCCTGCTCTCGGATCGCTATAGCCGGCACAGCGTGCTCCCGGTGGTTGCGCTATGCGTTGCCGCGCTCAGTTTGGCCATTATCTTTATTACGGGTCGCAGCACCGGTGCGGTCATTGTATTGGCCGTGCTCTGGGGCGCGTTTTCATTCACGCTCTATCCGCTCTCGGTTGCCCTGGTCAATGACTACGTGGACTCGTCCCAGTTCGTGCAGGCCAGTGCGGGTTTGCTACTGACGAGTTCCCTGGGCATGATCGCCGGTAGCTTAGTGGCTGGGCAGCTTATGGCGGTTATGGGTGCCGACGGTCTGTTCTGGGTCGTGGTCACTACCTCGTTCGGTCTGGCGTTATTTGCCGGGCTGCGCCGGGGTGGGCAAAGGCCAATAGAGCCCGCTGAACCCTCGCACTATCAGGTTTTGCCGCGCAACTCCCCTTATGCCTCGGCCTTGGATCCGCGGGGCGATGCAGGCGCGCAAATGGAGCTGGATTTCGAAGACCCTCGCGCGCCTGCGCCTGCGCCTGCCCCGCCTGCGCCCGACGTCGATGTGCAGCAGGGGAGGCGGGTTCGGTCAACGGAGACGTTGCGAGAATAGAGCAAGCGCCGCGGTGGTGCGCGCGGGCCGCTCGCACAGGGCGACACACTGCTTATTGTCTGCGGTGGGGTTGCTCGGCTCGGAGGCGACTTGGCGCTGGCCGGCATTCGGCTTAGGATGCCATGCACCAGAGGCCACAAGCGGGGGAGAAGTGGTGCGTGCATTGCGTTTTACGCGGTTTTGGCAGACCACCGCATGGCTGCTGCTGGCGGGGGTGGTGCTTATGTCCTTGGTTCCCGGGCCGCCTAGCCCGCCGGTTTTGACTTGGGATAAATCGCAGCACGCCTTCTCCTGGGGTCTGCTGACTTGGTGGTTTCTGCAAGCCTGGGAAGGGCGGCGGCCCGTGGGCTGGTGTCTGTTCCTGCTCGCGGCGGCGGCACTGGTGGAACTGCTGCAAGGGACGACCGGCTACCGAGTCGCCGACTCGCTCGATATGCTCGCCAATACCGTGGGTTTGGTGATTGGTTTGATGCTCTGGTACACCCCAATAGGCGGTACCTTCCATTGGATGGAGCACTGGGTATTTGGGCGGCCCTATCAATGAGCCGCGATTCGCCACCTGCGGAACCGCCGCTCCCTGCTAGGGCTCCATAAGCGCCGAATAGAGTGGTCCAGCGGGCGGGCCTCACGGCCTCGGGTCAGGCGGCTCCCTAGAAGGCGGCGGACCATAACCGCCGCCACCCGGCGTTTCGATGACCACCACGTCACCGGGGCCGACGGCTCGGCTGTCGGCCCCGGCTAAGGGTTCCAACCGCCCGTCGGCGTGCTCGAGCCATTGCCGGCCGCACGCGCCAGGTTCACCCCCGGCAAGCCCGGGTGGCCCCCGGCGGCGGTGATTCGCGAGCAGGGCGGCTGTCATCGGTTCCAGAAAACGGATTCGGCGCATGACGCCATCGCCACCGGGCCAGCGCCCCTGACCGCCGGAGCCCCGCCGGATGGCGAAGGCTTCGAGCCGGACCGGAAAGCGCCACTCCAGCACCTCAGGGTCGGTGAGCCGGCTGTTGGTCATATGCGAGTGTACGGCACTGGCGCCGGCGAAGCCCGGCCCGGCGCCAGTGCCGCCGCACAAGGTCTCGTAGTATTGATAGCGCTCGTTGCCAAAGGTGAAATTGTTCATGGTGCCCTGTGAGGCCGCCTGCTGCCCCAGCGCGAGATAGAGCGTGTTGGTGACCACCTGACTGGTCTCGACATTACCGGCCACCACGGCGGCGGGGTAGCGTGGATTGAGCATGGAAGCCTCGGGTATGACGAGCTCGATCGGCTTTAGGCAGCCGTCGTTGAGCGGGATAACGTCATCGATCAGGGTGCGCAGCACGTAGAGCACGGCCGCGCGGGTGACCGCCTTGGGCGCGTTGAAGTTGTCCGCCTGCTCGGGACTGGTGCCGGTGAAATCGATCGTTGCGGTGCGCGTGCCATGCTGCACGGTAATTTTAACGCGCACCTTGGCACCGTTATCGAGCATCTGCTCGTATTCGCCGTCGGCGAGCGTGTCGAGCACGCGGCGGACCTGTTCCTCGGCATTATCCTGCACGTGGCCCATATAGGCGTGCACGACGTCGAGACCGAACTGCGCGACCATGTGTCGCAGTTCCTGCGCGCCCTTTTCATTGGCCGCGATCTGCGCCCTTAGATCACTCAAATTCTGCTCGAGGTTGCGCGTCGGATAGGAGCCAGCTGTGAGCAGCGCGCGGACCGCCTGCTCGCGCAACTCGCCGGCCGCTACTAGGTGGAAGTTGTCGATCAGCACCCCTTCTTCCTCGATACGGGTGCTATGCGGTGGCATGGATCCCGGCGAGATGCCGCCCACATCGGCATGATGGGCCCGGCTGGCGATGTAAAATAGGATTTGCTCGCCGGTGGTCGCGAACACGGGGGTGACCACCGTGATATCGGGCAGGTGAGTGCCGCCGTGATAAGGATCGTTGAGCATGAATACGTCGCCGCGGCGCACTGTGTCGGCCCGTCGTTCGACGATGGCACGTACACTCTCCCCCATGGAGCCTAGATGAACCGGCAGGTGGGGGGCATTGGCAATGAGGTTCGCTGCCGGATCGAACAGTGCGCAGGAAAAATCGAGCCGTTCCTTGATGTTGGCCGAAGAGGCGGTCTTGCGCAGCATGACTCCCATCTGTTCGGCCACGGACATGAAGAGATTATTGAACACCTCCAACATCACCGGATCCACGGCCGTGGCGATACCGGTGTGGCCTGGCAGCGGTATGATGCGCTCCAGGATGAGGTGATTCTTACGATTCACCCGGGCCTGCCAGCCCGGTTCGACCACGATGGTCGATACCGGATCACGGATGATGGCCGCGCCGGTGAGGATATCACCGGGGCGCAGTTGCTCGCGATCGAACAGCGGGCTTTGCCGGTAGCGGCCCGCCTGCCAGAGATCGACCTCGGCAAGCGCTTGCGGCTTACCCGTACCGCGCTCGGCGCGCTCCGGCTCATCACAGATGCTCCCGCTTGCAGCGACGATCTCGACGCTTGCGGCGGCCACGATAACGGCCTTGTTCGGCAGCAGGAAACCGAATTCACGGCGGTGTTCGGCCGCGGCGCTGGCCGCGACGCGCGCCGCATCGGCAAAGGGCACCTCCAGCGTGGTGTCGCTGCCCTCGTATTTGACCCGCAGCTTGCGCACTTCGTGCATGTGTGCCCGCTGACAGTCCTGGGCCTCGAGCTCGCGCCGGGCGTCCTCGGCGAGCTTTTGCAGTGCCGGTTCGAGCCGGGCGATCAACTCGGCACTGAGAATGGCGTCCACCGGTTGCTCGCGTAGGCTGCTGAGGTCGGCCAACCCCATGCCGTAGGCGGAGAGCACACCGGCCAAGGGGTGGATGAGTACCCGCTCGATGCCGAGCGCATCCGCCACCAGACAGGCGTGTTGCCCGCCTGCGCCACCGAAGCAGTTGAGCGTGTAACGCGTGACATCACGCCCGCGTTGGACCGTGATTTGCTTGATGGCATTGGCCATATTCTCAACTGCGATCTTCAGGAAGCCATCAGCCACCTCGGCGGCTGTGCGTGTATCGCTGGTGGCCTGGGTTATTTCCTCGGCCAGGGCGGCGAAGCGCGCGCGCACCACTTCGCCATCCAGCGGCTCATCGGCCTTTGGACCGAATAAGTGAGGGAAGAACGCCGGCTGTAACTTGCCCAGCATCACATTGCAATCGGTGACCGTGAGCGGGCCGTTACGGCGATAGCAGGCAGGGCCCGGGTTGGCTCCGGCCGAGTCCGGCCCGACCCGGTAGCGGCTGCCGTCAAAGTGCAGGATGGAGCCTCCGCCGGCGGCCACCGTATGAATCAGCAGCATCGGCACACGCAGGCGCACGCCGGCGATAAGGGTCTCGTGGCTGCGCTCGAGCTCACCGGCGTAATGACAGACATCGGTGGAGGTGCCACCCATGTCGAAGCCGATGATGCGTTCACAACCGGCCATCCGTCCGGTGCGGGCACAGCCGACCACGCCACCGGCGGGGCCGGAGAAGATCGCGTCCTTGCCCGCGAAATGCCGGGCGTCGGTCAAGCCGCCATCGGATTTCATAAACAGCAGCCGGGTTTCGCCGAGCGCGGCGGCCATGCGTTCGGCATAGCGGCGCAGGAGCGGGGAGAGGTAGGCGTCGATCACGGTGGTATCACCGCGGCCTACCAGTTGCATCAGCGGACTGACCCGATGCGAAACGGAAATCTGGGTGAAGCCGATCTCGCAAGCCATCTCCGCTACGCGTTGCTCGTGGTCCGGATAGCGATAGCCGTGGACCAGACAGATCGCACAGGCGCGCAGACCGGTGTCGAAGGCTGTGCGCAGGTCGCGTCGCACGGCTTGCGAGTCCAATGTTTGCAGCACTTCACCACTCGCTGAGAGTCGTTCATCCACCTCGATCACCCGCTCATAAAGAGGCTGCGGCAGTTCGATACGGCGGGCGAAGATATCGGGCCGGGTTTGGTAGCCGATTTGCAGGGCATCGCGAAAGCCACGGGTGATAACGAGCAGCGTGCGCTCGCCCTTGCGCTCGAGCAGCGCATTGGTGGCCACCGTGGTGCCCATTTTGACGTGCTGCAGATGCTGTGCCGGTAGCGGCGCCTGCGGGGCTAGGCCGAGCACCGCACGGATGCCCTGCAATGCGGCGTCGTGGTAGTGCTCGGGATTATCGGAGAGCAGCTTGTGTGTGACCAATGTGCCTTCGGGGCGTTGGGCGACGATATCGGTGAAGGTGCCGCCGCGGTCGATCCAAAACCGCCAGCGCCCGGGTGGCTCGTTCGCAGTGTTCATCGGACGGCACCTCCTTGCAGCATGGGCTCTGGGCGGGCGCTAAGCGGTGCTGAATTTGCCCCGAACCGATGGCTCGAGATGATCGGCTAGTGCCCCGGAGCCGGCGAGGTTTGCCCGCGTTCGCTCTCGGCGTTTTCCGCACCGGCATATCCTTGGCTGCGGCTGTGATCGCGGGCGAATAGGACATAGAAGGCCGGCAATACGAATAGCGTGAACAGTGTGCCGATGCCAAGGCCCGTCGCGACGGTCAGACCGATGTCGAATCGGCTCACGGCGCCAGGACCGCTTGCGGCGAGCAGCGGGAGCATGGCCACCACCATGGCCACCGTGGTCATGATGATGGGGCGCAAGCGGATCGCAGCCGCCTCCTCTACCGCGGCCCGCTTCGAGAGGCCTTGCTTTTGCTGCAGCTGGTTGGCGAATTCCACGATCAGAATGCCATTTTTTGACACCAAGCCGATCAAGGTGATCAGCCCGACCTGAGTGTAGATGTTTACCGAGGCGAAGCCCAGGGTAATGAAAATGAGCGCACCGGCGATCGACATGGGTACCGACACCAGGATAATGGCCGGGTCGCGCCAGCTCTCGAATTGGGCCGCGAGTACGAGATAGATTACCAGCAGGGAGAGGAAGAAGGTGATGACCAGCGCGCTGCCTTGCTGGGCATACTGGCGCGAGCTGCCCGTGTAATCGTAACTGAACCCCTTGGGAAATTGCGCCTTGGCTTGGCTCTGTAGGTAGCTCAAGGCATCACCGAGCGCCACATCCGGGGCCATTACGCCCTCGACCGTCAGGGCATTGAGCTGCTGGAACTGGGTGCGTTTGCTCGGCTCGACGCTGCGTTGGAAGGCGACGATCGTGGACAGGGGGACGAGATCCCCCGCGCCGGTTTGTAGATAATAATTATTCAGCATTTGGGCATCCAGACGAAATCGACGCTGCACCTGGGGGATCACTTTGTAGCTGCGCCCTTCGAGGCTGAACCAATTGACATAGCCGCCGCCGAGCATGCGCGCGAGGTTTCGCCCGACATCGCTCATCGTGATGCCGAGATCCCCAGCCCGGTCCCGGTCCACGGCCAGCGTGACCATCGGCCGATCGAAGTTGATCGACTTGCGCAGGAATGTGAACTGGCCGCTTTGCATGGCGGTGTCGATAAGTTGATCGGCCACCTGGTCGAGTTGCTGATAGTCTGCATCCGTGGTGATGACAAATTGGATCGGCAGCCCGCCGCCAGAGCCGGGCAGGCTGGGGCGTGGGAAGACTGCGATCTGAAAGCCGGCCACGTCTTGTAACTTGCTCTGCAGCTCGGGTTGGACCTGCATCTGCGTGCGGGCCCGTTGGGATTGCGGCGGCATTTTGAAGCCACCGAAGGTGGTATCGGACTCGCGCCCCAGGATATAGAAACTCTCCTGGTACTCCGGAATGGTCTCGAAAATTTGTTGAATCTCGTGCGAATAGACTTCGAGATAGTCCAGCGTGGCCGTGCGGGGGGCCGTTGCCTGGAAGAACAAAATGGCTTGATCTTCGGTGGGAGCGAGCTCGTTCTGGCTGGTGATGAACATGAAGTAGATGCTTACCAGTACCGCGAGGCCGAACAGCACGGTGACCGCCAGGGTGTCGAGCGAGCTGTGCAGCAGGCGTTGATAAGCTCGGGCGAGCCCGCTGAAGAAGCGCTCCACGGCCCGCTCGAAGCGCCCCGGCTGGCCGTGCGCCTTGAGCACCTTGGAGGAGAGCATGGGTGAGAGCGTCAGCGCGACAACACCCGAGATGAGCACGGCACCGGCCAGGCTGAAGGCGAACTCGGTGAACAGAGTCCCCACCAGGCCGCCCATGAAGCCGATCGGGGCATAGACCGCCACGAGGGTCGTGGTCATCGCCAAAATTGGCAGCCCAAGCTCGCGCGCCCCTTCGATGGCCGCCTGAAACCGGGTTTTGCCCTGTTCGATATGGCGATGCACGTTCTCTACGACGATGATGGCGTCGTCTACCACCAGCCCGATGGCGAGCACCATCGACAGCAGCGTCAGCAGATTGAGGGAGAACCCCATCAGCAGCATCAGGAAGGCGCCGCCGATCAGCGAGAGCGGAACCGCGACCGCCGGGATCAGGGCGGCGCGCATCGAGCCCAGGGTGAGATAAATCACCAGCAGCACGATCAGCACGGCCTCGGCGATCGTGCGATAGACCTCGTCGATGGAGTCTTTGATGAAGGTGCTGGCGTCGTAGGGTAGAACCACATTGAGCCCTTCCGGCATCTGCGCGCGGATGCGCGGCAAAATGCCCTGGACGCGCTCGGCGACGCTGAGCGGGTTGGCGCCGGGCGCCTGCTCGATGCCGATGAATACCGAGGGGCGGCCTTGGTACCAGGTGGCGGAGTCGTAGTCCTCGGCCCCGAGCTCGGTGCTCGTGACGTCGCGCAAGCGCACCAGCGTGTCCTTGCCCCGGCGAACCACCAAGTTCTCGAAGCTGCGGGGCGCGCTGACATCGGTGGTCGCGGTCAGGTTGATGGCGACGTATTTGCCCTTGGTCTGGCCAACTCCGGCGAGGTAGTTGTTCTCCCGCAGCACATCGGCCACGTCTTCGGCGGTGACATCAAGGGCGGCCATACGCTGCGGGTTCAACCAGATGCGCATGGCGAAGGTCTTGTTGCCGATCAAGCGCGCTTTGGCGACGCCGGGCAGCGCCTGGAGTTGGGGTTGAGCGACCCGCAGCAGATAATCCGTGATCTGCGGCAGCGACATCGTGTCGCTGTAGAAGGCGAGATACATCAGTGCCGTGGTCTCGCCGGTGGTTGAGTCGATGACCGGGTCTTCGGCGGCCTCCGGCAGCACATTGCGCTGGCTGGCGACTTTGGCCTGGATCTCGGCGACGGCGGCGTTGGCATCGTAGTTCAGCTCCATATGCGCTTCGATCGTCGATTGTCCCAGCGAGCTGTTGGAGAGCAGATAATCGATGCCTTGTGCCTCCGCTATAGCCTGCTGCAGCGGCTGGGTGACGAAGCCCTTGACCAGCTCGCTGCTCGCGCCGGAATAGGTGGTGGATACGGTTACCACCGTGTTCTCGGTCTCGGGATATTGCCGCACCTCGAGCAGTTCCAGCGCGCGCAGGCCGACGATCAATATGAGCAGGCTGACGACGCTGGCCAATACCGGTCGATGGATGAAGAGGTCGGTGAGCTTCACTCGTTGACGACCTCGCCTGCCTTGAGCGCGACGGAGTTGTCGATTCGAATCGGCTGGCCGTTGCGCAGTTTCTGTTGACCGGCTTGGACTACCTGTTGGCCGGCTTCCAGGCCCTTGAGGATCTCCACCCGGCCTTGTTGGGTTGCGCCGGTGGTGATCTGGGTACGCTGGGCGATTTTATCGCCGTTTTTGCTTTGCGTGATAAGGAAGACGAAGTCGCCGTAGGGATTGTAACTGACCGCCGTGCGTGGGATCGTCAGCACTTGCCGTGGCGCGCCTTGTTCGGTGGTGACTTCGGCGAACATTCCGGGCCTGAGCCGGCCATCCGGATTCTGCAGGGTGGCGCGGGTCTGAATTGAGCGTGTTGCCGGGTTTACCGCGGCGTCGACGGCTGTGATCCGGCCGACAAAGGTTTCGTTTGGATAAGCGCTCACGGTTACTTGGACCGCTTGGCCCTCTTGCAGCTGATTGAGATGTCGTTCCGGGAGCGTGTAGTCGACGAAAATGGGGGTCAGTTGCTGAATTTGGACGATTTTCGTGCCGGGTGAGAGATACTGACCCAGGTTCACCTCGCGTATGCCCAGCAAACCGGCAAAAGGCGCGCGTATGGTCTTTTTGTTGATCAACGCCTCTTGTGCGGCCACCTTGGCCTTGGCGCTCTCGTACTGTGCCTTGGTCTCATCGTAAGCCGATTGCGAGATGGCCCGCCTCGGCAGCAGACGCGCATTGCGCTCGAGCTGCAACTCCGCCAGGCGCATATCGGCCTTGAGCCCGTCCAAATCGGCGCGATCCACGGTGGCGTCGAGCTGTACCAGGATGTCCCCTTTGGCAACCCGTTCGCCGGATTTGAACCGGATTTCTTCGACCTTGCCGGCCACTTCGGTGGTCACGTCGGTGCCGTTGATGGCCACTACGCTGCCCACGGCGCTCAGCGTCGGTTGCCAGTGCATGGCCGTCACCTCTGCGGAGGACACCGTGGCCGGCGGTGGCGGTTGAGACTGCAGCGCTTGGCTTTGCTGCAGCTGTAGGTATTTCCAGCCAAAGACCCCACCGAACAGCAAGGCGAGCAACAAGATGACGAGAACGAGGCGCTTGATCATGGCGGCGAGTCCTTATGATCGGACGATAAGCGAGTCGGCGGCCTGTTGGTGGGCCGACTGGCCAGGAGCGGTTGCCGGTTTTCGACAGAGTACTAAGCACGCGGTTAGCTATCCTTTTTTCTTTTGGATCCGCAGCGGCCTGCTCGACTCCTGCTCTTTCATCGGAGAGGCCTGGGCACGTCTCGTGACGCTACGGCATTGCGCCGCACGAGAGTAGGAGGTTTTGAACGCAACTCGGCTCTGTCGGCCGCTTGCGGCGCGGACCGCTCGGCACGGATGTAGGGCGCTATTGTTTGAGTACGGCGAGTTTCACGCGGACCGTGCGTGTTTCTTGATCGTGCAGGAGCGTGAGCTCGAGCGTGTCACCAGCATGCTTCGAATAGACGATATTCTGCAACTCCTCGGCGCTCTCGATGGTTTTGCCGTTGACCTCGACGATGATATCGCCGCCCACTGGCCAGCGCTGGCCACTGCCGGTAACCGCATATTGGGCCGGCTGTAGATTCGCCTTATCCGCCGGACTGTCCTCGGCCACGGCCACCACCATGACGCCCTGATTCGGCAGGTTGAGGAATTTGCGCACTTTCTCCGGATAGTCGGCCATGCTCATAATCTGAATGCCGATCTGCGCTTTCTTGACCAAACCGCCGTGTTGCAGATCGCCAAGGCGCGCCTGCACGAGATTGCTCGGGATGGCCAAGCCCACCCCGACGAAGGTGCCGTTGGGGGCAAGGATCTCGTCGTTGACGCCAATGACCTCCCCTCGCGAGTTGAGCAGAGGCCCGCCGGAGTTGCCGGGGTTGATGGCGGCGTCCGTTTGGATGAAGTCGATAGGGACGCCGCTGACCTGAGCGGCCTGGCGGCGATTGACGGCGGAGACGATGCCCTCGGTTACCGTCGATTCCAGTGTGAACGGGTTACCGATGGCGATGGCTTTCTCGCCTACCATTATCTTGTCCGAGTCGGCGAGGGGAATCGGTATGGCGTCAGCCGGCCGGTCCTTCGGGTGCTTCAGCTGGAGCAGGGCGAGGTCATAGGATTGGTCGGCACCCACCACTTCGACCGGCAGATTCCTATCTTGGCCTCTGAAGTTGACGGTGATGGTTGCGTTTGGCTTGAGTTTCGTGGAGCCGCTGCGTAGGGCCTGCGCCACCACGTGGTAGTTGGTGACGATCTGGCCTTGCTCGTTGACCACGAAGCCGCTGCCGGCGGCGCGCTCGATCACCCGTTCCGGCTGGGAGAAGGGGGTGAAGGGAGTGTTTTGACCGAATTGGCGGAAAAACCGGCGTAACTCAGGCGGTAAATTCTCCAGCGGGTTGACCCGTTGTCCCTCGACCGTGACATTGATTGCTACCACGCTGGGGCTATACCGCTGCACGATATCGATCGTATTCTGCTCGTTGGCGAGGCGCTCCTGTCCACCAACAGCGGTGATAGCCGGTACGGCCGAGGCTTTGCCGAGCGGATCGAGATCGGCCAGACCAATGTCGCCACCGGTTGCAACGGCAACGCCAAGCAGGATTGCTATCGGCAGCGTTTTCCCTTCTCGCAACATTCCCAGCCCTCTGCAGTCATAAACGTGTTCCGAGTGTACCCCGCTGGCCGGCGGTGTGCCATGCTGTAAATTGTCTCGGGGCGCCGCTCCTTTATCTCCTGAGCGCTTGGATCACGGGAGCGGTCTGTGGCCTTATGCCCCGCCAGAGCAAGAACGATTCCGCGGCTTGCTCAACGAGCATACCAAGTCCGTCCAGCGCGCCGGCGGCGCCCTGCTCGAGTGCCCAGCTACAAAATGCCGTGGGGGTTTTGCCATAAACCATGTCATACACGGTCGTCCCAGCGATTTTTAGACCCTTCGGCAGTGCCGGGAGTTCACCGTGCAGCCCGGCGGAAGTGCCGTTTATGATCACATCGAAGTGCTCGCCGGCGAGCTCCGGAAGGCCGCAGGCGGTCACGCAGCCGAGACCGGCGAGCGCGGTGGCGATGGCATCGGCACGTGCCCGAGTTCGATTGGCGATGACCAGCTCGGCGGGCGTCTCGGCCAGCAAAGCCGGCAGCACACCGCGTACGGCTCCCCCCGCACCTAGGATCAAAATACGCCGCGCCTGCACTCTTACTCCATGATTGCAGCACAGATCCCGAACCAGCCCGGCTCCGTCCGTGTTATCGCCCAAGCGGCCAGCAGCCGTTATGGCGATGGTATTCACCGCGCCGGCGCGCTCGGCGCGCGCCGTGCGCCGGTCGACCTCCGCCCAGGCCTGCAACTTGAAAGGAACGGTGATATTGAGGCCGCGACCGCCACTCGCTGCGAACTCGGCTACGGCTGCGGCGAAGCCGTCGATTGACACCAGGATGCGCTCATAGGCCATCTGCTCGCCGGTCTGGCGCGCGAACAGCGTGTGGATGCGCGGTGATTGGCTGTGGGCGATGGGATTGCCCATCACGGCGTAGCGCTCAGGCATGACTCGCTCGGCTATGGCTGCTGTTAGCGGATCGATCGCTTAGCTTCCGGCCCGTAGCCAACCAGCCGCCTGTTTGGCGAAGTACGTCAGGATGGCATCGGCGCCGGCGCGCTTGATGGCCGTAAGCGCCTCCAGCGCGCAGGCCGGACCGTTCAGCCAGCCCTTTTCGGCGGCGGCCTGTAACATGGCGTATTCACCACTCACCTGATAGACAAAAGTGGGCACTGCGAACCGGCGTTTTACGCGCTGCACCACATCGAGATAAGGCAAGCCCGGTTTGACCATGACCATGTCCGCGCCTTCCGCCAGATCCAGTGCGACCTCCCGCAGGGCCTCGTCCGTGTTGGCCGGATCCATCTGGTAAGTCTTCTTATCGGCTTGACCGAGGTTGGCGGCGGAGCCGAGGGCATCGCGGAACGGCCCGTAATAGCTCGAGGCATATTTGGCCGAATACGCCAGAATCCGTGTATGGATCGACCCTTGTGCATCCAGCGCCCGACGGATGGCGCCGATGCGCCCATCCATCATGTCCGAGGGGGCTACGATATCGACTCCGGCCGTGGCGTGGCAGCAGGCTTGTTTGACCAAGACCTCGACCGTCTCGTCGTTGACGACATAGCCGCTGTCATCCAGCAAGCCGTCTTGGCCGTGGCTGGTGAACGGATCCAAGGCGATATCGGTGATGACGCCGAGCTCCGGTACGGCGCGTTTGAGCGCGCGCACGGCCCGTGGCAGCAGCCCATCGGCATTGTATGCCTCGCGGGCGTCCAGGCTCTTGCGCTCTGCTGGGGTGACTGGAAACAGCGCCACGCTGGGGATGCCAAGCTCGACCACCGTCTCGATCTCGGCCAGGAGCAGATCGATCGAGAGACGCTCGATACCGGGCATCGACGGCACCGGTTCACGGCGGCGCTCGCCGTCGAGCACGAACAGCGGGAAGATAAGATCGTCGCGTGTGAGCACGGTCTCCCGCATCAGCCGCCGCGAGAAATCATCCCGGCGCATGCGGCGCATGCGGGTACCTGGAAAGTGCTCCCCGTTGTGTGAGGTATGAGTTGACAAGATGTTTCCTCCGCTAGCCGCAGCGGGTGCGAGTAACGCGCCGGCTGCCCTTCAAATTGGCAAATTATGCCTGTTCCGAGATGCAAGCCCAAGGCAGGGTCGATCCACGATTACCTCTAAAGAGAGGGCATTGAAGAAGCGACGCTAATCCTCCGAGGCTTGAGAGGCATTCAGGCGTTGGCGGATCCAGTCGAGCACGCGGCGCACTCGGGGCGAGGTAAGGCGGAACGCCTCCTCGAGCGTTACCCAGCGATATTCATGGTGTTCGGCTCGACCAAGCTGCGGCGAGATGCCCAACGTGACCGCAGTTTCGGTAGTCTCGGCGAGGTAATAGCGGGCGATCTTGCCCTGAGCATAGGGGCCGGTTTCGATGTAGCCGTGGCCCCAATGAAAGTGCAGCTCCGTGATGCCCGTCTCTTCCATGACCTCGCGGCGGGCGGCCTGCAGCGGTTGCTCGTCGTGCTCCACTTGACCCTTCGGAAAGTCCCAGTGCTGGAACGCCCGCAGCAGTAGAAAGCGCCACTGTCCGTCCACGCGCCGCAGCACCGCTACGCCGGCGGAGAATACCCGGATCTGGCGGTCTTGACGTCGGTCAGCGTAGTTTCTATCGGCCCCGTGCGCTGTCATGGATGTGGGTGCTGAACTCGTGTACAGCCTCGATCAGGGCAGATACGTGATCCGGATCGACCTCAGGGTGTATGCCATGGCCCAGGTTGAATACATGCCCCGGATGCGGGCCGTAGGCTTCGAGCACGCGCTGCACCTCGCGCCGAATCACCGCCGGCGCAGCATAGAGCACGCAGGGATCGAGATTGCCTTGCAGCGCGACCTGCTCGCCGACCCGTCGCCGCGCCGCTGCGATATCCACACTCCAATCCAGGCCGATTGCATTGGCTCCGATACCGGCTAGGGCTTCCAACCAGAGCCCGCCACCTTTAGTGAACACAATGACCGGTATCCGACCTTCCGAGGTGTTAAGGTGCAGCGCTTCGAGGACGCGCCGCACCGGATCGAGCGAGAACTCGAGATAGGCCTCGTGCGCCAGCACTCCGCCCCAGGTATCGAAGATCATCAACGCCTGAGCGCCGGCTTCGATCTGGGCATTCAAGTAGTCAGCGACGGCCTGCGCCACCTTTTCGAGCAGTTGATGCAGCGCCCGTGGGTGCTCATAGAGCAAGGTCTTGGTGCGACGGAACGTGCGGCTGCTGCCTCCCTCGACCATGTAGGTCGCAAGCGTCCAGGGGCTACCGGAGAACCCGATCAGCGGTACCCGGCCGGCCAGCTCACGGCGGATCAACCCGATGGCGTCCGTGACGTAGCGCAACTCGCTGGCGATATCGGGTGGTGCCAGATCGGCGATTGCCCGCAGGCTGCGGAGCGGGCGCTCGAACCGGGGGCCCTCGCCCTCCTCGAAATAGAGCCCCAGCCCCATGGCATCGGGCACCGTGAGGATATCCGAGAAGAGGATGGCGGCATCCAGAGGATAACGCGCCAGCGGCTGCAAGGTGACCTTGCAGGCAAGTTCCGGGTTGCGACAGAGCGCCATGAAACTGCCGGCTTGCGCCCGCACCCGACGATACTCCGGCAGGTAGCGGCCCGCTTGGCGCATGATCCACACGGGGGTTCTATCCACCGGCTCGCGGCGTAGCGCCCGCAGCAAACGGTCGTTGTGTAAGTCGGTCACGATTGGTTTGCAGCCTTGCCAAGACGACTAGCCGGCAGTGTATCATGCACCGCGCCTAGGTTTTGAAGTGTGCCGGGCGGCACCGGCGGTGATATGCGTGCCGATGGTGCCGGGTTAGATACCGAGGTAGGCCAGAATCCCTTTGGCCGCTTCGCGGCCTTCCCAGACCGCAGTGACCACCAGGTCGGAGCCGCGCACCATATCCCCACCGGCGAACACCTTCGGATTGCCGGTTTGATAGCGCAGCGCGCCGTTTTTGGCGATTACGACGCGGTCGCGTTCATCGACCCGTATTCTATGGGGTTCGAACCAATCCGCCGGGCTCGGCCGGAAGCCGAAAGCAATCAGTATGCGATCGGCGGCAATGACTTCTTCCGACCCCGGCACGGGTTCCGGACGTCGGCGACCGCGCTCGTCCGGTGCGCCGAGGCGGGTTTGGATGACCTTGACGCCTTCCACTCGGCCATCACCGACGATCTCCACGGGCTGGCGATTCCAGAGAAACTGCACGCCTTCTTCTTTGGCGTTGTAAACCTCGCGCCGGGAACCCGGCATGTTGACCTCGTCGCGGCGGTAGGCGCAAGTCACGCTGCGCGCACCCTGTCGCAGAGCCGTGCGGTTGCAGTCCATGGCGGTGTCGCCGCCGCCCAAAACGACCACGTGTTTACCACGCATGTCGATGAACTCTGTGGCACTGCGCTCAAAGCCCATCAGGCGATTGATGTTGGCGACCAGATAAGGCAGAGCCTCGTGAACCCCAGCCTTGTCCTCGCCCGGGAAGCCGCCGCGCATGGAGGTGTAAGTCCCCATGCCGAGAAAAACGGCATCGAAGTCGTTCAGCAGAGCCTCGAAGGTGATGTCGCGTCCTACGTCGATGCCGAGCTGAAAATTGACCCCCATACCTTCCATGATGGTACGACGGGTGCGGATCACGCTTTTTTCCAGCTTGAAGGGGGGGATGCCGAAGGTAAGCAGCCCACCGATCTCCGGGTAACGATCAAAAACGACCGGTTCCACACCGTTGCGCGCCAGAATGTCGGCGCAGCCGAGACCGGCTGGGCCGGCGCCGACAACGGCTACCCGTTTGCCGGATTTGACGATCCCAGACAAATCGGGTCGCCAGCCGCGCTTGAATGCCTCATCGGTGATGTACTTCTCTACGGAGCCGATGGTGACCGCGCCGAAGCCGTCGTTCAGCGTGCACGCGCCTTCGCAAAGGCGGTCTTGCGGACAGACGCGACCGCAGACCTCGGGTAGGGAGTTGGTCTTATGGGCGAGTTCGGCGGCTTCGAACAAATTGCCTTCGGCCACCAGTTTGAGCCAGTTCGGAATATAGTTATGGACTGGGCACTTCCACTCGCAATAGGGGTTGCCGCACTCCACGCAGCGATCGGCCTGCGCCGCCGCCATTTCAGGGCTGAAGGCACTGTAGATCTCGGCAAACTTCTGGACCCGGGCGGCGGCCGCCTCTTTCGGCGGGTCTTGGCGCGGGACCTCGATGAACTGGAACTTGTTATTACCCATGGATCTCCATCGTTCGATACCGGAGCAGGATTCAGGCGGCCCGGCGGAGCGTGTCCAGGACTTCTTGGAGATCCGCCGCCTTGGGCTTGACCAGCCAAAACTTGCCAACGTAATCGCGGAAGTTCTCCAGGATCTCCCGGCCCCAAGGGCTGGCCGTCTCCTCGGTGAACTGTTCGATCAAACCGCGCAGGTAATGGCGATGAGCGTCCATGCGTTCTTGCTGGATGCGGTGAATGTCGATGAGCTCGTGGTTGTAGCGATCCACGAAGCGGTTATCGAGATCGAGCACGAAAGCGGAGCCGCCGGTCATGCCCGCACCGAAATTCAGGCCCGTGGCGCCGAGGACGCAAACGATCCCGCCCGTCATGTACTCGCAACCGTGATCACCCACGCCTTCGACTACGGCATGGGCACCCGAGTTGCGCACGGCGAAGCGCTCTCCGGCAAGTCCGGCCGCGTACAACGTGCCGCCGGTCGCACCATAGAGGCAAGTATTGCCGATTATAGGCGTCTCTCGACTCTGGAAAACGCTGCCCGCCGGTGGGCGGAGCACAAGCTTGCCGCCGGCCATCCCCTTGCCTACGTAATCGTTGGCATCACCTTCCAGATACATATGCAAGCCGCCGGCGTTCCACACGCCGAAGCTTTGCCCCGCGGTACCCGTGAGCTTCAGGACGATGGGCGCTTCCGCCATGCCGAGACTGCCGTGGCGCAGGGCGATTTCACCGGAGAGTCGGGCGCCGATGGAGCGGTTGTTGTTGCGCACGGTATAGTGGAATTCGCCGCCGGTTTTGCCTTTGATGGCGGGCAGAGCGTCGGCGACCATGCGCTCGGCGAGCTCGCCCTGATCGACAGGCTTGTTTCTGGGCAGGCTGCAATACAGCGGCTTGTCCTGCGCTACCCCGCCGTCGGATACCAGCGCGGTCAGATCCAGGCGGCGCTGGCGGGCGGTTTGCCCCGGCAGAATTTCGAGCCGATCCAGCCGACCGATGAGCTCCTCCAGGGAGCGCACGCCGAGCTTCGCGAGCCACTCGCGCACTTCGGTTGCGACGAAAGTAAAATAATTGGCGATGCGCTCCGGTGTGCCGATGAAGTGCTGCAGCCGTAGCACCTGCTGTTGAGTCGCCACGCCGGTCGGACAGTTGTTGAGATGGCATATGCGCAGATATTTACAGCCCATCGCCACCATTGGCGCCGTGCCAAAGCCGAAGCTCTCGGCACCCAGGATGGCGGCCTTGACGACGTCCAGACCGGTCTTTAGACCGCCATCGGCCTGCAGGCGCACTCTGTCGCGCAGGTCATTGGCGCGCAAGGTCTGTTGCGTCTCCGCCAGACCGAGCTCCCAGGGCGTGCCGGCATACTTCACCGAGGTAAGTGGGCTTGCTCCGGTTCCCCCGTCATGGCCGGCGATGGTGATCAGATCCGCATAGGCTTTTGCCACACCGGCGGCGATCGTGCCAACGCCGGGGCCGGCCACCAGTTTCACCGATACCAGGGCGCGCGGGTTGACCTGCTTGAGATCGAAAATCAGCTGTGCCAGATCTTCGATGGAATAGATGTCATGGTGCGGCGGCGGTGAAATCAGGGCAACCCCCGGCTTGGAGAAGCGCAGCTTGCCGATCAGCCCGTTGACCTTGTGGCCGGGTAGCTGACCGCCTTCCCCGGGTTTGGCGCCTTGGGCGATTTTGATTTGCAGGACCTCGGCGTTGACCAGGTAATGCGGTGTCACGCCAAAGCGTCCGGAGGCGACCTGCTTGATCTTGGACATGCGCTCGGTGCCGTAGCGGGCTGCGTCCTCACCCCCCTCGCCGGAGTTGGAGCGACCGCCCAGACGGTTCATGGCGATGGCCAGCGCCTCATGAGCCTCCGGGGAGAGCGCACCGAGGGACATGCCGGCGCTGTCAAAGCGCTTGAGAATCGCCGGCAGCGGCTCGATCTCGCTCAGTGGCAAAGGCTTTGCCGCCAGTTTGAGCTGCAACAGGTCGCGCAGTGCCGCCACCGGGCGTTCGTTTACGGTCCGCGCGAACGCTTGGTAGCGCTGATAATCGCCAGTGTAGGTGGCTTCCTGCAGAGTCCGCACCACCTCGGGATTGAAAGCGTGGTACTCGGCGGCGTGGACGTATTTCAATAACCCGCCTTGGCTTACCGGCTCGCTGATCTGCCAAGCGCGTCGGTGCAGTTCGCGGCGATCCGCCTCCAGATCGTCCAAGTTGGTGCCCTGGATGCGGCTCGCCGTGCCCGGGAAACACAAACGCACCACCTCTTCGTGCAGCCCGACGATCTCGAAGAGCTGTGCGCCACGATAGCTGGCGATGGTGGAAATCCCCATTTTGGAGAGGATCTTATAGAGGCCCTTGTTGATGCCTTTGCGGTAGGACTCGAGTAGCTCCGGCAAGGGGGTGCCCTTGATCTGGCCGGTGCGGACCATATCCTGGATGATATCGTAGGCCACATACGGGTAGACGGCCGTAGCACCATAGCCTATCAGCACGGCACATTCATGCGGATTGCGCACGGTGCCGGTCGCCACGACGAGGTTGGCGTCGCAGCGCAAGCCCTTGGCCACCAAATGATGATGCACGGCACCGGTGGCAAGCAGTGCGTGCACGGGCACACACTGGGGTGTCAACTCGCGGTCGGAAAGGATCAGGATGGTCTTGCCGGCGCGCACTGCGCGTTCGGCTTGCTCGCATATATCCGCCAAAACCGTGCGCAGCTCTTTGCTGAGCGGGGTGTTCAGCGAGATCAGCGCATGGGCGTAGTCCGGGTCAGTTTGAGCCAGCAGTGCCTGGAATTTCGTGTCGCAGAGCACCGGGGAGTCCACCACCAGGCGCTTGGCATGAGCTTCGGTTTCTTCGAACAGGTTCTTCTCCCGCCCAAAGCAGGTTTCCAGCGACATGACGATTTGCTCGCGCAACGGATCGATGGGCGGGTTGGTGACCTGCGCAAACTGTTGGCGAAAGTAATCGTAGAGAGGGCGTGTTTGTCGGGAGAGCACCGCGATGGGAGTGTCGTCGCCCATGGAGCCGACGGCCTCCTGGCCGCTCTGCGCCAGGGTGCGCAAGACGATATCCCGCTCCTCGAAGCTGATATTGAACTGCTTTTGATAGACGGTCAGGCGCTTGGGATCGAGCCCCTCACGCTCGTTAGGGCTGCGCGCGTCAGGATGCGCGTCCAGGGTTCGTGCATAAAGCGCCAACCAGTGCTTGTAGGGCTTGCGGTGCTTGAGCCGGTTATCGATGTCTTCCGGCAACAACAGTTCGCCCGTTTCGGTATCCGCCGCGAGCATCTCGCCGGGCTTGAGGCGTCCCTTACGGAGTACGTCTGCGGGAGTGTAGTCGTAGACCCCGATCTCAGAGGCAAGGGTGATGTGGCGATCACGCGTAATCACCCAACGAGCCGGACGCAGGCCATTGCGGTCCAGTGCACAAGCCGCGTGGCGCCCGTCGGTCAATACAATGCCAGCCGGACCGTCCCAGGGTTCGATGTGCTGCGAGTGGTATTCGTAGAAAGCCCGCAGGTCGGCATCCATGGTGTATACATTTTGCCAAGCCGGCGGGAGCAGCAGCCGGACCGCCTGGAACAGATCCAGGCCGCCGGTGATCAATACATCCACCATATTGTCGAGGCTGCACGAGTCCGATCCCGTCGGGCTTACCAGCGGCAGGGTCTCCCCGAGTTCCGGTAGCAACGGGGTCTGAAACCGGTTGGCGCGGGCAATGGCCCAGTTGCGGTTGCCTTGGATGGTGTTGATTTCACCATTGTGTGCCAGGTAGCGGAAGGGTTGGGCGAGTCGCCACCGGGGCAAGGTGTTGGTGGAGAAGCGCTGATGGAAGACGCACAGCGAGCTCTCCAGCCGCTCGTCTTCGAGATCCCGGTAGAATCGCCCTAGGTTGGCTGGCAATACCAACCCCTTATAGGAGAGCGTTCGGCTCGACAGGCTGGGTACATAGAAGTCTTCATCGGCTGGTTCCAGTTGCTTTTCAGCCTGGCGCCGAGCAATGAACAAGCGCCGCTCGAACTGCGGCTCATCGATACCCGCGGGCGCATTGACAAAGACTTGCTCGATCCTCGGCAGACTCGCCAAGGCCTGCTCGCCACAGGCTTCAGGATTGATTGGAACCGTGCGCCAGCCGGCGCTCTGCAAACCGTGGGCCGCCAGCGCCTGCTCCAGGGCGGCCCGAGCCTGCTGCGCTTTGATCGGATCGCGCGCGAGAAAGACACAGCCCGTCGCGAAGCGCTCCGCTGCCGCGATCCCGGCTTCGGCGGCAACCGTGCGGAGGAAGGCGCTCGGCTGCCTCATGAGCAGCCCGCAGCCGTCGCCGGTCTTGCCATCCGCGGCCACCGCGCCGCGGTGAGTCAAACGGGTCAGCGCGCGTACGGCGGTCTCGATCAACCAATGGCTGGCTTGGCCGTCCATATGGGCGATCAAACCGAACCCGCAGTTATCCTTCTCGGACTCTGAGAGCAGGTGTGGTTTGGGGCTGCTGGGAACACTCACGGGAGATTCGCCTCTGCGGTACCTTCTTCTGGACGAGAGAAGGGCGTTTCATGAAAAGCACCACAATACAGCGGGCCGTTCCGCTTGTGAGTGCTTGGGCCCGGCAACCCTCGCTGAACGGCGCGATTGCGGCACTCCGGCAGGCACTCACCCCGTGCGCCGGCCGAATGTTATTTTGGTGATCGATGTCTACGCAGGCGACTGAGCGCGACCAAGACCTCCTACCAACAGGATGGGCAGCCCGCCGCGTTCGGTCGCAACGCGACTCGTCAAGTTCTGACTCCCTACTTTCTCCGGAATTTGAAACCCACTTTAAATTCCGGCTAAAAGGTTAATTAATATAGCGCCTAGCAAAGACAGGGTAAAGGGTCCGCCCGGCTGCGAACCGGTTCAGCACGGCCGCCGCGCCCGCTCAACCAGACTTCCGCTCAGGCGTGGGCGTCGAACTGGTGCGCAATCACCGTGCGACTGACCGGATTGATCTCGCCACCCAGGGAATCGGGCAGCACCATCTGCAGGTCTTCCGGCACGAGGTGGCCGCGGCTTTCCATCACCGTCCAAGTGCGAGCGCAATCCAGCAACGCCAGCGCCCCGCGCGGCCTACCACAAACTCCGGGGCTGGCGTAAAAGCATCTCTCGTTCCGCCCGGGGTGGTGGGGATAGCCTAGTTCCAGCCGCATCCGGAAGCGGTCCTGCTGCGACTCCGGCAAGGGGTAAATGCCGGATTGGTGAATCGGGTTCTGGGTGGCGAGCACGAAAAATGGCTCCGGCAGCAGATCGCTGGTGAACCGCATCCGTTTGTAAGACAAGCCCAGCATATCCGCCAGCGCGTGCGGCCAGGTGGTTTTGCTCCTGCCGGGCAGGCCTTCGATCAGTAGGTGGTCGCGGGCGAACAAACAGTCCTAGGGTCAGGCGGCTCTGAAGCCCTATACCCAGTAGTACTTGATACTGGGCCAACCGTCGGTGACGGCATTGTCTGTCACATCCTGTAGTCTCATCCTCGCTATCCCTGGATTGGTCGGGGCTCAAGTCGGCGCGTCAGATTCCGCTGCAAGCCCGCTTTGCGCTCCTCCCCCTTCTGTAAGCTGTGACAAACTCAGGCGCGGACTCCCCACCGCGCTGACAAAGCGTCCTCACGGACGCACTCACCCCGCCCAAGGCAACGGCTTACGCTGATCGAGTTAAGCGACCGACGGCCCCGCCTAGCCGCAGGCCTTGCGCGCGTTGCGAAACAGACGCAGCCAAGGACTGTCCTCCGCCCACTCCGGGGGATGCCAGGCGAGCTGAATCGTGCGGAACACTCGCTCCGGGTGTGGCATGAGAATCGTGAAACGACCATCACGGCTACTAAAGCCGGTCACGCCGAGGGGGGAACCGTTCGGGTTCGCTGGATAGCGCTGCGCAGGCCGGCCGAAATTATCTACATAGCGCATGGTGACGGCTCCGGCGGCGAGCGCCTGCTGCGGTGCCATCTCGGTGTCGAACAACGCCCGCCCCTCACCGTGCGCCACGGCGATGGGCAGCCGCGAACCGGCCATACCCTCCAGGAAAATCGACGGGGAAGCCAATATCTCCACCATGGCCAACCGAGCCTCGAACTGCTCGGAGCGGTTGCGAACGAAACGTGGCCAAAGATCGGTACCCGGTATCAGTTGGCGCAATTCGGCCAGCATCTGGCAACCGTTGCATACGCCCAAGCCGAACACATCGGGCCGCTCGCAGAAAGCGGCGAACGTCTCGCGGGCGCACGAGTTATAGAGAATGGACTTGGCCCAGCCGCCGCCGGCCCCCAACACGTCACCGTAGGAAAACCCGCCGGCGGCGGCAAGGCCTTGGAACGTGCGCAAGTCGCACCGGCCAGCGAGCACATCGCTCATGTGCACATCCACCGCCATAAAGCCGGCGCGATCGAAGGCGGCTGCCAGCTCCACGTGTCCGTTGACCCCCTGTTCACGTAGCACCGCAACGCGCGGACGCGCGCCTTGGCCGATATAAGGGGCGCTGACCTCGTGTCCCGGATCGAAGGTGAGCACGGCGTGCAGCCCCGGATCCGCCTCCTCCAGCAGGGCATCGTATTCTTCGCGCGCGCACTGCGGATTGTCCCTTAGCGTTTGCATGCGCCAGGTCGTCTCGGACCACGCTCGTTGCAGATCGACCCGCCGCGCCTCGAGCACCGGCGTACCACCGTGGCTAAAGACCAGGCGCTCATCGTCGCGTAAACCGCCCAAGACATGGCAATGCCGCCCCAACCCCGCCTCGCGCAGTGCCCTCAACACCTGCCCGCGGCAGGTGCGCCGAATTTGCACGACAGCACCCAACTCTTCGCTGAACAACGCGGCGAGGGGAATCGAGCCGAGCGCGTCGAGATCGATCTCCAGCCCCGTATGGCCGGCAAACGCCATTTCCGCCAAGGTGACGAAGAGGCCGCCGTCGGAGCGATCATGATATGCCAACAACAGCTCGGCACGGAGCAGCGCCTGCACCGTGTCGAACATCCGCACCAACGCCTCTGGATCGTTCAGATCCGCCGGCTCATGGCCTAGCTGGCCGTATACCTGCGCCAGAGCCGAGGCGCCCAAGCGATTGCGGCCTTTGCCCAGGTCGATCAAGATGAGATCGGTCTCGCCACAGTCGGTTCGCAGCTGCGGCGTAAGCGTTTGGCGGGCATCATCCACCGCCGCGAAGGCGCTGACAATCAATGACAAGGGAGCCGCCACGCTCTTCGACTTGCCGGCTTCCTCCCAGACAGTGCGCATGGCCAGCGAATCTTTGCCGACCGGAATGGCAATACCGAGCTTCGGGCAAAGTTCCATCGCCACGGCTTGCACCGTGTCATAAAGACGCGCGTCTTCGTCATGGTAACCGGCCGCCGCCATCCAATTGGCCGACAAGCTCACCCGGCGAATATCGCCGACCGCAGCGGCCGCGATGTTGGTAAGCGCCTCACCCACCGCCAGACGTCCGGACGCTGGAGCGTGCAACAGTGCAACGGGGGTGCGCTCACCCATGGCCATGGCCTCGCCGGTGTAGCCGAGATAGTCAGCCAAGGTCACGGCTACGTCCGCGACCGGAGTTTGCCAGGGGCCTACCATCTGATCACGGGCGACCAAGCCGGAGACGCTACGGTCACCGATGGTGATCAGAAAATGCTTGGCGGCGACGCAAGGCAAGCGCAGGATCCGCTGTGCCGCCGCGCGCGGATCGATTCCCGAGAGTTCGAGTTTGGCCTTGTGCCTCGATCGGTACCGAGCATGGCGCAGCATCTTCGGTGGTTTGCCGAGCAGCAACTCCATGGGTAAATCCACCGGCGTATTGTCGAAATACCCGTCGCCGACGAGCAGGCGACGCTCCTCGGTGGCCTCACCGACAACCGCGTAAGGGCAGCGTTCGCGCTCACAAATACGGCGGAAGGATTCGAAACGATCCGGTTCGATCGCAAGCACGTAGCGTTCCTGGGATTCGTTGCACCACAGTTCTAACGGCGACATGCGGGAATCGGCATTGGGGATCGTGCGCAGCTCGATGCGACCGCCCCGGGCGAACTCATCGAGCAGCTCCGGCAGAGCGTTGGCAAGGCCACCCGCGCCCACGTCGTGGATAGACAGAATGGGGTTGCGTAACCCCAACCGCCAGCAACCGTCGATCACTTCCTGGCAGCGGCGCTCCATCTCGGGGTTGCTGCGCTGGACCGAGGCAAAATCCAGCGCGGCAGCACTCTCACCGCTAACCAAAGACGAGGCGGCGCCCCCACCGAGACCGATCAACATCGCCGGCCCGCCCAGTACCACCAACGGCGCACCCACCGTTATCGGTTTCTTGCCGACGTGCTGCGGGTGAATGTTGCCCACGCCACCGGCGATCATGATCGGCTTGTGGTAGCCGCGCACCGCAACACCTTCGGGCCCTGGCACGGCCATCTCGAAGGTGCGGAAATAACCGCCCAGACTGGGGCGCCCAAATTCGTTGGCATACGAGGCCGCGCCAATCGGCGCCTGCAACATAACGCTAAGCGCATTGGCGATACGGTCAGGATATCCATAATCATCCTCCCAAGGCTGCAGCGCGCCCGGCAGGCGCAGATTCGAGACCGAGAATCCGGCCAGGCCGGCCTTAGGCTTGGCACCACGACCGGTGGCCGCTTCGTCTCGAATCTCACCACCGACACCGGTAGCCGCCCCGGCAAACGGCGCGATGGCGGTGGGATGGTTATGGGTTTCCACCTTCAGCACCAGGTGCGCCGGCTCCTCAAGGAGCCGATAGATTCCCGTTTCAGGGTCGGCAACGAACCGCCGCGCCGGATATCCTTGGATGACCGCCGCATTGTCTCGATAGGCCGAGAGCACCCCTTGAGGAGAACGTTCATAGCTGTGCCGAATCATCCGGAACAAAGAGAGCGGCCGTGGTTTGCCGTCAATGACCCAATCGGCATTGAACAGCTTGTGCCGACAGTGCTCGGAGTTGGCTTGAGCGAACATCATCAACTCGACGTCGGTCGGGTTGCGCCCCAGCTCCTGGTAGCTATCCAGTAGATAATCGATCTCATCGCGCGCCAGCGCCAATCCCAAGTCGCGGTCGGCGCGCTCGAGGGCGGCCTGCCCGCCACCGAGAATATCGATGCACCTCAGCGGGGCCGGTTCGCTCAGATGAAACAGCGCCTCCGCCGCATCGATTTCCGTGAGCACGGATTCGGTCATACGATCGTGGATAAGGCCAAGCACGGCCTGGCATTCGGCCCAACTAATCGGCTCATCGTCCTGGGCCTGCAAGTGGTAAACGATGCCCCGCTCGATACGGCGCACCTCGTCCAGCCCGCAGTGGTGGGCGATATCAGTTGCCTTGCTCGCCCAGGGCGAGATCGTGCCGAGACGCGGCACCACCAAAAGCAACGGCGCGACCGGCTTGGCGACGGCCCAATCCGCCTCGCAACCAAGCAGATCTTGCAAGAGGGCGTACTTACCCGCACTCAACCGGATCTCGCAGTCGACGAAATACATATAGCGCGCGCTAACCGAGCGCAGCCGATCCACCACCCGCTTGAGGTCGTTGGTTAACTGCTCAGTCCGAAAGAATGATAACGCGGAGCAGCCGGTAAAACTCAGCATGGCTTACAGTGGCCCGCATCGATGGAGAAATAGCATCTGCCGAGAGGCCCTAGTGCAGCTGCTCCTCGACTAACCTGAGTATCTTGCCGGTAATACCTTTGGTCGCCGGAGCACCGTCGAAACGGTGTACCGTCACCTGAGTACCGTCGTTCACTTCGGTCAAATCGATCCGATACTTCTCGACCGTATCTGGAATTTCTTCGCGCCAAAAGGCCACTGTATCCAACAACCCCTTGTCCTTCGGTCCCAGCTCGGCGCGCGTATCGTAACGAACGAAATACTGCCGTGCGCTGCGATCCCGATCGACTACGGTGAAACCGGCCCGGTCGAGGGCCAAGCCGATCCGCCGCCAGGCCTCGAAGAATCGGTCGCGCAAAATCAACGCAGAGGTACCATCGTCAAGCTGCTGCACCTTGGGCTGCGCCGCGCTGGTATCAGTTTGGGCCGAGCGGGCCGACGCCGCTGTAGTCTCTCCCCCGAGGTCGACCAACAGCGCTCGCATGAGCTCCACTTCCAGAAAGCGATCCGCATTACCCAATCGCCACTGGCCCTGCTCGTCACGGACGAGGCGACGTTGGGCGACGAACACCTCGGCAGCACCTTGCTGGCCACCCTCTTCCACACGGATGAGGTAACGATCCGCCACGCTGGCGGCCGTTCGATCGACTACGGAGGGAGCCAAGAGGTCGCGGACCAGGGGCGGCGCACTATAAAGCCAGACGGTCTCCATGATGCCAAGCTGAGGATCACTGCGCGCGAGCTCGAGTTCGTGGCGTTTGACGAAACGCCCTAGCCAACGCCATACCCGACTGGGCGGGGCCTCTACTTCCAGCCAATGCTCATGTCCATTCCAGTGCAGCGCGACGTGATCGGGCTTTGGTAAGATCGGTTCGTCGTTTTCCTGCCGCTGGTTATTGCCTGTGCTGACGGCCGGCTCAGCGGGAATAGCCATAGCCGTCGAGTTCTGCTCCGGCTTTAGATCCGGAGGAAGCGTGAGCGGCCCACCAGAGGCCTCATCAGAGACAGAGTCTTTTGCCGACATGCAGCCGACGAGCGCAAGCAGGCTGAGCATGGCGAGCACGACGGGGATGAGCCGCGACATGACCGATACGTAGATTTCCGTTCAGAGCAAACCGGCAAGTTTCATAGCTTGCAGGACGCTTTCATGATGCTGCTCGGACAAGGGCGTCATTGGCAAACGGATACCCTGTCCGGCCAGGCCAAGCCGATATACACCCCATTTCACGGGGATGGGGTTGGTTTCCACAAACAACGTCTTGTGCAATGCCGCCAAACGGGCGTCGATACGCTCGGCCTCTGCGGCTTCGCCGGCGAGTGCAGCACGGCACATCTCGTGCATCAACTTCGGTGCCACATTGGCCGTGACGGAGATCGCACCCTTGCCACCGGCCAGGATGACTTCCAGGTCTTTTATATCCTCGCCACAGTAGACATCGAGCTGACCTCCGCAACGATCCAAAAGCTCACGTGCCCGCTCAACGCGGCCGGAAGCCTCCTTGATGCCCACGATATTGGAAATCTCGGCCAACCGGGCAACCGTATCGGGCAAAAGATCACAGGCCGTGCGACTGGGCACGTTGTACAGAATCTGTGGGATCGGCACGGCCTCGGCCACAGCTTCGAAATGCCGAAACAAGCCCTCCTGAGTCGGCTTGTTATAGTATGGCGTGACGAGCAAAGCCGCATCACAGCCACCTTCCATGGCGCAGCGCGTGAGCTTGATAGCCTCCCAAGTGGAGTTCGATCCGGTGCCGCCAATGACCGGAATTCGCCCCCGCGCCATCTCGACGATCCGGCGCATAACATGGCAGTGCTCATCATAATCTAGCGTGGCCGACTCGCCTGTCGTACCGACGGCCACGATCGCGTCGCTGCCTTGTTCGATGTGGAACTCGACCAAGCGCTGCAGGGCCTTTTCGTCTATGCTGCCGTCGTCATGCATCGGCGTGATAAGCGCTACCATGCTGCCACGGAACATAGACCTTTCTCCGAGCCGAACCCGATAGCCGAATAGTACTTGCCCGCCCGAGAGCTGACAACTGCCGGCGGTGCGGGCCGCCCTGCACTCACCCGAACGGCTTTACCGGTTGCATCCGCAGCCGTCCAGCGTCATCTTGTCGCCGCGACTGGTGCCACCGACTCAAGTGCGCGATCATGCTACACTCTTTTACGTTTGGTTTTTTGGGTAGCTGCAGCGGCTATTCACTCGGATAAGGCATGCACAATAATTTTTTGGTGATCTCGGCTCTTGGCGAGGATCGCCCAGGCATCGTCAACGAACTCTCCCGGATCATCGCCGAAAACGGCTGCAACATCGAAGACAGCCGGATGACCGTGCTCGGCGGTGAATTCGCGATCATCCTCCTCGCGGAGGGTCGCTGGAACAAGCTGGCCAAGCTGGAGGCGGCGCTCCCCAGCCTGGGCCGCCGGCTCGGGTTGACCGTCAATTCCAAGCGCACCACACCGGCCCGGCACGAAGGGAATCTGCTGCCCTATTCCGTCGAGGTGGTTGCCATCGATCACCCCGGCATCGTTCATCAGCTTGCGAGCTTCTTCTCATCACGTGAGATCAGCATTCGTGACATGGCGACCACCACTTACGCCGCCGCGCATACCGGCACCCCCATGTTCTCCGTGCACATCACCGTGGACGTTCCGGCGGCGGTCCATATTGCCCGTTTGCGTGAAGAGTTCATGGATTTCTGCGATCAGCTCAATTTGGATGCCGTCATCGAACCGGTCAAAGGCTGAGACGGCCGCGATCGCCGACCCGTAGCCACACTGATGCCGATTCGCCTCGAGGACTAACACAGGAGCCCCACCGCCATGAGCGAAATCCGCCTCGGCGCAGCCGTACCCGATTTCGAACTCTCCGCCACAGGCGGTAAAACGCTGCGCCTATCCGAGCTGCGCGGTCGCAACGTGCTGCTCTATTTCTACCCGAAAGCAGACACCCCCGGCTGCACTCAGGAAGGAGCGGATTTTCGCGACCGATACGCCGATTTCGTGGCGGCCAACACCGTGATCCTTGGCGTCTCGCGCGATACGTTGAAGGTACAACAGAATTTCAAGGACAAGTACGGTTTTCCATTCGAGCTGCTCTGTGACACGCAGCAGGAGCTCTGTGAGCGCTTCGGCGTGCTCAAGGAAAAGAGCCGCTTCGGTCGCAAGGCGCTCGGCGTGGAGCGCAGCACATTTCTACTCGACGCCGCTGGCGTGCTGCGCCGCGAGTGGCGTGGCGTCAAGGTTCGCGGTCATGCCGACGAGGCTCTGCAGGCCGCAAAAGAGCTGGCCGAATGATCGACCCTTGAGTCGACGCGCTGTATGCCTACGAAATCCCGCGCTGGACGACGGGTATTCGTGCTCGATACGTCCGTACTGATGCATGACCCCAGCGCACTGTTCCGCTTCCAAGAGCATGATCTTTTCCTGCCGATGGCCGTGCTGCGCGCGCTCGACACCGGCAAGAAGGGGCTCTCGGAAGAGGCGCGCAATGTGCGTCAAGTGAGTCGCTTTCTGGATCAATTACTGGGACAAGCAAGCCCCAAGGCGATCGAATCGGGTCTGGCCCTCGCCCAAACGACATTGCACGGCCCGGCCGCTGGCCGGCTGTATTTTCTGCGCCAGAGCGAGCCCCACTCCCCCCCCAAGGACGACGACATCCTAACCGCGGCCCTGCAACTGCAGGAGAGCCGGCCCGATGTCGCAGTGACCCTGGTGTCGAAGGATATCACCCTGCGCATACAGGCCATGGCCTTAGGGCTCAATGCCGAAGACTACCACAGCGACCAGGTACTCGATGACGTCGATCTGCTCTATACCGGAACGCTGCTCGTCAAAACGGACCGCATCGTCGCCCAAACCGAGCGGGCACTGGAGTTTCTCATCAAGCCGCACGAATGCTATCCGAATCTGTGTGTCACCACCGAGGACGGCCGCTTCGAAGGCATCGTGCGCGAGATCCATACGCAGCACGCGCTGGCCAGCGCGGTGACCAACCACCGCGGGCAGGGCGAGGCCGTGTGGGGCGTGCAGGCCCGCAACCCGGAGCAAAACTTCGCCCTCAATCTGCTGCTCGACCCGGAGGTGGACTTCCTTAGTCTGCTCGGCGTCGCCGGCACCGGCAAAACGTTGCTGGCACTGGCCGCCGGCCTCGCCCAGACCCTGGAAATGCACCACTATCGGGAGATAGTCATGACGCGCGCGACTGTTCCCATTGGCGAGGACATCGGCTTTCTCCCAGGTACCGAAGAGGAAAAAATGACCCCTTGGATGGGGGCGCTGTTGGATAATCTGGAGGTGCTGGGTCAACCCGAAGGCGCTACCCGCTGGGGCCAAGCCGCAACCCAAGACGTGCTGCGCAGCCGAATCAAGATCCGCTCACTCAACTTTATGCGCGGCCGGACCTTCCTCAACCGTTACATCATCGTGGACGAGGCCCAGAATCTGACCGCCAAACAATTGAAGACGCTCATTACCCGAGCGGGGCCCGGCACCAAGATCGTCTGCCTCGGCAACGTGGCACAGATCGATACACCTTACCTCACAGCGACCACCTCCGGGTTGACCTATGTCGTCGACCGGTTCCGATACTGGCCATACGCCGGCCACGTGACGCTGCAGCGCGGCGAGCGCTCACGCCTTGCCGACTTCGCCAGCGAGGCGCTATAAGTTGTGCGGGTGCGCCGGCCGGGCGCGAAGGCCCCGCCCCTAACCCCGGTGGGCCTGCTTGTCGGCGACTTCGTGCTCAGCTTGCACGGTATGCGCATCCTGGCCATCCGCATCATCCGCGAATCCCGGCCAAGCCAGAATAATGGCACGGATCAACGTCGCCAAAGGGATGGCGAAGAACACGCCCCAGAATCCCCAAATACCACCGAAGACCAGGATGGCAATAATGATCGCCACCGGATGCAGCTTGACGATTTCCGAGAACAACAACGGCACCAAAACATTGCCATCGAGCGCCTGGATGATGCCATAGGCGATCAGCACCCAAACGAGCTCCGAGCTCGCACCGAATTGAAAGTAGCCAATAACCGCAATCGGCACGGTCACGACCGCAGCACCCACATAGGGAATGATCACCGACAAACCAGTGGCCACGGCCAGCAAGGCAGCGAACTGCAGCCCGAGCAGAGCAAGGGTCACATAGGTCACCGCGCCGACGATGACGATCTCCAGGCATTTGCCGCGCACGTAGTTGCCGATCTGAGCATCCACCTCACACCAAATCGTGGCGATCAAACTCCGATGTACCGGGAGGAAACGACTGAGCCAGGCCTGGATCTGTTCCTTGTCCATCAGGAAGAAGAACACCATGAAAGGCACCAGCACCAAATAGATCGCGCCCATGAAGAGCATTACCACGGACTGGAACGAGATTGAGGCCAACACGTTCCGACCAATCTGCAGTGATTCGTTGCGCAGCTCCTCCATGAGCGCCTTGACCTGCTCGGCGGAGAAAAATTGCGGATACTGCTCCGGCAAACGCAGGATGGCCATTTGACCGCGATCGAGTATGTCCGGCAGGTTGTCCACCAACTGGGCGAATTGTCTGCTAATCAGCGGCATCAGCGCGAAGAACACCAGCAGCACGACGGCAATAAAGAGAAAGAACACCAGCACCACACCCAGACGGCGGGGAACTCGATAGCGCTCCAAAGACTGAACCAAATCCTCGAGTAGATAGGCGATCACCAGACTGGCAATCACCGGTGCCAGCATATCCCCCATGAACAGGATAACGCCGAATCCACCGAGCAATACCAACGCCAACGCAACCACTTGGGGATCATTGAGATGGCGCCCGAGCCATGTACGAATGAAATCCATTCTGCCGTGCTCGCTCTTGGCCGAACCCTGCAACGTTAGTCGCATCGCCGTATTCTCGCCAATGGCCGACAAGTCGATTGCGGGGTTATCGCAACGCAGCCATATTCCGACGGTCCGATTGCAGAAAATGCCTATAACCGGCCACTATATCGACGAGTGCCTCAGGGGGCTAGCAACGAAAACGCCATGCCGCCTCTAGAGTTCCGTTTGCCATTCATGAACCGAACCATCGCCGAGAACACCTTGAAACGTCTCGCCCTACCGCTACTTATCTGTGTCTGTCTGAGCGCGCGTGCGGGCTTGGATCTATCGCTGCCGGATATCGGCGATCCAGCGAGCCAAGTAATGACGCCGACCGAGGAGCAGCAGATCGGCCAGCAGATGATGGGTGAAGTGCGCCGCCAGCTCCCCCTCGGCAATGACCCCGAAATCAATGCCTATATTCAAGATTTGGGCGCGCGGCTCGCCTCCCACGGCGACGCTCCCGATTATAATTACCACTTCTTCATCGTGGATAGCCCGCAGATCAACGCCTTTGCCATGCCGGGCGGCTATATCGGCGTCAATACCGGGCTCATACAGGCCACCCGGACCGAGAGCGAACTCGGGGCGGTGCTCGCCCACGAAATCGCCCATGTCACCCAGCGACACCTGGCACGGCAGCTCCTTCGTGACCGCGGCAGCGGCTGGCGGATGGCTGCGCTGATACTGGCCGGAATTCTGGTCGGCACACAAAGCCCGCAAGCCGGCAGCGCCGCCACCATGTCGGCCATGGCCGGCATGATCCAACAGCAACTCGCCTATTCCCGCTCAGACGAGAGCGAGGCGGATCGGGTCGGAATGCAAACCTTGGTCAAGGCTCGCTTCGATCCCGAGGGAATGCCCCGGTTTTTCGGCCGCTTACTACAGGCGACCCGCTATCGTGATGAGCCGCCCGCTTTTCTCAGTACCCATCCGCTCACCGAGCGGCGTATTGCCGATGCCCAAGCGCGTGCCCGTCAACTCGCCAGCGGCAAGGTATTCGAAAGTCCAGAATACGATCTCATGCGGGCCCGCCTAGAGGTGCTCAACGCGCGCCTACCAGAGGATGCCGTAAACGAGTTTCAGGCCCAGCTCGAGCGCAGCAATGCCAAACCCTGGGCCGCCCAATATGGGCTGGCGCTGGCTCTGCAGCGTACGGGCGAGTATGCCCCGGCTCGCACGATTCTCCTGCGACTGCTGCGCACGCATGGCGAATACGCGCCTTACTTTGTCGGCCTGGTCGAAGTGAGCCGCGCTGCAAAACAACCCGAGCAGGCCTTGGCGGCCGTGCGTGAGGGAGTATCGTTATTCCCGGACGACTACGCCTTGCGCGTTCTCCATGTGGAGACGCTGCTGGATGAAGGGCACGCGCAGCAAGCGCAGCGTATTGCCACGGCCGTGGTCGGCGATCATCCGGAGGACGCCAATCTCTGGCAACTCGCGGCCCGCGCAGCCGATAGCGCTGGTCAGCAAGTGCAAGCCCAATTGGCCATGGGACATTATTACTATTTGCGCGGCGATATCCCCAGCGCCTTGGAGCAAATCGAGCACGTCCTCGACAGCAACAAAGCCGATGAATATCAGAAGTCTCGCGCTACGGCCTTACGCGCGCAGTGGCAAACGGTGCTCAAACAGCGCTCTAAAGAGCGTTGAGTAACGGATCACACTGGTTTCACGCCGAGGTGTTACCCTATTTTACTTAGATATCAGCTGCGAGCCTCCGCCCAGCAGACCCGGCGAGTAGCGAGTGATGCAGCAGGATAGTGCAAACCATTCGAGGCCGGAATGGGCTCAAGGCTTGCTTTATGATCTCCTCGCGGGGCAAGGAGCGCTGGCGATCTTGTTGGCCGCAGGCTGGTCTGCGCTCGCCGCTTTCGCTCGAGACAGCGAAGCAAGCACGATCTTGGACGAGCATTTACACCAGGCACTGGAGCAACTGCGCGAGGAGATCACCCGGTCAGTCGAGGCCGGTAACTTCCTGCTGGACTTGGCTCGCCAGCTGCTCCCAGTAGATCGGCTAGCGCCGCCCTTCGCGGCAAGCTTCGCATACTTTCCGGCGCATCCGTATCCCAATATCGGCCCGCTGCAAAAAGAGCAGGCCAACCTGGAGGCGCTGCAGCGCACACTCGATGGGTACCAAACCGCCGCCTTGAATTATACCCGGGCGCTCAGCGAGCTATACGAGGCCGTTCTAAGCGAATATCGACAGGAGCTAGCCGACGGTGTGCTGCCCGAATCGACCGCTCGGAGTACTCGCGAGCTGTACGATCACTGGCTTGAGGTGGCGGAGCGAACCTATGAACGGTTTCTGCACTCCGAGACGTATCCGCAAGCCATCAGCGATTTGCTAAACGCCTGGGCTGACCTGCGGCTCGCCCTGCAGCCGGTGCTGGATGAGCTTTTAGCGTACCTGGGGTTACCAACCCGCCGCGAAGTGGAGGACACTCAGCGGCATCTCGATCGACTGCGGCGCCAGCAACGTGCTGACACTATACGACTGCAATGCGAGGTCACAGCGTTGCGCAACGAACTCGCCGCGCTACGCGACACTATCCTCGGCCCGCCGCCGCCGACGTCTCGCTCCGGCAAGGACGGGCGCAGGTGAGTGACGATGCGCCCTGCCCGAACGATTCGCTTCCGTTGCAAAGCAAGCTTGCCAGGGCGCTGCGCCGGGCACGTGAGCTACAGCCGGTGAGCGTCGGCAGCACGCCTGCGCGCGATCTATCGCATCCAGGTACGGCCACGCTCTATCGATACGGCTCCGGAAAGGGCATACCATTGCTGGTCATCTACTCATTGGTGAATCGCCCTTACATTCTCGATCTGAGCTGCGAGCGCTCGGTTATTGGGGCGCTCGTGCGCGGCGGCATTACCGTTTATCTGCTCGATTGGGGCTACCCAGGACCGATGGACCGCTTTCAGCGGCTCGACGATTATATCGAGGACGAAATCGACTGCGCGGTGGACAACATCGCCACTCGACACGCCACTGACCGCGTTTCCTTGCTGGGCGTCTGCCAGGGTGGGACGCTCGCCGTCTGCTACGCGGCCTTACGCGCCGAGCGGGTTCGCAACCTGATCACCCTCGCCACCCCAGTGGACTTTCAGACCCCGCAAGACACGCTCTATCGAATCGTTCGCCATGTGAACATTGAGCGGCTGGCGCAAGCGCAGGGCAATGCGCCTGCAAGCGGGCTCAACGCCCTATTCACCGGCCTCAAACCTTTTCAGCTTCTCTGCCGGCGCTATCTGACATTGGCAGAACTAGGCGCCGATGACCAGGCGTTGCAAGAATTCTTACGGCTCGAACAATGGATGTACGACAGCCCGGACCAAGCGGGGGCCGCTTTTGTCCAGTTTGTTCGTGATTTCTACCAAGCCAATGGCTTGGTCGCGGGTAACTTGCAACTCTGCGGCGAAAGCGTGGATCCGATCCGCTTTACCGGCCCGTTGTTCAATGCCTATGCAACGGCCGATCACCTAGTACCACCTGCGGCGGCAAAGGCGTTGGCAAATCTGACCGGGTCACTCGCCTACCGCGAAGCGGAACTGCCCGGCGGGCACCTGGGCTTGTTCATCAGCCAACACGCTCATCGCCGCCTCTACCCCGCCCTAGTGGAATGGCTGCATCAATACAGCTGAGCCAGCCCTGCAACAGATCGCCTATTATTGCGCTGCAACAACGAAAATGCTTGCCAAGCGACCTCGGCCATCTACAATGCCCGATAAGTTGCCTGTATGCGGCTCCTGCATAGAGGGCAATAAAAAAAGCCCTCTCTGGCGAGAGGGCGAATCGAGGAGGAGGCAGTAGGCCACTCAAAGGGGTGGCTTACGAGTGGGTTGCGGCTTCGGCTTATCAAAAAGCGCTCCGACTCGTTGAGAGTTTAAATACACCACAAATATCCAATAAGAAGGGCGCTTTACAATTATCCGGGAGGCTATTCGTGGCCTCCCTATTTTTTACCTGGCAAATGTTGCTGTGCAACATAATAAATCGCTCCCCCAGAAAATGTCAACCTATATGTTTCAATAAGTTATGGCTCAACGTTCTAGCTACCACCAAGCCCGCACCCTCGGCCTCTGGCTTCCTAAAACACCGCGCCCCAGACCGATCAGCTAAGTTAGGCAAGCGCATGTTCCGTTAGTTCCAGAGCAGATGGCGAATAGCTGCGTTTTCCATGCTGCTCCTCACATTCCTCCGAGCATCCCAGCAATCGATCCTGCGCCACCATCGTCTACCGACTCGCGATACCCCGCTCGCTATACTCATCATATCAGGCATGCTTGACGGACCGAGGACAAGGCTCAATGATCATTATTATTTAGGCGATGTGGCTACTAGGCTGGGGAGGTCAAATGAGCGGGGATTCCATCGAGAGCCAGATCCGGGCCGCCCTGGAGTATGACCCGGCCATCGATGTGCAACGTTACCCTATCCACGTGCACCAAAACGATGCTGTGCGGCTGGAAGGCACGGTAGCAGACATCGAAGCCAAACGCCGCGCCATCCAGATTGCCCACCGGATAGCGGGCAACGCGGGCATCGACGATCGACTCCGGCTCGAGGTTGCACGCCCTCGACCGGATGACGAGCTACACCAAGCCGTGGCGCACGCTCTGATGCAAGAACCGGGGTTCATCGAGTTGCAAGTGCTAGACGCGCACGCCCAACCACCTGCGAATCAGGATTGGATCCGCGTCAGTGCTCACGAAGGCGTGGTCATGCTCGAAGGCGTTATCGGCAGCTTGTCCCACCGGCGTTTGGCCGAAGTCTTGAGTTGGTGGACACCGGGAACGGCCGACGTGGATAACCGTCTCCACGTCCAGCCACCGGAACGGGACAGCGACGAGGAGATCGCCGACACCATCCGAATGGTGTTGGAAAAGGAACCCGCGATCGATAGCGCCCAAATACAAGTCGCCGTAGACGATCGCGTGGTATCCCTGCGCGGCTTGGTCCACAGTATAGAGAATCGGCGCATCGCGGGCTGGGACTGTTGGTACATTCCGGGAGTCCACGATGTCCAGAATCGACTCGAGGTGGCCGACAAGTAGAACTCTCACACCCGCCTTTCGACGCACGAGTAGCCCTGCCGAGCCGTTTGGATGGGGGCGGGCGCAACGAAACCAAGGGATCAGCGAGTGCGCAGCGGTCTTCGCTCGCCTCGACCCCAATCGCGGATCAGGCCGAACACGCCCGCTGCGGCCACCAAGAGAGCCAACAAGAGCATCATGACCGAGTGCAAGGACGGAAAGCTGGTTGCCCAGGAGAGCAGTGCAATCAGCAAGGGGATAAGAAAGACGACAAAAAGAGCCAATGCCACGTGTTGTACTTGCCATCGACTTCGTTTGCGCCGCACCGCGAGCCTCCTGAGCGTTTCTCTTTGTAAGAGTAATTTTAGGCAGGACAGGCGGGGCGGGAAAGTCCTGCGCCGCTGTCGATCGCGGCCGGCACCACCCAAAGCACCATCGTGTATCCCGACCACGACCTATGCTCGCCCGAGGAACCGGGAGCGGGCCGAGGTAGCGAGCGGCGGCAGCCCGACCCGGATTGCGGCGGGCTTATTACTACAGTTGTAAATAAATACGCTATACTTCGTTATCGGGTAGGTGAACGAAGTGGCGGCGGTGATGAACCATTCTCTGACGCTTGAGGGTTCGCGTGAGCAGGCGGGTGCCTGGGAAGCGGAGCTGGCCGACTGGGTAAGGCAACTGGGTGGCTATGTCAAGCGTGCCGAGGCCCGTGAGCGGGTGGGGGCTTACCTGCGGGGGCTGCTGGGCGAGGTTGAGCGGCGTAATAGCTGGCAGTTATCCGAATACCAGGGTGAAGCCCATCCGTATGGATTTCAGCACTTGCTCAACCGTGCTCGCTGGGACGAGCAAGGTATGCGCGATGCCGTGCGGCAGCGCGTCTACGAGGCCCTGAGGGATGCCGACGGGGTGCTGGTGGTGGATGAGACGGGGTTTGTGAAAAGGGCATGCACTCGGCGGGAGTGAAACGCCAGTACAGCGGTACGGCGGGGCGGATCGAGAACGCTCAGATCGGCGTATTTCTCGGTTATGCCAGTTGTTGGGGCCAGGGGCTGCTGGATCGTGCTCTGTTTGTGCCGCGGGAGTGGTCGGAGGA
>JAGFJL010000051.1 GCA_024102725.1 Nitrococcus mobilis
GTCTCTCCTCCGCCTGTAACGTCACTTTGTATTTCTTGACCAAGGATCTCTCTCCGTCTGTTCAGACGGAAAGACAGCCTATCACACCATGATCACATACGACGCTTTACGAGTGATACGACACTAGTTGTCAAAATATTTTACAATTAGCGCATCCGAATCCTCTATAAATAATATAACTATTTGTAATTTATAATATTATTTATTTAGGCATTTTATTTGCTTATTTGAAAACCAATGGAATGAGAGTGCAATCGGAATGCAATTGGCTAAGACGTGCTGCCGATACACAGCAGTCGATTGTAAAATCAATATCATATAGAGAAGAACTAGCCATGAAGTCATTAGTTAGACAACCTAAGCGCTATGCGCTGCTGGTCTGTGCCGCGGCCGCGAGCCTGTTTGGGAGCGGCAATGCCAGCGCCATTGTGGTTAGCCCGACACTGGACGCAACGACGTTGGTCAATGCCCTGTTGAGTGGGGGGGGGCCGGGATCGATACGAGTAGCGTGACGGTTTCGGTCAGTGGCCAGAGCAACGTTGCTGGCGCCATTTCCGCCGGCACCTACACCAACGCCAGCAACACCTACGGCATTGGGCCGGGTATCGTTATTACCAGCGGTGATGCGGCGGACTACGGCGATGGACCCAATCTGGACACGGGTAATACGACCAGTTTTGGTGTTGCTGCGTCTGTCGCCCAAGAGGCGTTGCTCGACCCGATCACGGGGGGTGCCTTTGACCACAACGACGTCACGCAGATCGACATCACCTTCGACATGCTGCCAGGCTTCGACACGGTGTTCTTCAACGTGACCTTCGGCTCCGACGAGTTTGACGAATTTGTCGGCTCTCCTTTCATCGACGCCTTCGGCCTCTATGTCAACGGGGTCAACATCGCCGAGGTCAACGGTGAGCCGATCAATATCGACCATCCGGACATGCAGTTCCTGGGTGGTACCGAGCTTGATGGCATACTCGGTGGTTCAACTGGAGCGTTCGGATCCTTTGTGCACCAATTCGGCACTACGGTCGGAGACGGCAGCGCAGGTAATACGTTGACCTTCATCATCGCTGATTCGGGCGACGCGCTTTTAGACAGTGTTGCCTATATCTCGCAGTTGGGCGGTTCAGAGCCCCCCGAACCGCCGCCGGGTATGCCGGCACCGGGCACGTTGGCTTTGTTGGCTCTAGGTCTCGCTGGGCTCGGTATTGGAAGACGCAACCTTCGCTGAAGCGATTAATAACTCTGCGATAGTGTAGTGCGCCATGGATGGCGCTATCCTTGAGTTGTGTGGTGGCGAGGGGGATGATTTGGGGTGAAAATCCTCTAGTGGCCCGGCCAGAAGATTAGGGTCTGGTCTTGCTCTACGACATATTTCCTTGAACGATCCGACTCTAGCACAGACGAGAGAAGTGTCAGTACGCTGGTTGCCTTCAAGGTATGCGCCCAGTTTGCGCCGATCGTTGTGCGGTGTGACTTGGGGAGTTTCGTTCAGCGCCTCAATCCACCGAGCGCTGAGACCCTGCCGCCCGGCGCGGTGGCTGTTGATCGTCCGCTCTTTCGGGTTCATCGCTTGGCAAGTTCGCGGTGGCCGATGTGCGCGGCGGTGCCGTGATCGAGGTGGTTAGCATAGTCTGAGTGAATTTAATCATGATCTCGTCGATGATCTCGGCCAGGCGCTCCACCAGAACCGGCTCGTAGCTGCCGTTCTCAGAGTTTCTAAGCCGTGTGAACACCCGTTCGAGTTGCTTGCGCTGAGACTCGGCGATGGAGCGGGCGCTGGCGTCTTCCGCGGTGGTATCGAGGCAGAGCACGTCGCGCTGCGCGTGGGTTCGGTGCATGACCGCGGCGTGGTGATAAAGCGCCCGCCCGAGGACGACATAGGGGAAATTGAGGTTGCGCGCCGGGCCTACGCGCAGTTCTTGGCCGCCGAGCGGGAGACCCAGAATCTTCACCTCGCCGATGCGCTTGTAGGAAAACCAGGCCGAAGTGCCGCCGACGACCGAGCCGATCGCCGCGCCGAGCAGCAGCGAGGCGCCGCCCACCGCGAGATCGAAGCCGGAGCCGAGCGCCGCGCCGCTGAGCGCGCCGGTGGCGATCAATTGATTTTTCTTGAGCCCCCACATGTTCCAACTCTCGAGTGAGAAAAGATCCTGCTCGATGACTTCGATCTCCGCCTCCTCGCGCTGCAGGTTCTCGTAATCATAGATTTTCTCGATTTGGCGCCGGCCTTTTTGCTCCCGTTTACGCAGCTTGGTCCGGTAGTCTCGGGCGAGGTCCGCCTCTTTGGTGGAGGGGTCTTCGTCGGAGGCGATGCGCTTCGTGACAGTCAAGGTGATCATCTCGGCAAGCATCTCGGCAATAGCCAGTGCGCTGCGCCTTTGGCGGGCGCGGCGGTCCTCCTCGAGCGTTGCTACGGCGCGGGCCAGCGGCGCTTGCCATTCCTCCCGCAGCTGGCCGAAGGCTTTGAGCAGTTCCAGGCGCTTTTGAAACTCGGCGGTCATCGCGTTGAACACGCGTACGATTTTGAAGTACTGCTCGAGCGCCGCGGTCCACTCATCGATATAGCTGTCCTTGCGGATCATGTTGATCAACGCGATGCTCGGCTGGCCGGTCCAGCGCAGAATCTCCATCTCCGCTTCGTATTCCTCCCCGTAGGGACGGGAGCCGTCGATTACGTACAGGATACCGGCACCGTCGAGCAAGGGTTTGAGCAGCTCGCATTCATCGGGGAAGCGGCCGGATTGCTCATGTTCCTCGACGAACTGCCGGACGACGTTCACCCGCTCGGCCGCAGTCGAGGCGCGCGCCCTCATCCAGGCCAGGGCTTGCCGTGCCCGCTGAAAACCGGGCGTGTCCACCAGGATGTATTGCACCTCGCCGTCGACTTTCATGGGAAAGTGCCGGCATTTGACCGTGGTACCCGGAATGGGTGAGATCTGTACTGAATTATCCTGGGCCAGCGTGGCGACGATGCTGGATTTACCTTTGTTTGGATGGCCCACGACAGCAAAAGCAGGGGCGGACATCAGGCGGCCTCCGCAGATAATGGCAGGAAGTCGATGCGTGAATCACCGCGACTTTGCAGACGTTTTTTCCAAACGTCCAGGTCGTCCGGATCCGCCGGAATGAATTCACGCTTCTGGTCGAGCATGATCGGGGTGACGGTTATCAATCGCTCGGACCCCACGGCCGCGCGTAAAGAATCCAAAAAATCCATAAAATCCAGCAGCGGCGGCTCCCATGATTTCACTGCCACGAGAATCGCCGGATTGTGCGCGGCGTTGGCCACTTCGTCGATCGTCCGCTCATCCTCGTCAATCGAGTCCATCCGGCCCGCATGGAGCATCCGCTCGAGCGCAACCCCCATTGTCTGCTTGAACAGGCGATCGAATTGCTCTTCGTCCGCATTGATTCCGGCCCAGTTGATAAGGTAGGCATTCGGTCTGTTTCTATCCAAACTGTGTGCGGGGAACGGCACTTCTTGTATTGCACCGGATTTCATGCGCACTTCGGGCTCCGTAGCCGCGGTCTCGACAAGCGCGCGATTCATCCGGTCGAGGATTTGCAGGGCGCCCGGTGCATGGACCAGCGCCGTTTTCAACGCCGCATCCAGCCGCCACTGGGACAGCACGAAAAGGCCTAGTCTGGGCAGGAGGCCGTAGCAGGCAATCGCCATGAGCAAAAACGGCCACCATTGGCCAAGGGTGGCAACATCGGCCGAACCGTCCGGGGCGTTGGGCAGGATGCCGTGGTCGAAGCGGAAATAGCGGGTGGCATCGATGACCTCTATGGAGGGGACCGCGCCGGGTAGCCAGCTCCGCCAAGGCCAGGCCAGCTGAGTGATAAGTGAATGAAAGTTTTGGGAATCCACCGTCAGCGTGGTGCTCCAGCCGAAAGCCAGGTCAGAGACGGTGACCAAATAGAGACAGCCGGCCAAGGCGCCGATATTGAATGCGATGGCGAGGATTTGCGAAAACCGCAGAATCAGCCATTTCTGAACCTGGCCATAGGCCATATGACCCGCTTTGTGGCGCCCCAGCGCCGCTTCCAGCGCAAGGCGATGCTCCGCCGGTAAATAGCGCGCTACGGCGGGCACGAGCCGGCCGGGACTGAGCCATCCGAGGAGATCTTGTACCGGTCGCGCGCCCGGCAGCCGCTGCAGTAGATTTCTCGGTAAGGCCACGATGGCGGTCAAAAGTAAAAGAAGCAGCTGAACCCCGACGAACGCGGCCAGGACATTGACGACATTGACCGGTCGGGTGCCATCGTAAGCAAAGATGGCCAGTGCGGCGCCCCAACCGATGATGAGCCCTACTGCGGCGAGAATCAGAGCCATTCGGTGCAGCGTTTTGACGGCGGTGGCGCCGGCTTGGGTCGGTTTGTCCCGGCTGATCTCGCGCAACCACTGCCGAAGCTGGCCTTGTGGCTTGCCGGCAAGATGCGCAAGCTTCTGGCCGATCGGGCGATCACGGCGGCGCAGCTCTGGAGGATTCAGCGCCGCATCCCGGTCCACTTGTATGCTGAGATCCACGAGATCGGCGAGGATCGGGCGATCGGCGACATTACTTGAATTCATGGTGATGCTCTTTAGCTCAGGCGGCGTTGCGCCCGGAGTTCGTTCGATTCGATGCAGCAGCGTTGCAGTGCGAAGCTGAAGCTTGCCTTGGCCAATGATCCAGCGCACTGGCCGGTAGCGTTATTGCCGTGCGAAGCATTGTACCTGTCTTGGTTCGTGGCGGGTGGCGGCGTAAGGTGAAAGCCGCGCTGGGTACCCGTTTTTGCTCGGAGGCTTGTCATGGAATACTGCCGTCTCGGCCGTACCGGTCTCAAGGTGTCGCGCCTTTGCTTGGGGACTATGACCTATGGCTCGCCGACGTGGGGCGAGTGGGTCCTCGATGAGGAGCACAGCCGCCCCTTCATCCGCCGGGCTTTGGAGCTGGGCATCAATTTTTTCGACACCGCCGATATGTACTCCGATGGCCGCTCCGAGGAGGTATTGGGACATGCTCTGCGCGACTTCGCAAGTCGCGAAGAGGTCGTCATCGCCACCAAAGTCTTCATGCCGATGGGGGAGGGTCCCAACCAGCGCGGACTCTCACGCAAGCACATCATGCATGCCATCGATGCCTCGCTCGCCCGCCTGTGCACGGACTATGTGGATCTCTATCAGATCCACCGCTGGGACTACGACACCCCCATCGAGGAGACCATGGCGGCCCTGCACGACATCGTGAAGGCTGGCAAGGTCCGGTATATCGGCGCCTCCAGTATGTTTGCCTGGCAATTCGCCAAGGCGCAGCATATCGCCGAGCGTTACGGCTGGACCCGCTTCGCGAGCATGCAGCCCATGTACAACTTGATCTATCGCGAGGAAGAACGGGAGATGCTGCCGCTGTGCGCAGACCAGGGTATCGGCGTGATCCCCTGGAGCCCGCTCGCCCGTGGGGTGCTTGCCGGCACCCGCCCACCGGGCAGCGAAGGCCGGACGCTGCGCGCGCGCACGGATACCAAGATCAAGCTGTGGAGCCTGGGGCAACAGATGGATTATCCGGTTATAAACGCGACCCGGGCGGTCGCCGCTGAGCGCGGCCACACGGCGGCGCAAATCGCGCTCGCTTGGCTGCTCTCGAAGCCGGTCGTGACAGCACCGATTATCGGCGCGAGCAAGCTCGAGCATTTGGAGGAAGCCGTAGCGGCGCTCGAGATCACGCTCGATGCAGCCGAGATCGAGCGCCTCGAAGATTTTTATGTGCCCCATAAGGTCGTTGGTTGCCGCTAACCCAAGGCGGCTGGCCGGCCGTCTCAGTCTCCTTGCCGCACTAACAATGCGACCGGCAGGATCTGGAAAAGCTCGGCGGCGGCGAACCGGGGTCCACTCTCTGCTTCACTGGTAATAAGGCGCTCGCCGGTCAGCGCATTGAGATAGCGCCCGCCGGCCGGGGCTTCGACCCAGGTATCCGTCCAAGGCGATGCGCCGCTTGCAAGCCCCTCGCTTGCGGCCGCAAGGCGAGCGAACCACCGGCCTGTGGCGATCACGGCCATCTCCGTTTCATGCCCTCGTGCGAAGGCGCAAATGTGCTCGGCGCGCTCGCCCTGTGCCGCGAGCGCCCGATAGTCGCCGTGCTGAAAGAGCGCCCGATAGCGATGCCGTAGCCGCAAGGCTTGTCGGGTAAGGTAGAGTTTCAAGCGGCCGTCTTCGAGATTCTCCAGCAGAGCCGTTAACCGCTCACGGATATCGGCTGCGTCGATGGCTATGGTGCGCACCTCGCTGAGCAGACGCTTGCGGTGGCGGTAATCCACCGGCCGGCGATTATCGGGATCCACCAGACTGAAATCCCAGAGCTCGTTGCCTTGGTAGATATCCGGCACGCCCGGCGAGGTGAGTTTGAGCAGCGTTTGGGCGAGGCTATTGAGCAGCCCATAGCGGGCAATCGGCTTGATGAAGGTGCGTAAGTCACTGAGGAAGGGGTTGTCCTGCAGCGAGGACAGGACCGCGCGCACGAATTGCACGGCCGCCTCCTCATAGGCCGGGTTGGGGTTCAGCCATGAGCTCTGCACCTTGGCCTCCCGGATGGCTTTCAGCAGAAAGGCTTCGATGCGCCCGCAAAACACCGCGAGCTCGGTATCGGTGCTCAGCTCGAGCGGCCAGGCGCCGACCAGCGTCTGGTAGAACAGGTACTGATCGTTGCGCGACGGCGCCGGTGCCGCATCGATCATCCGTAGCTTGGTGCGGTTTATGCGCCGCCAGCGCGCGAGTCGACCGCGCCAGGCCGCCGGCAGTTCGGTGAGTACATTGATGCGGGCGCGCACGTCCTCGCTGCGCTTGTTATCGTGGGTAGAGGTGGCGAGCAGGGCATGGGGCCAGCGCCGGCCGTGCTCTTGGTTGAAATGGTGAAAGGCGGCGACCGACACACCGAAGCGGCGTGGATCGCCGCCTACCTCATTGAGCGAGATCAGGCGGTTGTAGATGTAGAACGCGGTATCCTCGAGCCCTTTGGCCATGATCGGCGCCGTGTACTGCTGGAGTTTGAGCGTGAACTGCAAGGCCTGTTGGCGTAGCGCCGCCGGCCATGGTGGCTGGCCTTCGAGCAGCATGAGATCACGAATGAAATCGAAGACTCCGGCACCGGTCGCACGACTGCGTTTTTTTGCCTGGGTGATCGCCCAGTCGACATAGCGCCGATCCTCGCTGCTTACCCCCGCTTCGCTGACATACGTTCGATAGACCGGGAAGCAGGCGACGAACTCGGTAAGCGCATCGCGCAGCCCGTTTAGCGTGTAGTCGCGGGTGCGCCAGTTCGCCTGGGCGATGCGATCGAGCCGATTGGCCAGCACGGTGAGCTCGCTCGAAAGATGACCTCGGATAATGAGCTTTTTGCACTCATAGAGCAGTTCGTCGAACTCGATTCGCTTGCCGATGAAGCGCTGGTAAATGCGCTCGAAGGCCGATTCGGCCGGCGCGTATACGAACAGGGCGTTGACGGTCTGAGTGAAATCGTAGCCGGTGGTGCCGGCAACCGGCCAGTGCTCAGGCAGATGCTCGTAACCGGCCAGGATCTTCTCCACAACGAGGTACGGCTGCGGCGCCTGTTCATCGGCATCACCAGACACCGGTACCGCCTTTGCGCGCAGTCGCTCAGCGAGCATCTGGCAGTAGCGCAGCGGATCATAGAGGCCGTCCGGATGGTCGATGCGCAGACCGTCGATCTGACCGTTTTCGATCCACTCGAAGATGCGCTGGTGTGTGAGCTCGAATGCCGCCGGGTTTTCCATGCGCAGAGCGGCCAGATCGTTGACGTCGAAAAAGCGCCGGTAATTGATCTCATCGGCTGCCACCTGCCAATGGGCCAGCCGATAGGCCTGGCGCTCGAGCAAGCCATGCAGCGGCGCAAAGCTTTCCGGCTCGCCGCAGCGGCCGCAGAAAAACGCCACATTGCCAGCCAAGAATTCGGCCACAGCGGGCGCCTCCCGGCAGAGCTGCGCGAGACGGCGTTTGCAGACCTCTTTTTCGCGTAACCGTTCCTCGCGTGCCTCGGCGTCCGTTGTCTCCCGCAAGGGTAGATGGCCGAAAGCGGTGATGATGCTCTGCAGCTCCGTGAGGCTCGCCTGGTCATCGCCGAGGCGCTGTGCCAAGCGCTCGGGGTGCAATCCGAGGACATCGGGGTAGGCCGTCGGATCGATGGGAAAGCGGTGTTCGTGATAGTAGACACTAAACTCGCCCTGTTCGACTAGAAGTTGCAGACGCAGCTCACCCCCTTCGAGCGCCTCTCCGTAAGGCGCCCCGAGCACGGGCAGCAGCACCTTGCCGCGCAGCTCCTCCTTGACCGGCCGCCAGTCGATATCGAAGTACTCGGCATAGGGTGAAGCCTGGCCATTTTCCAGCACGTCCAGCCACCAGTGATTGTCGCTGCCCATCACTCCCATGTGATTCGGGACGATGTCGAGGATTTGCCCCATGCCGTGCTCGTGCAGCGCCTTAACGAAGCGTTCGAAGTCCGCGTCACGGCCGATCTCCGGGTTGAGCGCCGTGTGGTCGATGATGTCATAGCCGTGAAGGCTGCCGGGGCGGGCCTTGAGATACGGTGAGGCGTAGCAGTGGCTGATCCCGAGATCGTGCAGATACGCGATCAGCCGGGCGGCTTGGGCGAAGGTGAAATCGCGATTGAACTGCAACCGATAAGTGGCGATCGGTACAGTCAAAGCCGCGCTCTCGCCGAGTGTCGCAGCCGATTGCGGCGCGGGAGGGCGTTCGCTACGCAGTGCCGCGCACAGCGCCACGAAGCGGATATCCTGCGACCAGGCCTCGAGCGGAACCGGGAGCCGGCGGCGCCAGTTCGGATGCGCATCGACGGTACCGGGCAGATTGACTTGCTCCACACAACCGAATACATCCTCGGGCTGAACCGCCATGAGACGGGCGGGTGTCCGCGCCATGAAGCGATGGATCGCGCGCATGAGCGCGTCGGTCATCTCCGGGACCAGCACCGGATCCACGTCGATCCCCTCAGGGAGCAAACCCTCCCGCTGCAGTGCGAGCAGCAGCCGCGCCCGGTCTTGGGCCCGGCCGACGATCTGCTCCTCGCGGTGCGCCTCGGTTGGGAACAGGTTGAAGCGCTGCCGCAATGCGAGGTCATGACCGAGCCAGAAGCCGGCGAGCGTGGGGAGATCGTGGGTAGTAGCCGCCGCCAGAGCCTGCGCGGGGTAGTGCTCCGGGCGTTTGAACTCGCCGTTGTGGTCGCGCTCGAAATACAAGATCCGATAGGAGAGCACGCCGAGCGGGCCGAGTGTGTCACGCAGGGTCTCTGGCAGGGTGCCCAAATCCTCGCCGATGATCAGGCAGCGGTTGCGCTGACTCTCGAGCGCCAGGATCCCGAGCAGATCGTCGACCGGATAATGCACATAGGCACCCTCGGCCGGAGTGGCCCCAGGCGGCACCCAAAACAAGCGCATGAGCGCCATCACATGATCGATGCGCAGTGCGCCGGCGTGGCGCATGTTCTGCCGCAGCAACGCGATGAAAGGCGCATAGGCCTGTTCGCGCAGACGCTCGGGCACCATGGGGGGAAGTCCCCAGTCCTGGCCCTTGAGATTGAAATCATCCGGTGGCGCGCCGATGCTGGCCGCCGTCGCGTATAATGTTTGCTCGGACCAGACATCGGCGCCTGCCCGGTCGACGCTGAGCGCGAGGTCCTGATACAGTCCTACGCCCAGTCCCAGCTCATCGGCCCGCCGGCTGACCGCTGCCAATTGGCTATCGGCTTGCCACTGCAAATATTGGAAAAACTCCACCCGCTCGCGGTGATGGCGGGCGAATTCGGCGACCGCGGGGGCGTTGGGGTCTCTATACGCTGCGGGCCAGACGGGCCAGCCCCAGATGGCTGCGTCCTGTTGTTGGAAATGTGCCTGCAACGCCTGGTAGCGAGCGAAGCGTTCCAGAGCTTCGCCGCCGGCGGCCTGGAAGGTCTGAAAGGCTCGGCCGCGTGCGCTCTCATGCAGCAAATGCCGGCGGCGGAAATCGGCATAGAGCCGCTCCAGAACCGCCACTTTGAGTGCCCAGACCGCCGGATAGTCGACGAGCGGGGCACCTTGTAGCGCCGCGAGCTGAGCCTGGTATTCGGGGGCGGCGATGAGCTCGCGGGCGACGGCGCACTCGTCGAGCTCGGGAATGGCCTCGATATCGAGATAGAGCACATTGTGGAACAGCCGGCTCGACGGGCTGTAGGGACTGGCATGAGCCGGATTGTGCGGAAAGAGACTGTGCAGCGGATTAACTCCGACGAAATCCGCTCCCACCGTGTGGCACAGCTCGATCAGATGCCGTAGGTCGGTGAAATCACCGATCCCAGCATTGCGATGTGAGTGCACGGCATAGAGCTGTACGGCCAGTCCCCAGCAGCGGCTTTCGGCGTCGGGTGCAGGCGGTCGATAGCAAGTGGCCGGCGCGCTGATCAGCGCCATCTCGACCCAGTCTGGCTCGTCTGCACGGCTGAGATGCAGGCGATGATAGCCGGGCCGTGGCGTCAGATCCGGGGCGAAGGCGTAGCGACGGCAGCGCTTGCCATCGACCCCGCGCTCGGCGAGCACCGCCAACGTTTCGGTACGAAGCTCGCCGCGGTGTTCCGAGCCATCCTCGGTTTGCAGCCGCCAGTGCAAGGCAATCCCGTGTGGTTCGGCCGCGAGCGTGATGGGAATTTGCAGTGGTTGCGGACCTAGGCGGTGAACCCACACCGGCGGCAGCAGCCGGCGCCAGGGGCCGAGCTCGCAATCGGCAAGCGCCCCATGCAGCTGTGCCGGGTCCGCGATCGCAAACCCCATGGCCGTGAGCAAGGCACGTTTGGTTGCAGCCGAGACCGAGTGCGTTTGCCTCCAAACATCAGTATAGTCAGGCGCGATGCCGCAGAGCACCGCCAGCCGATCGAGTGCCTCTTGTTCATGCATGCGGCGCTCCTATGCCCCAGTCGGCGCGAGCAGCCAGACGACTGACCAACCGGGAAGCGCGCTGCGTTGCAGAAACTCCTCGAGCCCGGCCTCGCTGGCATACAACAGCTCACCGGCCGGGGTGTCGGCGAGCGTAACGGGTGTCTGCCCCAGATTGGCGAGCAATCCGAGTGAGGCGCCATCCGTTAATTGCCATTCGATACGCAGCGCATGCTCGGCTAGCCGTTCGCTGCGGCGAGCGCGGGCGGGCAGCCGCGGCACAATAGCTTGCTGGCGCAGCGTGAGCAGTTCGCGGTGGAAGGCCAACGCACGCGCATGGAAAGGGTGTGTGAGCGCCGACCAATCGAGCCGTGCCAGCGCGAAAGTCGCGGGATCGTTCGGGTCGGGAATGCGTTCGCGCGCGCCGGGGGCACTGAACTCGGGGAAATGTGCGAACTCCCGGCGCCGCCCGTCGCGAACCGCCCCGGCCAACTCCGGGCCGAAGTCGCAGAAAAACGGGAAAGGCGTTTGGCTATCCCATTCCTCCCCCATGAACAGCAGCGGCGGCGCGGGAGCGAGCAGGAGCAGGGTATGCGCCGCGCGCACGGCACGGGGGTCCGCAAGCCGCGTGATGCGCTCGCCGAGTGCCCGGTTGCCGATCTGGTCGTGGTTTTGCAGAAAATTGACGAACGCGTTGGCCGGCAGCCCGGCGCTCGGTTCGCCGCGCGGCGCGCCGCCCCGATAGGGCGAGGGCTCGCCCTGGAAGGCAAAGCCTTCGCTGAGGCAACGGGCCAACAGCTGGGTCGAGCGCTGGGCGTAATCGGCGTAATAGCCTTGCGATTCGCCGGTGAGCAGCGTATGCAGCGCATGGTGGCAATCATCGTTCCACTGCGCCGTATACCAGCGTGGATGCTGCGCTTCACGCGCCAGATAGCGCGCCGCGTTGTGATCGTTCTCGAGCACGAGATGCCGCGGGCGCGTGCGCCCCGGTCCGGCCCGGACGGCCTCGGCGAGCTCGATTAGGATATCCGGCTGGCTGTCATCATAGATGGCGTGCACGGCGTCGAGCCGCAGCCCATCCAGGTTGAATTCCTCGAGCCAATAGAGCGCATTGTCGATGTAAAAGCGTCGCACCGTTTGGCTGTGCTCGCCGTCGAAGTTGATCGCCGCACCCCACGGCGTAGTGTGGCGGTGAGTAAAAAACGCCGGTGCGTAGGCCTGCAGGTAATTGCCCTCGGGGCCGAAGTGGTTGTAGACGACATCGAGCAGCACCATAAGCCCATGCTGGTGCGCCGCCTGCACGAGCCGCTTGAGCGCTTCGGGCCGTCCGTACCGACTGTCGGGAGCAAAGGGCAACACCCCATCGTAGCCCCAGTTACGCGTGCCCGGGAAATCCGCCACCGGCATGAGCTCGAGTGCGGTGATACCGAGCGCCGCCAGGTGAGCGAGCCGTTCCCGTACGCCATCGAAGGTGCCGCCGGGGCTGAACGCGCCCACATGCAGTTCGTAAATCACCGCCTCCTGCCAGGGGCGTCCCCGCCAATCGGAATCCTCCCAACAAAACGCCGTGGGATCGATCACTTCGCTCGGGCCGTGCACATCCTCGGGATTGAACCGCGCAGCGGGGTCGGGAACACGCTGGCCATCCGGCAGCACGAAGCGATAGCGGCTGCCCACGTGGGCCGCCGCGCTCGTGAGCTCGAACCACCCATCCGCTCGCGGCTCCATTTCCAAAAGCCGCTCTTGGCCTGGGTCCTCGAGCGCCAGCGTAAGCCGCGCGAGGGCCGGCGCCCAGAGGCGGAAACGCACCCGACCGTCGGCTTGGGGCTCAGCACCGAACGGCATCGAATGGTGGCGTCTCATGCGTGCCTCTCCGGATTGCGGGCGGTCAAAAGCACCAGCGCCCGGGCCTCGAGTGGATACGTCGAGGCGGCTTCATACCGGGGTGTTGCGGCGCCGGGAGTCGGGTCGGCGGTATCGATTAGCCGCTCCCAAGGGGTATCCCAAGCCGCCGTGGGCAGAGTAAATGGAATGGGTTCGTGATGGGCGTTGAGGAGCAGGACGAAGTCATCGTCGGTCAAACGCCGCCCCTGGGCGTCTTGCTCATCGAGTGCGCCGCCGGCGAGATAAACGCCCAGGCAGCGGGCAAACGTATGCTGCCATTCCTCCTCGCTCATCTCACGGCCGTTCGGGTTGAGCCAGGCGATATCTCGCTTTCCGATGCCTCGCTTTCCAACGAAGAACTTGCGCCGGCGAAACAGAGGATGCGCTTTGCGAATGCGGATGAGCTGTGCCACGAAAGCGAGCAGCTCCTCGTCCTCCGGACGCAGCACCCAGCTCATCCAGGAGATCTCGTTGTCTTGGCAGTAGGCGTTGTTGTTACCCTGTTGGCTGCGTCCCAGCTCGTCGCCGGCCAGCAGCATGGGTACACCCTGGGATAGCAACAGTGTGGCCAGTAAGTTGCGCTTCTGACGGGCGCGCAACGCTTTGATTGCCGGGTCCTCGGTCGGGCCTTCGGTGCCGCAGTTCCAGGACAGGTTATGGTTTTCGCCGTCACGGTTGTCCTCGCCGTTCGCCTCGTTGTGTTTTTCGTTGTAGGAGACGAGATCTTCGAGCGTGAAGCCATCGTGCGCCGTGACAAAGTTGATGCTGGCATACGGACGGCGGCCGCTGCGCTCGTAGAGATCGCTCGAGCCGGTGAGCCGATAGGCGAGCTCGCCGATCAGCCCGCCTTCGCCCTTCCAATAGGAGCGCACGGCGTCGCGGTATTTGCCGTTCCACTCGGTCCAGCCGACCGGGAAGTTGCCGACCTGGTAACCGCCTTCGCCCAGATCCCAAGGCTCGGCGATAAGCTTCACCTGAGAGAGCACGGGGTCTTGATGAATGATGTCGAAGAAGGCGCCGAGGCGGTCCACCTCGTGGAGCTCGCGGGCCAGCGCCGAGGCCAGATCGAAGCGGAAGCCGTCGACGTGCATCTCCAGTGCCCAGTAACGCAGGCTGTCCATGATGAGCTGCAGCACCCGCGGGTGCATCATGTTCAGCGTGTTGCCGCAACCAGTGTAATCGATGTAATAGCGTGGATTCTCCGCCAGCCGATAATAGGCGGCGTTGTCGATACCGCGAAAGCATAGCGTCGGGCCCAGATGGTTGCCCTCGGCGGTATGGTTGTAGACGACATCGAGAATGACCTCGATGCCTGCCGAGTGCAGGGTTTTGACCATGGTCTTGAACTCGCTCACCCCGCCGTTGGCCACGTAGCGCATGTCGGGGGCGAAGTAGCCGATCGAGTTGTAGCCCCAGTAGTTGTGCAGACCCTGTTGGGCGAGGTAGCGATCGTTGACGGCCGTATGCACCGGCATGAGCTCCACCGTCGTTACTCCGAGGCGTTGCAGATGCTCGATCACCGGAGCGGTTGCGAGGCCGGCATAGGTTCCCCGCAGCCAAGGCGGTAGCTTCGGTTGGAGGGCTGTAAGTCCCTTGACGTGCAGTTCGTATATGACCGTGTCATGCCAGGGGGTCTTTGGCCGGCGGTCATCCCCCCAGGTGAAAGCCGGGTCGATTACTTGCGATTTGGGCATCCCATAGGCGTTATCCCGGCGGTCGTAGGAGAGATCCTCGCGGCTGCTCGTAAGCCGGTAGCCGAAGTGGGCATCGCTCCAACGCAAGGGGCCTATGATCGATTTGGCGTAGGGATCGAGCAGCAGTTTGTGGGGGTTGAATCGATCACCGCGTTGGGGGTCGTAGGGTCCATGCACCCGATAACCGTAGAGCAACCCGGGGCGCGCCTCCGGCAAGTAGCCGTGCCAGACCAGATCGGTCTGCTCCTTGAGCTCGATACGCGCCACTTCGCGCCGCCCCTTTGCGTCGAACAGACACAGCTCGACTTTCTCGGCGTGCTCGGAGAACAGGGCGAAGTTCACCCCCTCGCCATCCCAAGTTGCACCGAGCGGGTGGGATTCGCCCGGCCAGAGGCTGTTGATCAGTTTGTTCATCGAGGCGCTGCTGTCCATGGATCATTCGCTGGTTGCGGTGTAGGGCCGGGCTCAGTGTACGTCAACACGCCCGCAGAGGGTGCTAGGCATAGGCAACAAGGTTTTATCTTATTTCACGAGCGAAGATGGTCTCCGGCTGATCCAGCAGCGCGCGGAGCCCGGCAAGAGGAATTTCGGCCCAGTCGGGTCGATTGTCCAATTCATAGCGCAACTCGTAGAGCGCTTTTTCTATTATGAACAAAGCGATGAGCGGTCGGGCCGCCTCGATCGGTTCAGGGCGGATGCCGGTGTCCTGGCTGCCCTCGGCATACCCCGCGAGAAACGCCGCCGTGGCGCGACATTCCCAATCCTGCGCGAAAGGCGCCAACCGCTCACGGTCCGCCGGGCGCTCGGCCGTGACATGCTGCAGCGCCGAGTGCAGCGCATAGCTGAAAGAGCGCAGCATACCGGCCACGTCTTTCAGCGGTGAGTGCTTCTGACGGCGTTCGGTAAGCGGACGGGCCGGCTCACCCTCGAAGTCGATGATGATGAAATCGTTTTCGACGACGAGTACCTGGCCGAGGTGGTAATCGCCGTGCAAGCGTGTCTTCAGGCCTGTAAACGCCGCCGGCGCGCTGCGCTTGATGCACTCGAGCAAGCTCTGCCGTGCAGCGATGAGTTGCTCGGCAGCGGTGCGTGCCCCCTCAGCGAGGCGTTCGACTTCGCGCTCGAGCCGCTGCAACGTGGCCTGCGCTTGCGCGAGCACTGTGGTGCGCCAGGCGTCGAGGTCGGCGGGCTGCACGGGCTCCGGATCGAAGGCGGAATCGCCGGTGTGCCGGGCCAGAGCGCGATGCAACTCACCGGTGCGCCGACCGAGCGTGTGCAGCAGGGTCAGGTTGGCGGCGTGCGAGGCTTCGAGTTCGATCGCTACCTCGGCACTTGGCCGTAGCAGAGTGTCTTCGAGGAAGCGTTGCAGGTAGTCGACCCAATAAGACCACGCATCCCCCTGAGCGGGAACGTATTTCTGCAGCAGAGCAAGCGTTGTTACGGTACCGTCGTGGTTTTCATACTCGAGCGCGCCCAGCAAGGGCACGATGTTTGCAAACGGTGAGCGTTCAGTCAGGAAACGGCCCATCTCGAGCTCCGGATTGATGCCCGGCTCGAGCCGTCGATACGCCTTGAGGAAGAGCTCCGTGCCCAAGATGATGGCCGTATTACTCCCCTCGCTTGTCGGGCGCTCGATGGTGGCGTCGGGTGCAAGCTTGGCCAATAGCTGCGGATACACGGCCGTCGAGGTGAACCGCAGCGTCGTCCCGTTCGCTCGATGGCACTGGTTGCGGCCCATTGCGCGGACCACGGCCTGACAGAAATGCCCAGCGCGCAGCGCATCGTGGAGGATGCCCACACGGGCTTGATGCCTGACCCGCGCCAGTGCGTAGGGCAATAGCTCATGCAGGTGCTCGTCGCGCGGGCCACCCCAGGTCGTCGCGAGCGGCAGAAAATACGTCTGCCCAGCCTGGCCCGTCGAGTCGACCTGGATCCAGGCCAGCAGATAGTCCCGGCCACCTTCGGACCACGGCATGTGCTCGACGAGCTCGACGCGCTCAAGGCGCTGGCCTTTTGCCGCAAACCAACGCTGCACCGGGAGGAACGTCGGCAAAGCCTCGGTCAAAAAACGCTCGCGCATGCGCTCGGCCATGCCCTGGCGCGATGCAGCGACCTCAGCCGGGAAGAAGCTCTTCCAGCCTTCGAACATCACCAGCACCGGCAACTCGCTCGATGGCAGGCTGGCTTGGTGCCAGGAGGGTGCCTCGCCCTCGGCGGTGAGGTGAAACCAGTAGAAGCCGTGGCCTGTGAGCGTGAGCAGATACGGCAGCTCGCCAATCGGCGGAAACGCTGTACGGCCCATCAATTCCACGGGAACACGACCCTTGAAGCGGGCGAGATCAAGCTCTACTGGCTGCGCCGAGCGCGCCAGGTTGGCAACGCAGAGGATGACTGAATCCTGATACGTACGCAGGTAGGCGATGATCTTGCGATTGCCGGGCTTGATGAACTCCAGACGTCCGCGCCCGAATGCTTTGTACGCCTTGCGCACGGCAATGAGACGCTTGGTCCAGTTGAGCAGCGAGCTGGGAGCGCGGCTCTGCGCCTCGACATTGACCGCCTCGTAGCCGTAAATGGGATCCATGACGGGCGGCAGATAAAGCCGCTGCGGGTCGGCTCTGGAGAAACCGGCATTACGATCGGGCGACCATTGCATGGGTGTACGCACGGCGTTGCGGTCACCGAGGAAAATGTTATCCCCCATGCCGATCTCATCGCCGTAGTAGATGATCGGCGAGCCCGGCATCGACATGAGTAGGCTGTTCATCAGCTTGATCTTGTCGTTGTCGTTGTCCATAAGCGGTGCCAGGCGGCGCCGGATCCCCACATTCACGCGCATGCGCGGATCGCTTGCATACGCCTGGTACATGTAGTCACGCTCCTCGTCGGTCACCATCTCGAGGGTGAGCTCATCGTGGTTACGCAGGAATATGGCCCACTGGCAGGTTTCAGGAATGCTCGGGGTCTGGTCCATGATCTCGACGATGGGATGGCGATCCTCTTGGGCGATGGCCATGTACATCCGCGGCATCAGCGGGAAATGATACGCCATGTGGCACTCGTCGCCGTCGCCGAAGTAATCGCGCACGTCCTCGGGCCATTGGTTTGCCTCGGCCAGGAAGAGGCGGTTGCGGTAATGGGCATCGACGATGGCGCGCATTTGCTTGACCACGGCGTGTGTCTCAGCGAGGTTCTCGTTATTGGAACCTTCGCGCACGCAGAGATAGGGGATTGCATCGAGGCGCAGGCCGTCCACGCCCATATCGAGCCAAAAACGCATCACTCGGGTAACCGCTCGGACTACTTGGGGATTGTTGTGGTTCAAATCCGGCTGATGCGAGAAGAAGCGGTGCCAATAATAAGCCTGCGCCAGCGGATCCCAAGCCCAATTCGAGCTCTCCGTGTCGGTGAAAATAATGCGCGTCTCGGGGAATCGCTTATCGGTTTCACTCCACAGATAGAAATCCCGTTTGGGCGAGTTGTGCGGCGCGCGCCGGGCGGCCTGAAACCAGGGGTGCTGATCGGAGGTGTGGTTGATCACGAGCTCGGTGATGATGCGGATGCCACGTCGGTGCGCCTCGCGCACGAAGTTTCGGAAATCGCGCCGGCTCCCGTAGGCTGAATGGATATTGCGGTAGTCGGCGATATCGTAGCCGTCGTCGCGCATGGGCGAGGGATAGAAGGGCAGTAGCCAGATCGTGTTGGCGCCGAGATCCTGGATGTAGTCGAGCTTTGTGGTCAGGCCTTGGAAATCGCCGACGCCGTCATTGTTGCTGTCGAAGAAAGTTTTGACATGCAAATGGTAGATTATGGCGTCCTTGTACCAGACCGGATCATCTTCCAGCGAGGCGTTGCCTTTGCGCGCGCGCATGCCGGGCGGCCCTCCGTCCTGCTGATTTGGTTTCACATGAAGTAGTCGAAATCACGCTCGGTGCATACATGCCGGCGCACTCGAAAGATATGGGCCGGTGCGCTGCGTGGGTCGAGCTCGACGTAATTGCGCGCGCCTTGCCAGAGATAACGGGCGTCGCTCAACAAATCGTGCACCTGATAAGGGTGGTCGGGGGGGAGTTGCAACGCTTCGAGCGGGAGTTCCACCCAGCCGGCTTGGGTATGATGCGGATCGACATTGACTACCGCCAAGATTACGTTGTCGAGTGCATCGCTGTGCTTGCTATAACAGACTAATGCCTCGTTGTCGACGGGATGGAAGCGCAGGTTCCAATCGTGTTGTAGTGCGGGATTTTCGCGCCGGATCCGGTTCACCCGCGTGATGAAGTGAGCAAGGCTGTCGGGACGCTCGAGCTCCCAGGCCCGGATTTCGTATTTCTCCGAGTTCAGGTACTCCTCGCTACCGGGCTCGCGTGGTCTCGATTCGCAGAGCTCAAAGGCCGGACCATAGATTCCGTAACTCGCGCCCAGCGTGGCGGCGAGTATGAGTCGGATCATGAAAGCGGGCCGCCCGCCGACTTGCAGGTATTCGTTCAGAATGTCAGGCGTATTCGGCCACAGGTTGGGCCGGAAGTACTCGCGCGATGCGGTTTGCGTGAGCTCGGTGAAGTAGCCCATTAGCTCCCATTTGCTGTTGCGCCAAGTGAAATACGTGTAGGACTGGGTGAAGCCGAGCTTTGCGAGCCGGTGCATCACCTTGGGTCGGGTAAAGGCTTCCGCGAGAAAAATCACCTCGGGGTGCCGTGCTTTGACGCGCGTGATCAGCCATTCCCAGAATGGGAAAGGTTTGGTGTGGGGATTATCGACCCGGAAAATCCGCACGCCTTGCTCGATCCAGAATAGGAACACGTCTTCGAGCTCATCCCAAAGCCCTTGCCAGTCCTCGCTCTCGAAATTGAACGGGTAAATGTCCTGATATTTCTTGGGGGGGTTCTCCGCATATTGCACGGTGCCGTCGGGGCGCCACCGGAACCATTGCGGTGCCTGCTTGACATAAGGATGATCCGGCGAGCATTGGAAGGCGATATCGAGCGCCACATCGAGCCCCTGCTCCCCGGCGCGGCGCACCAGGTGGCGGAAATCCTCCAGCGTGCCGAGCTGCGGATGCACGGCCTTGTGCCCGCCGGCCTCGGAGCCGATGGCCCAGGGACTGCCGGGATCCTCGGCAGTGGCGCTCAGCGCATTGTTGCGGCCTTTGCGCGCGGTGGTGCCGATCGGATGAATGGGCGGCAGGTAGAGTACGTCAAAGCCCATGGCCGCGATGGAGGGCAGGCGTTCGGCGCAGCTGCGCAAGCTGCCGTGGGTGCCGGGCTCCTGCATGCACGAGCGTGGAAACAGCTCATACCAGGTGCTGAAGCGGGCGCGCTCGAGGTCGACTACGACCATAAGCTCGCGCTCATAGGTCGTTGCAAACGTGCGATCGGGCCATTGCGCCATCAGTTGGGCGAGGGCGGGGTCGAGTGCCTGCGAGCGGCGCATGAGCGGGTCGCCTTCGGTACGCAGCGCCTTTGCATAACGGTGCAGTTCGCTCGCATCCGGCTCAGCCGCGCGTGCTGCAGCAGCCTCGATGAGCTCGGCACCGATCATCAGGGCGCTGGCAATGTCCTCTGCTTTGGTGCGTTTTTCCAGCTCCGTGCACCAGGTGCGGTAATGATCCACCCAGGCGGTGACGGTGTAGCCGTACCGCCCAAGCTCGTCCACCGCAAACTCCCCGCGCCAGCGATCGTTGCCGAGCGGGCGCATTGCCACTTCCATCCATGTTTCGGCCGCGGCTTTTCGGTAGCGGAGCATGCAGGCGAGCTGATCGTGGCCGTCGACGAAGGCGTCCGCCTCCACCGTGACTTTCTCACCGAGCGTGCGCTTGACCGGGAAACGCCCCGCGTCCACCTCGGGTGCTACGCTTTCAATCACAACGCGTTTGCGGCCGTCGCTTTGCGATGCTGTAGCCATGTGCACAATCCCCCTGTGCAACAGCTATGGCGGCTGTGCCATGGAAGCCGCTCAGCCACCGACCGGCTTGAGGTAAAGCACACCGAGCGGCGGCAGGGTCAACGCCAGTGAGTAATAGCGGCCATGCTGCGGCACGGGCGCGGCTTCGAGGCCGCCGAAGTTACCTCGCCCGGTGCCGCCGTAGGGTTCGGCATCGCTGTTGAGCAGCTCCTGCCAGGCGCCGCCGCACGGCACGCCTACGCGATAGTTGGTCCGTGCCACGGGAGTGAAGTTGCAAACCACCAGCAGGAGTTGCTCAGGGTCACGGCCGCGGCGCAAGAAGCTGATGATGCTTTTCTCCCAATCGTTGGCGTCGATCCATTCGAACCCGTCGGCGGCGAAGTCGATCTCATGCAACGCGTGCTCCGCCCGGTAGCAGCGGTTCAAATCCTGCAGCCAGCGCTGCAGCCCCTGTGGCAACGGTCGCTCGAGTAGATGCCAATCGAGACTCGCATCGTGGTCCCACTCACGCCCTTGGCCGAGCTCGCCGCCCATGAACAAGAGCTTCTTACCGGGATGGGCCCACATATAACCGTAGAGCAACCGCAGATTGGCGAATTTTTGCCACTCCTCGCCCGGCATCCTGTCGAGCAATGAACCCTTACCATGCACGACCTCGTCGTGGGAGAGCGGGAGCACGAAGTTCTCGTTGAATGCGTACCACAGGCTGAAGGTGAGCTGATTATGGTGGTGCTTGCGATAAACGGGGTCTTGCGCAAAATAGCGCAAGGTATCGTGCATCCAGCCCATGTTCCACTTCATGCCAAAGCCGAGTCCGCCGAGGTAGGTAGGCCGCGAGACCATGGGCCAGGCTGTGGATTCCTCGGCGATGATCTGCACATCGGGATGATCCCGATAAGCCGCTTCATTGAGGCTGTGCAGCAGAGCGATGGCGTCCAAGTTTTCGTGACCGCCGTGCTCATTCGGAATCCACTCGCCGGCCTTGCGCCCGTAGTCGAGGTAGAGCATGGAGGCGACCGCATCCACGCGCAGTCCGTCGAGATGGTAGCGCTCAAGCCAATGCAGGGCGTTGCTGATGAGAAAAGAGCGCACCTCGTGCCGACCGTAGTTGAAAATGTAGCTGTTCCACTCCGGGTGAAAGCCTTTTTTCGGATCGGCATGCTCAAAAAGGTAGGTGCCGTCGAAGTAAGCCAGGCCGTGGCCATCGCCGGGGAAATGGGAGGGTACCCAGTCGAGGATGACGCCGATGCCGTTGCGATGGAGGTAATCGACGAAGTACATGAAGTCCTCGGGCGTGCCGTAACGCGCCGTCGGTGCGAAATAGCCGACGACTTGATAGCCCCAGGACCCGTAGAAGGGGTGCTCCATGATCGGCAGGATCTCGACATGGGTAAAGCCCGTCTCCCGGACATGAGCGGCGAGCGCAGGCGCGATCTCGCGGTAGTTGAGCGAGCGGTTGCCTTCCTCCGGCACCCGGCGCCAGGAGCCGAGATGCACTTCGTAGATGGAAATCGGTGCATCGAGGGCGTTGGCACGTTGCCGCCGCTCCATCCACTCCGCATCCTGCCAGACATAACGTGGCTGCCAGATTCGCGAGGAGGTCCCGGGCGGCACCTCCCAATAGCACGCGAAGGGATCCCCTTTATCGGCTCGATACCTGTGCCAACCGGACTCGATGTGATATTTGTACAATGCCCCTTGCCCGACGCCCGCGATAAAGCCTTCCCAGATCCCAGATTGATCGCCCCGCGGGGCGAGCCTATGGACCTCGGGCTGCCAGCCGTTGAACTCGCCGATGACGGAGACCTGCTCGGCATTGGGCGCCCAGACAGCGAAGTAGGTTCCCTCAGTGCCCTCCGAGGTCATGGGATGGGCGCCCAGTTTCTCGTAGAGCCTGAAGTGGGTACCCTGCCTGAAAAGGTAGATGTCATGCTCGGTCAGCCGGCTGACGTCATGGCGAATCGGCGCGCTGTTACTGCAAACGGGTGAGCTCATAATGAAAACGTGTAACGCCTCTTTTGTTACTGTCAAGCCAAAACACGGCTGGTTGTGAACCGCCTCTAAATTCTGCTCGTCATTTGCCTCAAGCGGCCCCGACGATTGCACAGCAAAGCTACCATGAGCCAGATTGCACCTGATCCTGTCCGAGCCGAATACGCCCGGCTATCCTATCAATATGACCGGCGCTGGTCGTTCTATGTTTCACGAAGCGTCGAGGAAACTTTGCGCCGCGTATCGGTCCAGCCGAGCGACCGGGTGCTCGACATCGGTTGCGGCACCGGCGCTTTGCTGCGCTCGCTGCGCCAGCGCCACCCACGCATCGAGTTGACCGGAGTGGATGCTTCCGCCGAGATGCTGGCAATCGCTGCCGAGAAACTGGGGCAAGGCGCTCGGCTGTGCCTAGCCAGCGCGCAGCGTTTACCCGTTCGTGACGAGGTTTTCGATTTGGTGATCTCCACCAGCGCGCTGCACTACTTCCGCGATCCCACCCGCGCCTTGGCCGAAATGAAGCGGGTGGTTCGCCCGCAGGGGCGCATCGCCATCACCGATTGGTGCCGTGATTTTTGGACCGGCCGGCTATTGGATCGGTTGCTGTGCCGGTTCAACGCAGCCCATTATCGGGCCTACACGCTGGCACAATGCGCGGAGATGCTGCAAAGAGCTGGGTTGCACCCAGAGCTTCTCGAGCGCTACAAGATCGATTGGCTATGGGGGCTGATGACCGTGGTCGCAGTCAAGACGCCTGCCTGAGCAGCGGACCGTTGAGCCGAGCAAAATCGTCGTCGATGCCTGGATTGCCATTGCACTGGGCGGTTGAAGAGAACGGCACGTCCGATGCCTTGGCTCTTCTGAGCGCCGACAACCTCGCCGCGCTGATCTCCTGGCGGCGGAGTGCATCAACTCAATCAGGCCTGAGCCGGCCATTTGGCGCAGGCCAAAGCCTTTATCCCAACAGGTTATCGTGCTCGGTATCTTGAAACAAGACATGACCCTTAACTCTGAATTTCTGTGTGACGGATAATGCTTGGCGATCGGAGCGATGTGAACACCCACTTGCCGAAAGGCCTTTTTGTCACCGGCACGGACACCGGGGTAGGGAAAACCGTGGTAGCGGCCATGCTGACGTTTGGTTTGAGAGCACGCTATTGGAAACCCATTCAATCCGGACTCGATGAGGAGACGGATACGCAGTTCGTAAAACGCGTAACGGGCCTGGGCGATGTCTACTTCGCCGAAGAACGCTTTCGCTTAACCGCGCCTTTATCGCCGCACGCCTCGGCGGCACTGGATGGCCTCGAGATTCGTGTGCGTGATTTTGCGCTGCCTCCAGCCCTCCCCGAGGGAAAAATCATAGTCGAAGGCGCCGGCGGTTTGCTGGTGCCGCTCAATTCCACGCAGCTGCTAATCGATCTGATTGGTTATCTGGGGCTCCCCGTTATTTTGGTCACACGCACGAGCCTTGGTACAATCAATCACACGTTATTGTCCATCGAGCAGCTTCGGCAGCGCTCCATACCGATCGCTGGCGTCATCATGAATGGCCCGGAGAATAAAATAAATCACGAGGCGATCGAGCATTACGGGAAAGTTTCGGTAATTGGAGTGGTTGACCGATTTAACTCGATTGATCCGGATACATTGCGAGCTATGTTCGATAAAATTTTCGGTTAAAATTTAGACTTGTTTTGGTTATGCAAGAAAAATATTCAGACTCTCATCCTAATATTTGGTATCCGTTCACGCCAATCAAAGGAACGCCGGCGCCGCTTAAGGTCACTTCCGGTAGCGGAGCCTGGATCGAGCTGGCAGGGGGCAAGCAGCTGCTGGATCTGATATCGAGTTGGTGGGTCAATGTGCTCGGCCACGCGCGGCCGGAAATAGCCGATGCGATTCATGGGCAAGCAAAACGCCTGGAGCATGTCATTTTTGCCGGTTTCACCCATGAGCCGGCAGAGAAATTGGCGGAAACGCTCGCGGGGAAATTGCCCGGTCGGTTGAATCGGGTTTTCTATTCGGATAACGGCTCAACCGCCGTGGAAATCGCCATCAAGCAAGCTTGGCAATATTGGGCCAATCTCGACGAGAAACGCGAATCCTTCATCTGCTTTGATCATGCCTATCATGGCGATACCTTCGGGGCCATGTCGGTCAGTGCCCGCTCCCTTTTCACGGATGTATACAAAGAGCTGTTGTTTCCGGTCGAGCCCGTGCCATATCCGGTGACTTGGCGTGGGAACAACGAAATTCAGGCAAAAGAAGCTGAGACGCTTGACCGGCTTAGCGAGCTTCTCGAGCAAAACCCCAAGCGCTATGCGGCGATCATCATCGAGCCGCTGGTGCAAGGCGCGGGGGGGATGCGCATGTGTCGGCCGGAATTCCTGCAGGCGCTGCGCCGCCTGTCGCGCGAGCACGATACGCTGCTCATCTTCGATGAGGTGATGACCGGCTTCGGCCGGACGGGAGCTTGGTTCGCCTGCGAGCGCGCCGGGGTCGAGCCGGACGTGATCGCCCTGGCCAAGGGGCTGACCGGCGGCTTTTTGCCGCTGGCGGTGACGGTTTGCTCCGATCACATCTATGAGGTATTCGCAAGCTCGGATCCGGCCAAGACCCTGTTCCATGGCCACAGCTATACCGCCAACCCGCTCGGCTGCGCCGCCGCCAACGCGACTCTGGAGTTGCTCGAGCAAAACGAATACTCCTTCAAAACCCTGGAACAGGAACATATCGAGCACTTGGCGAAGCTGGACGATCATCCCAAGCTCGATAAGATCCGCGTGACCGGCACCATCGCCGCTATGGATATCAAAACGGCCGACCGTCCGGGCTACCTGAACCAGGTTTCCGCCATCATCAAACGCAAGGCCTTCGAGCAGGGCTTGCTGCTGCGCCCGCTCGGCAACGTGCTGTATTTGATGCCGCCGTATTGCATCACCAGAGACGAGCTTGCGCGGGCCTATCGGAGCATCGCCGCCATTCTCGACGAGTTGTGATCGCTTGAGCTTGCCGGCGCGTGTCGTCAGAGGTATCCGGGAGGCAGCGACTGCGAAGCCGACGGTGTTCCCGGAGGAATGCGTTATGTATGAATTCGTATGCTGGGATCGCCGAGTTGCACTCGGCAAGCTGGAAGAGCCGAGTACAACTCGGCGATCCCAAAGATCCCGGGAATCACGAGGTTGGTATTCGCGGGGGTATTTGCCGCATGTTGACGGGCCTGGTCTGATTCAGCACATCACATTTCATCTGGCCGATTCACTGCCGCGTGAGGCGGTTGCACGGATGGAGCAAGAACTGGTTGGCTATCCCGAAGATCAGCAAGCCGCGAAGCGGCGTCAACGCATTCAATCATTATTGGACAGCGGCTTGGGATCGTGCATTTTCGATCGAGATGATCATGCGCGCATTGTCGAGAAATCGCTGCTGTTTGGTGACGGCGAACGTTATCGGCTGCTGGCTTGGGTGATTATGCCCAATCATGTGCACGTGCTCATTGAGCAGAAAGAAGGCTGGCTGCTCGCGAAGATCGTGCAATCCTGGAAGCGCCACACGTCCCGCGAAATCCGTCGCCTGGGATTGCCGAGTTGTACTCGGCGAATTTCCCCACTTTGGCAGCGCGACTATTGGGACCGGTTCATCCGCAATGAGCGGCACTTTCAGACCGCGAAGCAATATATCGAGAATAATCCGGTTGTCGCCGGTTTGATCGATTCCGCAGAACGCTGGCCTTGGGGAAGTGCCCGGTTTAGAGAGTTGCCGAGTGCAACTCGGCGATCCCAGGAACGTTGATCCAATTCTAGGCTGCCCGGGTGCTGAGGCCAGCGAGCGACGGGAATGGCTTCGGAAGAGTGATGCGGGGCTTGACGTGTGATGTCGCGTCGTTGTTACCGGTACAGATAGGAGCAAATCGCCACGGCCGCGCCGATGCCGACGAGATCGGCGGTGAGGGCGGCGGCGAGCGCGTGGCGGATGCGCCGAATCTGAACGGCGCCAAAGTATACGGCCAGGACGTAGAAAGTGGTCTCGGTCGAGCCTTGCAGGGTCGATACCAGATAGCCGGTGTAGCTGTCCGGGCCGATGGCCGGATCCTGAATGATGGAGGCCAAAATGCCGTAGGCGCCCGATCCGGACAGCGGGCGCAGCAAGGCCATGGGCAGTGCCTGCGCCGGCAGTCCGACCATCTCCGTCAAAGGCCCGAGCATGTGGACCGTGGCAGCGAGCGCGCCGCTCGCGCGGAACATACCGACGGCCGCCAGGATGGCCACCAAGTAAGGGATGATCCGCACCGCTACCCAGAACCCGTCTTGCGCCCCCTCGACGAATGCTTCGTAGACGGCGACCCGCCGGAGCCAGCCGAAGGTCAGAAAGCCGACGAACAGCAGCGGGATGATCCACGGCGAGAGCGCTTGGCCGAAGAAGATCGTCAGCGGGATCAAGCCGGCCAGTGCGCCGAGCGCGAGCACCGATACCCAGAGCGGGTAGGGGTCGCCCGTATTCTGCACCGGCGCGGTGGTGGTTCGAGCCGCCGCCTCAGAATCCGGGTCGGAGGTGCTGCAAACGGTCTCGTGCAAGGCCGCTGCCGTCGCGAAGGGTGTGAACGATCGGTATAACTTGGCCGCTAGGACGGCCGTTGCGGTGGCCGTCATGGTGGCGACCAATGTGGTTGGGAGGATCCCCGCGGGATCCTGGGAACCGGCGGAGGCGCGCAGTGCGATGACGCCGGTCGGCAGCAGGGTCACGCTGGAGGTGTTGATGGCCAGGAACAAGACCATGGGATCCGTGGCGACCCCCGGTTTGGTGTTCAGGCGATCCAACTCCTGCATGGCCCGGATTCCGAATGGGGTGGCGGCGTTGCCAAGCCCCAAGGCATTAGCGGAGAGGTTGAGGATCATCGCCCCCATCGCCGGATGATCCGGGGGAACCTCCGGAAACAACCGACTCATCAAGGGGCTGATAAGTCGTGCAATGATGGCGAGCAGGCCCCCGGCTTCGGCCACCTTCATCAAGCCTAGGAACAACGCCATGACTCCGATGAGGCCGATCGCCAGCTCGACCGCGCCGGCGGCCGAATCGATCAGGCCCTGGTTCAACCCCTGCATGCCGGCACCGGTGCCGGTGATTTGTCCCCAAGTGGCGAATCCGAAAGAGGCGACGACAATCGCGAAGAAAACCGCATTCAATACAGTGTTCCCCCAAAAAGCCGGTGGTGTTTCCCGCCGAATCGGTGCCCCGAGTGGGTTATTAGCCAGGATTCGTTGCTGGTGCTTGGGCTACAACCACCATTGCCAAAACCGAGCTATGGCTTCCTTGAAGCGCGTCCAGAGTGAGCGATGGCGCCACTGTGCCAAGGTGATTCGGTTCGAATGAGCAAGATCGTGAGTGAAGAGTGTCTCCATTTGCTCGGCGAAGTCACGCCCCAGGATCACGGCGTTGATCTCATCGTTGTGCCGAAAGCTGCGCCAATCGAGGTTGCTGGAGCCGATGGTCGACCAAACACCATCGATCACGATGGTTTTGGCATGCAACACGCGATCCCGCCGCTCATAGATTGTGATTCCCGCTTCGAGCAGGTTCGCGTAATGCGAGCGCCCAGCGGCAAGTGCTAGCCACGAATCGCTGTGCTTCGGAAGGACCAGGGTTACCGAGACGCCGCGCCGGGCGGCTTCCTGCAGTGCATCCAAAAAATGCTGATTAGGGGCGAAATAGGCGTTCGTGATATGAATGGTTCGGCTGGCGCTGCGCACAGCTGAAATCAAGGTGGCATAGATCAGCGGGACGGGAGCCTCCGCACTACTCGCGATCGCTCGGACGATATGTTTCCCCGCTGGAGGGATCTCTGGAAAATATACGCTCGGTGCCAGCTTGGGTCCTGCCTGGCTTTCCCAGTGTTGGATGAAGGCCTTTTGAAACTCGGCCGCCGCAGGCCCTTCGATCCGCACATCAGTATCCCGCCATGAATACCCCACGCTCCCTCCCTGCCGGGGATTGGAGCCTGAGCCGCTGAGCTCCGCTCCCAGGTTGATTCCGCCGGTGAATACAACCTTCCCGTCGACTATGAGCAGTTTGCGATGATTGCGATTATTGATTGCGGCCAGTGCATCGATTTCCAGCGGGTTGATCGGGTTGAACTCCAGCAGCCGGATGCCCCCCTTACGTAGGCGCTCGAAGAGTATCGAAGGCGTTCCCAGGGCGCCGTAAGCATCATAAATGAGGTTGATTTCCAATCCCTCGGAGCGTTTCTGCCTCAGCAGATCGATGAGCGTATGGATGAGCGGGTTATCTTCGAGAATATAGGTCTCCATATTGACATTGTATTTGGCTTTTTTGATCGCCTCGTACATGGCCGCATAAGTTGTGGGCCCGTTCACCAGCAGGGTGACTTTATTTCCCAGCACCAGCGAGCTTCCGCTAATCGCCCGCTCGATCGCAAGGTGGCGCTGCAGGATGGCATCGCTTCCAGGCGTCTCGCGCTTGAGTCTGGTGATGATGGCTTCGCTTTGCTCGATGCTGAGAGGGCCGTGGGCGCCGTAAAAATTCGGGTCGGCATCAACATATTGTACGGAGTGTAGATAATGCTCGACATTCGGTAGCGTCGAGCAGGAGGAGGCGAGTAGCACGGCGCTGGTCAGCAGCAGCAATCGATACAGAAGCTTTTGCAACACAACCCGAAGTCGATTCGCGCCGGGAAATGGCAAGGTGAACGGCTTGAATCATTTAATGGTACGAGGGTTTTGAGGATTTGAACATAAAAGCGGCAAGGCCGCTGGCCGTTGCGCACGGGCTCGGCATTGCCGTACGTGCTTGTCATGCCGGTTGGTGCTAGCGCCAAGGGGCATCCAGAGAAATGACCTCGAACGGGGGCGCGCAAATGGGTCCTTCATCCCCAAAGCTTGCAACGGTGACCCACTGCCCGTTCTCAAGGGCCAAAACCTCCAAGCGCCGGGCCATGGGGTCAATAAGCCATGCATGCCGGACGCCGTATCGAGCGTACATTGGCAGCTTTACCTCGCGATCCTTGCTGGCGGTGGAGGGGGAGAGGATTTCGCAGACCCAGTCCGGAACGACGGTAAACCGCTGATCGTCAGGTATGTGCGGCATGCGCTCGCGCCGCCAGCCGGCCAGGTCAGGGACGAGCACCTCGGCATCACGCACCAGGTGCACCTCGGGCTCGTCGATAATCCACCAGCCTCCAGGCCCGCCCCGCCCGCGACTGAACGGGTTTACCAGGTCGGCCCCTAGATTTGAGGCCGTCAGCGCATGGCGACCCGAGAGCCGGGGCTGCGTATACAGCTGCCCGTTGATCAGCTCACCGACGACTCCATCGGGGAGCGCCTCGATGGCCTCGTAGAGCGAGCGTAAGTGGGCGGGGTTCGGCATCGGGCTCGACTCCATGGTTAATCAGCGAAACACCCGGTCGCTGGCGACCATTGCCTTATTTATGAGCAATACTACCAGCAGCCGTTAACTTCCGTTCTGGATGCGCGGGTTTGTCTTTCGAACGCTCCCCGAATTCAAAAAAGCTGCCGGTCGAGGCCGGCAGCCGGAAAGGTCTCTGTAAAGCCACGCTCAGGCGTCGCTGGGGTAGGCGAGACACACCGATTTGTGCTCGGTATAGTTATTCAGCACCTCGTGGCCCATCTCCCGACCCCAACCGGACTGCTTGTAGCCGCCGAAGGGCAGGGCGGCGTCGAAGATGTTGTAGCAGTTGATCCACACGGTGCCGGCGCGCAGTTTGTTGGCAAGCGCGTGGGCCTTGCCCATATCCTTGGTCCAGATGCCTGCGGCCAAGCCGTAGACCGTGTCGTTGGCGCGTCGGATCAGCTCGTCGTCCATGTCCTTGAAGGGGATGGCGGTGACCACCGGACCGAAGAAGCTGTCTGGGTAAATGTTATGCGCATTTTGCGAGCATGAGGCGCAGCATAGCGATTCGCACCATGTTTTCGGCTGTGAGCGGCAGAATTTCGTAGTCCTTGGACAGGCGGCGGTAATTGCCG
>JAGFJL010000102.1 GCA_024102725.1 Nitrococcus mobilis
CTCTTGCTGGAGGGAGCGCGATGAGAGCGACAGAGCTGCTACAGGAGATCCGGAAGATGCGATTTGAAGAAGCGTACACGGGCTGGCAGGCACGCCGGCTGACGCAGGAGGAGGCGGCTCGGCTGCTTGGAGTCCACGAGCGGACGTTCCGCCGGTATATCGACCGCTACGAGGAGGACGGGCTCGATGGGCTGATCGACAAGCGCCTGAGCCAGCTCTCCCATCGGCGCGCGCCGGTCGATGAGGTTGCTCGGCTCGAGGTGCTCTACCGCAAGCGCTACGAGGGCTGGAACGTCAAGCATTTCTACAGTTTCTACCGTCGTCGCCACGGCGGCGAGCGCAGCTACAGCTGGGTGAAGAACCGACTCCAGGCCGCCGGGCTGGTCGTTCGGGCGCCGGGCCGGGGCAAGCACCGCAAGCGCCGCGAGCGCGCACCGCTGCCCGGCATGATGGTTCACCAAGACGGCAGCACCCATCAGTGGGTGGACGGGCAGTACTGGGATCTCATCGTGACCATGGACGATGCCACCGGCGAGCACTACTCGATGTTCTTCGTCGAGGAGGAAGGCACCGCATCGAGCTTTCGGGGGGTGCGCGAGACCATCGCTGAGAAGGGGCTGTTCTGCTCGCTCTACACTGACCGGGGCAGTCACTACTGGTACACCCCCGAGGCGGGCGGCAAGGTCGACAAGCGCCGGCCTACGCAGTTCGGCCGCGCTATGGCCCAGCTCGGCATCGAGATGATCCCGGCCTACTCCCCCGAGGCCCGGGGCCGCTCCGAGCGTGCCTTTGCCACGCACCAAGGGCGCCTGCCCCGGGAGCTCGCCGCCGAGGGCATTACGAGCATTGAGGCGGCCAACCGCTATCTCGCCGAGACCTATCAGCCCGCCTTCAACGAGGAGTTCATGGTTGAGGCGCAGGAGAGCGGCTCGGCCTTTGTGCCCTTGATGGGCGTCGAAGTCGATGATGTGCTCTGCGAGCAATTTGAGCGCACCGTCGGCGCCGACAACTGTGTGGCCTTCGAGGGCCGCACGCTACAAATCCCGGCCACCGGTCAGCGTATGCACTACGTTCGGGTTAAGGTGCGCGTGCACCGCTACGGCGACGGTTCGCTGGTGATCTTCCACGGCCCCCGGAAGTTGGCCGAATACGAGGCCGCGTCAGGGCGTGATCAACCCAGAATCCAGGCCGCGGCGTAGGTCCGCCCGCAGCGCGCCGCCGTGGTTCCGGCCCCTTCGGGCTACGCCCTCCAGGGCCGGAACCACGGCCAGCACAGGCGGACAATTCATTTGCTACAAAACCGGACAAATCTATTTGTTGCTAACAAATACAGTCTTTCCAACATAGAATGAGTCTGAAGGGCGACCCGGTTCAACGTGCCGAGGGGATCACCCGCCGCAAATGCCCGTGCCGCAGCCGTGATCGGCGAGTCCATCGAAATCCCGCCACATTTGTAACTCCAGTCGTTTCGACAGCCGATGTTAAGTCGATGAAGGGAGCGTCCTCGCGGGCGCCGCTTGCGAAGCTGCAGGCGTACAAGCGGCGGATGGACCGGGCCTTTCTCTGGGCTTTCTCATTCGGCAACGACTTCAACGTACGGTTCACCGAGGAGCAACAGCGCGAGGCGGTGTCGCAAGGGCACGAGGGGGCTCGGAGAGTGGCGACGAGGGAGCCGTCGTCTTGCAGCCATGCCGGGAACCGACGTGGCCACGTACACACGCGAGCGGCCGGGCATAAGCGCGTTTGCACTCGAGGACGACCTCGTCTACCATAATTTATTCCACCTCCTATGCACGCGGCCTGGACAGCCCCCTGGGGCATGTACCAGTAGTCGACCGCGCACCCCAAGGGGCGCAACGAGAGGGGCGTCCAGTGGCATCGCCACGACGAGTACAGCAAGCGGTGAGCGGCGTCGTTTCTCGGCGTGTGAGTCGCAATGCAGTTGCCGGCACGGCCTGCGCCTCGGCCGCCACTGCAGCTACCGCTATGCCGGCCTGACGGCGACCCTCCTCTGATGCCCAACTCGTCGTGGTCCAAATCGCGGACAACTGTCTCTTCCCGTCCCACGGCGCCAGCGCCAACCGGAGTTTTGCGGGGGAGGGACATCTCTACTTTGCACAGAAAACAGAAAGGGGAGGACATTACTACACTACTTTGGGTTGACCAAGAGCTAAGGTTACTTGGGATGCCGCAGCGAAGTGCCTTCCCAATCGCCCTGACCGCGACGACCGCCGCCTCCGCCTGAGTGCGTATCCAAACCGGCCGATCGCATTCCCTCTCTCCCGCTCCTAACCCTCTGGTCTATTTCGAGCAAGCCGAGTACAAGGGCGATATGATGCGCCTCAGCAGCCTGCTTTGACCAACCGGAGAGCTCATGCGATTGATACTCGGTTCCGCCTCGCCCTACCGCGCCGAGCTGCTGCGGCGGCTGGGATTGCCGTTCGAGCAGACACCGAGCCGGATCGACGAGACGCCCCGCTCCGGTGAAGACCCAGCCGCCTATGTCATGCGCCTGGCCATTGCCAAGGCGAAGGCGGCGGCAGCGCCGCTCGACGAGCCCGCTCTGATAATAGGCTCCGATCAAGCCGCGGTACTCGACGGTGAGATCCTCGGCAAGGCCCAAACATTTGAGCGAGCGGTCGCGCAGCTACGCCGCGCCTCGGGGCGGCGCATCGAGTTTCTCACTGGATTGGCCCTCATCAACAATATCACCGGCGCTGTACAATCGGACATGATCCCCGCTCGGGCCTATTTTCGCCGCCTCTCCGAGACGAGCATCAAGCGCTATGTCGAATGTGAACGTCCGCTTGATTGCGCCGGCAGCATCAAAGTCGAAGGTCTCGGAATCGTATTGTTGCAGCGGCTCGAAGGCGATGATCCCACAGCCCTGATCGGCCTACCGCTGATCCGCCTCACTGCGATGCTCGCAGCAGAAGGCATACATCTGCCCTAGCTGGAACGCACGGCGAGAGTGCGTATTTGCCGCGCGGTGGCTCACTTTGATCCCTTCTGAGCGTTGCCCGACTGGCATTGCTCATCTCGTATCTCCTTCCGCAGCGGCATTTTCGCGTAAGCACTGCAATACCGTGGCCAACTCCTCGCCGAGTGCAGCGTGCACGACCAGCTTATCCTGCCCAGGCAACGCGAAGGCCACACGGCTTGCATGCAGGAACAAGCGGCGCAAACCGAATCGGCGCAGGGTATGATTGGCCTGCGGGTCCCCATAACGCTCGTCGCCTACTACAGGATGGCCGCTGTATGCCGCATGCACCCGAATCTGATGCATCCGCCCGGTATGCAGCACCACATTGACCAGCGTCCAACCACAGTACCGCCCGATGGGACGGAACACAGTCAGGGCCCGGCGCCCTCCGCTCGATACCCGCATGGGTTGCAAAAGCCCTTGGCCTGGGCGGCGTTCAAGTGGCGCCTCTACACGCATTGCGCTCTCCAGCTTGCCCTTTAACAAAGCCAGGTAGCGCTTTTCAACCTGATTGGAACGCATGAGCGCGTGGATTTGCTGCAGCGTCTCGCGCCGTTTGGTGATGATCAGACAACCGCTGGTATCGCGATCGAGACGGTGGGCCAAATCCAGGGAAAGGGTACCAGGACGCCGCGCGCGTATGGCTTCGATGACCCCATAGGCAAGTCCACTGCCACCATGCACGGCAAGCCCGCTTGGTTTGTCCAGGATCAGTAGCTGCTCGTTCTCATAGAGAACCGCCTGTTCGATGCGCTGGAGAATGCGCGCCGACGGTGCGCCGCCGAGTTCGCGCTCCCGTAGGCGCATCGGCGGCAACCGCAAGCGATCACCACGGCGCAGGCGATATTCGGGCCGAACCCGCCCCCCGTTTACTCGGACTTGCCCCTGGCGCAGTAAGCGATAGAGCCGAGTTCTCGGTAAACCTTTGAGCTCCCGAAGTAGAAAATTATCCAGCCGCTGACCTTCGTATTCGCTTGCGATCTGGATGTGGCGCACTCTCGACACACGCAACTCTTCAAACCAAATTCAACAGACTACGGCATAATAGCCGTCCACGGGGCATTTGAAGCATTCTTTCAACGCTGCTAGAGTACGTTGGGAGTTTCAAAATATGCACTCCGTGAAACGAAAACTCAGCTGGGAACGCTCGCTGCAAGACGTAGCGAAGCGGTTAACGAGCGCCAAGTTTTTCCCAAGGTTTATTATTCAGGCATCACGCCTATCCATATGCGCCCAATCGGCTGCGCCCACCCGGGCCCTCGTCTTTGATCACCGCATGGCGGGCATGCTTGTCTCGCAACTGATCCCCGTGACCCACGGATTGTTGACCGAGCAGGCCGCGCCGTTGCCGCTCACCTATCAGGGTCGGAGCGCCGGCACCCCGCGTGGTACGACGAGCATTCAGGTCGAGCGCTGGAGAAAAGGACCCAATGAAGAGGATGTTAATCAATGCAACCCAGCCCGAAGAGCTGCGTGTTGCGCTAGTGGATGGCCAGTCACTCTACGACCTAGACATTGAGACACCCGCACGGGAGCGAAAAAAGGCCAACATCTACAAAGGCAAAATAACGCGTGTTGAGCCAAGTTTGGAGGCCGCCTTCGTCCAGTATGGCGCCGAACGGCACGGTTTTCTTCCCTTCAAAGAAATCGCGCGTGGTTACTTCCAGACCGAAGAAGACGCCGATCTGACCAAGGTCAGCATCAAGGAGGCCATCCGAGAAGGGCAAGAGCTTGTCGTTCAGGTCGACAAAGAGGAGCGCGGTAATAAAGATGCAGCGCTCACCACATTCTTCAGCTTGGCTGGGCGCTATCTTGTACTGATGCCGAATAATCCACGGGCCGGCGGCGTTTCCCGGCGCATCGAGGGGCAGGATCGCAATGAGGTCCGCGATGCGCTGCGCTCGCTGGATGTGCCTGAGGGCATGGGACTGATCGTGCGCACCGCGGGCGTTGGACGCAGCGTTGAGGAACTGCAATGGGATCTGGACTATCTGTTGAACCTCTGGGCGAGTATCCAGAAAGCCGCGGCCGAACGAAGTGCACCGCTGCTTATCTATCAGGAAAGCAACGTCATCATCCGGGCGTTGCGTGACTACCTGCGCAACGATATTGCCGAAATTCTGGTCGACGATCCCGAGGTGTACGAACAGGCAAAAGGCTTCATTCAACAGGTAATGCCCCACAATCTGGCCAAGCTCAAGCTCTACCAGGACAACGTCCCGTTGTTTACCCGCTATCAGCTCGAGAGCCAGATCGAATCGGCCTTCCAACGCGAAATCCGCCTTCCGAGCGGGGGTGCCATCGTCATCGATCGCACCGAAGCGTTGATCTCGATCGACATCAACTCCTCACGTGCCACCAAAGGCGCAGATATCGAAGAAACCGCGCTGCAAACCAACAACGAGGCAGCCGACGAAATTGCCCGGCAACTCCGCCTGCGGGATTTGGGCGGCCTCATCGTGGTCGATTTCATCGATATGGGCGCCAATCGCAACCAGCGTGAAGTTGAAAATCGGTTACGCGAAGCCGTCAAGATGGACCGGGCGCGGGTCCAAGTCGGCCGCATCTCCCGCTTCGGATTGCTCGAGATGTCACGCCAACGGCTGCATACTTCGCTTGGCGAATCCAGCCAGGAGGTATGCTCCCGCTGTGGTGGGCGTGGCACCGTGCGCGGAGTTGAATCACTGGCGCTGTCGATTCTACGCATCATCGAAGAAGAAGCGATGAAGGAGAAAACGCACAAGGTATTGGCACAACTGCCCATCGAAGTGGCTGCTTTCCTCCTCAACGAAAAACGCTCCGTGTTATCAGCCACAGAGCAACGCAACGATGTCGAAATCACGCTGATCCCCAATAAAACGTTGGAAACCCCCCACTATGAAATCCAGCGAATTCGCATGGACGACCGCGCAGTCGAAGGTTCCAGCTACCGACTGGTAGCCAAGACACCACAGGGTAAGCTCGCCGAGCAACTGGTGGTTGCAGGTACCCAAAAACCGCGTCTGGAGGAGCCGGTAGTAAAGCCTTTGAAGCCGCTGACCCCCGCACCGCTGCCGTTGCAGATGAAAAACTCGACGCTGCACGACCCCATCCCTATGAGTAAAGGGCTCAGCAGCTTTTTTGGCTGGCTGCGAAAATTAGTATCGGGCAGCGAACACGGCTCGGGGCTAGAGATGGCTGCGGACCGTGATAATGAGCATACCCGCACTCAGAACTCGCGTGGCGGTAATGCGCGCAGCGACGATGCAACCCAAAGGCGCGCGCTAGCCGATAATTCTCAAGCCATAACGACGGCAGACCAAGAAGCGATCTCGGTTGAGGGCAAAACCGAGTCAAACGAGGATGACCAAACGCACGGCAGCAGTCGACGGACCAACCGCCGTGGCCGTCGCGGCGGGCGCCGGCGCCGGCGTAGCAGTGACAAAAGCCAGCCGCCAGGCACACTGCCGGAGGCTATTCCCGGAGAAGCAACAACCCAAGCACCTCCCCTGCCCGGGGCCGAACACGAGTCGGCGCAACCTGAACCCGACTCGACACCGGACAGCCCTGTGGAACCACCCCCGGCTACACCAGCGTACGCCAGTTCCTCCAAGACCGACGTGGTAGATGCTACTGAGAGTAGCATAGGTGGCGATCCACGCCGCTGGCCCGGTCGACCACGGATTCCCCGTGGTGAGGCAGCTACAGAGCAAAATATCGCCACGCCACAAATGGCGCTACAGCCAGAATTAGAGCATACAAGCCCAGTCGCGCCCTGCGGAGAAGCGGCAAGCGACACCGCTGCCGCGGCGAAGCCGGAGGTACCAGCCCTGACTGCACCGACATCATCGACCCCCGTCGAACCGGCGCAAATTCGGGGGCAGCAAACGGGCGACCCGCCCGCTCGAGAGGATGACTCGGCCAAGCTACCGGTAGCGTTAGAGCCAGACGGCGGCAAGCTGGAGTCGACGGATAAGGCGAGCACTGCTGCGGCACCAGCAAAACCAAAGACGCGCAAAGCCGCGGCTAATAGCAACAGCAAGAAAGCACCCAGTCGCACCCGGCGAAGTAAGGAGCCGCAAACACGGCGCCGTAAACGAGCCAGCCCGGAAAGCGAGGGAGAGACGGACTCCGAATCAGATGGGGGACGGGCCGTGGCCAGCGGCGACGAATCCCTGACTCGTTGAGATCGACCGGATGCGCGCGGCGACGGCAATGAATGGCAGCTCGCCTATTCGCGCTGTGCTCGCCCCTGTCCCAAACCATGGCACGGGGATCGATGTAGTAACCGACGCACCTCGCACGGTCGCGCTGGGCCGGTCGATCAGCACCTGTTCGGAAAGGGTTCTTGTAACCCTTTCCACAATCGCCGCAACAAAGGTCGACAAACACTAAATATGATGTCGATCACGGATTGCCTGAAGCAATCCCCGAGCGGCCTCATCCACCAGATCAAGGACATACTCGAAACCATCACGGCTTCCAAAGTAAGGATCCGGGACTTCGTATTCCACACGCGCAGGCGCAAATTCCAACAAACTGTGGATACGTTCATGGCACTCGGCAGGCGCCTTCGCCTGCAGCCAGGCCAGATTGCTGCGGTCCATGGCGAGAATCCAGTCGAACGCATTGAAGTCGAATTCGTCGACCGCTCTTGCGCGTAAGTCACTGATGTCAATACCGCGCCGCGCCGCGGCCTCCGTGGCCCGCAGATCAGGCGGGCGTCCCACATGAAAATCGTGCGTTCCCGCCGAATCCGTTTCGATCAACTGCGCCAGGCCCTCGGCCTTGACAAGATTACGAAAAATCCCCTCTGCCGTGGGCGAGCGGCAAATGTTGCCCATACAAACGAACAATACGCGAATCATGCTTCCCGATCTCCGGGATCGATGAATGGATTATGGACCACTGTGGCACCGTGTACTAAACGTGACGATTGCACGATCAATGGGACAGGCCGCTCAGTTGGCGCTCGGCAAACGATAGATCCGCTTCTGTATCCACGCCCGGCCCGGACGGTTCCCACGCATCCTCCACTTGGATCGACTCCCCATGCCAGAGCATCTTGAGCTGCTCGAGTTGTTCGTGTTGTGCCAACTCACAGGGAGACAGACTCTGATAGCGACGTAGAAAAGCCGCGCGGTAAGCATAAATCCCCAGATGACGTCGATACATACCGGTTTTTGCCAGCACGCTGGGCGCGTGGCTACAGGCCTCGCGATCCCAGGGAATTGGCGCACGAGAGAAATACAGTGCGCGCCGATCGGCGGCCACGACCACCTTGACCACATGGGGGCTGACAAGCTCTGCCGGATCATGAAGGGGAGTGGCCAATGTCGCGATCGCCACGCCAGGACACCGATCGAGGACCTCGGCTACCTGCTGTAACAGTCGCGGCGGCATCAACGGCTCATCGCCTTGGAGATTAACCACGATGGTCTCATCGGGAAACCGCTCACGACACACCACCTCGGCTAAGCGATCGGTGCCGGTAGCGTGCGCCGGATCGGTCATCAACGCCTCGGCCCCAAAGGCCTGGCAGGTCGCGACAATACGCCGATCGTCGGTCGCCACTAGAATGCGTGCCGCACCGCTTGCAACGGCACGCCGATATACATGCTCAATCATCGGCCGACCGGCGAGCGAGCGCAACGGTTTGCCGGGCAGCCGCGTGGAACCGTAGCGAGCAGGTATGATTACAATAAACTCGGTCACGGTCGATTACCGGCTGTTCGTGGAAGAAAGCGTAGAAGCAGGGAATCCAAAGCATTCTGCGTCCGGCCATCCGGCTGCGCGGCCACCGGCAGGTACCACAAGCCATCCACGGCCATTCGCCGACACTTAACCGCATCCTTTTCGGTCATTATGATCGGCAGAGGTTCGGCATATTGCAGGTCTTTCAGCCGAAACGCATGATGGTCCGGAAACGGCTGTGGTACGACACGATAGCCCAGCGTCTGCAGGAGGCGGAAAAAACGCTCGGGGTGACCGATGCCGGTTACCGCCCGAATACGCGAGCCGGTCACGGGGGGCACAACCGAGGGTGAGTCACACCCGAGCGCAACAAGTCGACCCGGCACCAAGTGAAAGATATATCCCGCACCATCTACGGCACCGCCGTTACCCACCACAAGATCGACTCGCCGCAGGCGCGACAACGGTTCACGCAACGGCCCGGCAGGAAAACAGCGTGCGTTTCCCACCCCCCGCTCAGCATCGAACACCGCGATCTCGGCATCACGTTTTAGGCGATAATGTTGTAGCCCGTCATCGCTGATGACAAAATCACAGCGCCCATCCCTGACAAGACATTCCGCCGCCGCCACCCGGTCTGCAGCCACGGCCACCGGTGCTCCTGTGCGCGCGGCAATCAGCACCGGCTCATCCCCCAGATACACCGGATCGTCACCCGCCTTTACTAGTCTGGGTTTGCCGCCCGAACAGCCGCCATAACCTCGAGACACTACGCCTGGTCGCCAACCGCTGGCGCGCAGCCGCTCCACGAGCCAGATGACCAGCGGCGTCTTACCGCTGCCACCGACGAACAGATTCCCGACCACGATCACCGGCGCTCTGATCCGGTAACTTCGCAGCCAGCCACGACGATAGGCGGACGCACGCACTTGAACCGCACCGCTGAAACAGGCCGCCAGCGGCTGCAAAACGCGAGCCGGCCACCCCTGCTCGAGCCAGAACTGGGGCAGATCCGGCATGGTCGCTTCGATGGCTCAACCGGTCCGAATGCCAAGCAGCGATGTTTGCGGCCTGTACCGGCGGTGCAACTCGGCATAGAGACCGCCGCGGGCCAACAGTTCGCTGTGGGTACCCATCTCGATCAGACGCCCCTCGTCGAGGACGATGATCCGATCGGCATTTTCCACAGTAGACAAGCGATGGCTAATGACCAGCGTGGTGCGGCCACGCATGAGTGCGTCTAGCGCATGTTGGATCAAACGCTCGGACTGGGTATCCAACGCGGAGGTGGCCTCATCAAGGATGAGAATGGGTGCATCTTTGAGGAGCGCCCGCGCAATGGCGATCCGTTGGCGCTGCCCTCCGGAGAGCCGCACCCCGTTTTCGCCGACCAACGTTTCGAACCCCTGAGGCAACTGTTCGATGAATACGCGCGCATTGGCAAGCTCGGCGACTCGCCGCACCTCGTCTATGCCCACCTCACCTAGGCGCCCATAAGCGATATTACTAGCGATCGTGCCATTGAACAGCATGACCTGCTGACCCACGAGAGCGATTTGAGAGCGTAAGGCGGCCAGCCGATAATCGCCGATTGGCACACCATCCAGCAAAATTCGTCCCGCCGACGGTTCATAGAAGCGCGGCAGCAAATTAGCGAGCGTGGTCTTGCCGCTGCCGGACGGTCCGACGATGGCTACCGTCTCCCCAGGCTCGATGTGGATATCAATTCCACACAACACCTCATGGCGGCCGTTGCGGTAGGCGAACCGCACACCCTGATACTCGATGCGGCCACACGCCCGGCCAAGATCCAAGCTGCCGCAATCCGCTTCAGGAAGCTCGTCGATGATCTCGAATAGACTCTCCCCTGCGGCAACCCCCTTTTGGATCAAGGCTTGTACTTGGGTCAATCGCTTGAGCGGCGGCTGCAGCAGCAGCATTGCGGTAATGAATGAGACGAATGCACCGACGGTAATCGTCGTGAAATTTCCATCCAAGGTAGCCAAGTAGATAACGACGGTCAGCGCGATCGCAGCCACGAATTGCACCACCGGTGTGCTCAGCGCCTTGATCGCGACGAACTTCATGAACTGCCGACGATTGCGCTCGTTAACTTGCTCGAAGCGATGCCGCTCGTGAGGCTGAGCGCCGAAAATCTTGATCACCTCGTGGCCCTCGATGGCCTCTTCGGCGACGTAGGCCACCCCGCCGACGCTTTTTTGTATCCTATGGCTGATGCGCCGGAAGCGCTTGCTGATATACCAGATCACCAGCGCCATCACCGGGCCCAGGATCAGCAAGCTCAATGCCAGCTGCCAGCTGATAAAAAACATGTAGCCCATCAGAAATACGGCCGTGGCCGTATCGCGCACCACCGTAATCAAAGCATCGGAGCCGGCACTTGCGACTTGCTCGACGTTGAACGTCAGTTTCGAGAGCAGCCGTCCTGAAGAGGCATCGTCGTAGAAGCGCTTGGGCAGAGTCAGCAACCGCTCGAACACCTCTGAGCGCAACCGCTTGATGACTCTACGACTAATCCAGGCCGTACCGTAGCTGGCACCAAAATTAGCCAACCCCCGCAACACGAACAGCCCGAGCAGCCCAAGCGGAATCAGCCGCATTATTACGGGATCCCGAGCGACGAAGCCGGCATCCAACATGGGCTTGATCAACCACGCGAATACTGCCTGGCTCGCACCGCTCAATACCATGGCGATCAAAGAGAGAATCCCTATCAGCCAGTAGTCTCGTACGTAGCTGAACAAACGCCGGTAGATACCGAACCGGCCTGTATTCATCGTATCGTTCCAGGCAGTCAAGACTACTCATTGCCCCCGCGGTATCGTTGCGATTGCAACACGTTGAAATCCGGCACGGCCGGCGGCATCCAACGCGGTGACGATATGCAGATGCTCGGTGCGCCCATCCGCCCGGATAACCAGTTGAGTGAGCCGCGGATCGCTCCCGCTGAGTCGTTGCGTGAGCGCCCGGCGCAGGGTCTCTTCCCGATTATCTGGCAAGGACTGATCATCCAGGAAGTAGCGGCCCTGCTGATTGATCGTAACCTCAATTGGCTCATGTGGGCGCACGACCGGCTGAGCACTCGCCTGTGGCAGAGAGACCTGGAGTTTGGCCTCCTTGATGAAGGTAGTGCTCACCATGAAAAAAATCAGCATCAGAAAAACGACATCGATCAAGGGAGCCAGATTGATCTCCGGCTCATCGCGCCGGCGCGGGCGCAAATTCATGATTGGCTCCCTACATCGCCGACTGGCACGCGCCGATTGTGAACCACCTCCACGAGCTTGAGCGACTCCTGTTCCAGGTCCACCACTAACGCCTCCACCTTACCGCGGAAATAGCGATAAGCCATCAGAGTCGGAATTGCGACCACGAGGCCCGCTGCCGTGGTGATCAGGGCCTGCGAGATTCCGCCGGCGAGCGCAGTTGCATTACCCACGCCAGCTGCACTGATGCTGCTGAACACCTCGATCATGCCGATAACCGTACCCAACAGTCCGAGCAAAGGGCTGATTGCCGCGATCGTACCCAGCGTGTTGAGATAGCGCTCGAGGCCATGGGCCTCATGGCGGCCTCGGTCCTCGATGCTCTCCAACACGATCTCGCGGCCGTAATGAATGTTCATGAGACCGGCGGCGAGCATGCGGCCCAACGGCGATCCCGCGCGGAGCTCGCGTAATTGCGTCGGCTCAAGGGTATTGCTCTTCACCGAATGCCATACTTGGGCCACCAAGTGCTTCGGTATAACCCGAGAACGCCGCAACGCCCAGCAGCGCTCGATCGTGAACGTCAACGCCACGACGGAACAGGCCAATAGAGGCAGCATGACCCAGCCTCCCGCCTCGATCAATTTCCACACAGTGCGCCGTCCACTCGCTATCGACCCCCGAATGTGTCGATGATACTGGATTTCCGAGAACAGCCGAAATGATCCTGTTCACGGTTGCGCGCGATAATAACGTGGCCGATCCCGCCGTAGCTCGGCACGTATGCGATAGCCGTCGACTCCTAAAGCCAGCTGTATGGCGCCGGCGCGATCGGTTCGCAACACCCGCACGCCGCGCATTTGATAGCGATTGATGATCTCCTCGGCGGGCAGTCCATACGAATTGTTGCGACCGACGCTTATCAGCGCAAGACTGGGCTGGACTCGCCGGATGAACTCGGCGCTGGAAGAACTGCGGCTGCCATGGTGCGGCACCATCAGTACATCCGTCGAAAGGCTCCCAGGCTGCTCCAACAGTTCCAGCTCGCCGGCACGCTCCAAATCACCCGGCAGCAATAGGGCCGCACCCGCGCTCGCAACCCGAATGACGCAGGAGGCATCATTGCCGCGTAGGCCGGGTACGCGGGGAGCAAGCACGCGGAAACGCACGCCGTCCCACCGCCAAGCTTGGCCACGCTGGCACAGCCGCGCACCGACTGGAGCGGCCCTGAACGGCTCGCCGATCACCACGTCGGCGACCGGCAGTGCTGCAAGCAGTGCGGCCAAACCACCGGAATGATCGTCGTCCGCGTGGCTCACCACCACACGATCCACAAACGTAATTCCCTGAGAACGGAGAAAGGGCAACAATGACACGCTCGCTGCTGAGGCATTGCCGCCTCCCCAGGTCGGACCGGTGTCGTAAACTAAAATATGCCTTGCCGTGCGCACGACCACGCTGCTGCCTTGCCCAACGTCCAACATCGTCACCCAAGCCGTCCCCAGGCTCGGACCCGTTCGGACACCCACCAGCAGCGGAACACAAAGCGGCACCGCCAAAACCCGGCCGGGAAAGCCCGCCGGCAACAATAGCAAGATGGCACCCAGCGCGGCCAAGGCAAGCGTCCAAAGCTCGGGGGCGGGCAACAAAACGAGCGGTTGCACCGCCTGCACTAAGTGCCCGAGACCGCCCAACAGACCCTGGATCAGCCAGGCTAGCCCCTGCAGCAACAGCAAGCCGAGCCCCGGGTGCAGCCAAAGCGCTGCGGCGCCCAGCAAGGCCCCTGGCACCAATAACGTACCGGCAAGCGGAATCGCCACCAGATTGATGAAGGGCGCGATCAGGGAGCAGCGCTGGAACCAGGCTGACATGATCGGCAACAGACCCACGGCGAGGGCGAACTGCAAACCAACCATCTCCTGCCGACGACTCGAGCTGGGCCGGCGCCGCACGACTAGCAGGATCACAGCGACGGCCGTAAAAGAAAGCCAGAAACCGGGACCAAGCGGAGCAAACGGGTCGCAGACCAACACGGCGGCCATGGCGCCCCACCACGCCTGCAGAGGTCCGATTCGACGCCGCGCCAGCCGTGCGCTTGCCAGCACCATGAGCATAACCAGAGCGCGCTGAGTGGGCACCGAGAAACCTGCCAGGGTGGCATAACCCGCTGCCGCCAGTGTGCCGGTGAGGGCTTGGACAAGCGGTGTCGGCAGCCAAAGCGGCACCTGCGGCAAGCACCGCCATAAGCCTCCAGCCAACCAATAGACCAAGCCCGCCACCAGTCCGATATGCAATCCTGATATGGCGATCAAATGAGTGATGCCGGCGGCGTCGAGATCGCGCCAGGTGGCCGGATCGATCCCGCGCCGATCTCCGGTAACCAGCGCCGTGAGCACGCCCGCCGCGGCGCTTGACCCCTCCAACGCCGTGGCGAGACTCCGGGAAACACGCTCGCGTACGGCATCTAAGCTCCAAGCCGTACCGAGCCGCCGCGCCTTCGCCGTATCCCGCACGTAGCCGGTAGCATCAATACGGTTTTGAAACAGCCAGCGCTCATAGTCAAAGCCGATTGGGTTCATCAAGCCGCGCGGCTGCCTGAGCTTTACCCGCCAACGCCAACGCTCGCCAGGATGGACCGTCGGAGCTCGGCCGTACCAAGCGAGGCGGATTTGCCGGGGTAATGGACGTTTAGCAGGATAATCGTCGATCCGGATGGGCCGAACCAGAAAACTCTGCCGCACCGCCGTGCGCTCCGGCAGTCCGACCACTACGCCTTCCAGTGTTAGGTTCCGGCCATCGAGCGAGTTGGGCAGCCGACACTCCAAAGCCCAGGCGGCTGCCGCCGCGGCCCAAGCAATGCCCAGGGTGAACAGACCGAGCTGGCGCGCTCGAGCGCGGGCCAGCAACAGCGCCAACAACGGCATGGCAGCCAATGCCAACCAACCGGCCAGCGGCCAAGGCAATAGCTGAAAGCCAATCACACCAATCGCAAACGCCGCCATCCCTGCGCTGCCCCCCCTCATCCCTCTGCGAGCTACGCAAGCTATGCTAGATTAGCAATGCTAAGTGCAGCCGCGGATGAGAATGCTAAATGCCCAGGCGGTTCCTCAAGCACTATCTCCCAGATTTCCATACGCTTCGAACCCGCTGGGAGATCCGCTGGCTAGGTCGTCTGCTTGAGAATCCTTATCTCTTGCACTTCAACCGCCGATCCGTTGCCGGCGGCGTCGCATGCGGACTTTTCGTGGCGTTCATCCCGCTACCGGGGCAGATGCCGCTCGCCGCCGTGCTCGCTGTCTTGCTGCGCGCAAATCTCCTGCTCGCGGTCGCTTTGGTGTGGATCACCAACCCACTCACCATGCCGGCCGTCTTTTATTTCACCTACGTGGTCGGAACATGGATCATCGGCTCACCCGTGGCCGCCCATGCCGGTTTCGAGCCCAGTCTGCATTGGTTCTGGGAACAATTCGAGCGCATCTGGAAACCATTGATGGTGGGCTCTCTCAGCGTTGGTTTCGTGCTCGCCCTAGCCGGTTACGGTGCCGTTCACTGGCTGTGGCGCCTGCACGTCATCCGCCGGCTCAGGCTTCGGCGTAACCGCCGAGCTGCCCGCCCGCATCCCGCCATGGAAGACCGTCAGGGCTAACCGCGGGTCCCAAAAACCTGGGACGGACAGATCTTCGCGCTACCCCTTTCAATTGCGGGCCTGGCGAGGCGCCTCATCGATAGTCACCTCTGCCAACACGCCATCATCCAAAGCCAAAATACGGTCCATGCGCGCCGCAAGCGAGTGATCGTGGGTAACCATGACGATACTGGTCTTGAGCTCTCGATTGAGCTCCAGCAACAAATCGAAAACCCGTTCCTCGGCCTGCCGATCCAAATTGCCGGTCGGCTCGTCAGCGAGCACACAAGCGGGCCGGGTAACCAATGCCCGCGCAATCGCCACCCGCTGACGCTCGCCACCCGAGAGTTCTCCCGGTTTGTGGGCAAACCGCTCCCGCAGTCCAACTCGGACGAGGAGCGCCTCGGCCTCTTTGACCGCACGACGCGGTTGTGTGCCGCGAATGAGCAACGGCATGGCCACATTTTCCACCGCAGTGAACTCGGCCAATAGATGATGGAACTGATAGATGAAGCCCAAGGCCCGGTTGCGCAACCTCCCGCGCGCGGCTGCGCCCAAGGCGGTCATCGGCTCTCCCACCACTTCCACCGCACCTTCCGACGGCTCGTCCAGGCCACCCAAGATATGCAGTAAGGTGCTCTTGCCGGCACCGGAGCGGCCGACGATTGCAATCTGCTCACCCTCATACACACTTAGGTCGATCCCGCGCAGGACATCGACATTGAGCGCCCCTTCCCGAAACACCTTGGAGAGCCGGCGGCAGTGGAGAATTGGCGCGCCCCGTGCAGGTGGCAGCGAATCATTCATAACGCAAAGCTTCCGCAGGTACCGTGCGTGCCGCCCGCCAAGCCGGGTAGAGTGTTGCAAGCAACGACAATATCAAGGCGGTAATGGTGATATGCACGACGTCCGTCGGCTGCAGCTTCGAAGGCAAGTCGCTAATCAAATAAACATCAGCCGGCAGGAACTGGACGTGGAACAAATGTTCGATCGCCGGCACGATCGTCTCCACATTGAGGGCAAGCCCCACGCCCCCAAGGGCACCAAGCACCGTTCCGGTCACCCCGATCAACGCGCCCTGCACGATAAACACACCCATGATCGTCTGCGGGGCCGCTCCCAGCGTACGCAAAATGGCGATATCGGCCTGCTTGTCGGTGACCACCATAACCAGCGTGGAGATGATATTGAAGGCCGCCACCCCCACGATGAGCAGCAAAATGATAAACATCACGGTCTTCTCCGTGCTCACTGCCCGAAAAAAGTTGCGATTTTGCTGGGTCCAATCACTCACCCGATAGAACCCGGGCAGGCTCGCGGCCGCTTCGCGCGCCAAACGCGGTGCCGCCAATAGGTCATCGAAGCGCAGCCGAATCCCGCTGACGCCCTTACCGGTGCGAAAGAGCAAGCGCGCGTCGTCAAGGTGCATCAGGGCAAGCGAGCGATCATACTGACTCATATCCACCTCGAACAGAGCGATGACGTGGAAGCGTCGGATCCGAGGCAGAATGCCAGCCACAGAGATCCGGGCCTCGGGGGTGACTACGGTGATATCATCACCAACCTCCACACCAAGCACCCTCGCCAGTCCGCCGCCAAGTATGATGCCGAACGCGCCCGGCTTGAGATCGGAGGCACGGCCGGCCACCACTTTGTCGAGCACCTGGGATACGCCGGGCTCCTCAGCCGGCAGGATACCCCGCACCAACGCTCCGGTGACCGCTGAACCGCGGGTCATCATAACCTCACCAGAGATATACGGCGCCGCACCTTCTACATGAGGCTGCTCGCGCAGCTCGCGCGTAAGCGCTCGCCAGCCCTCGAGCGGCCCGGCAAAAGAGGTCACGGTGGCGTGCGAAACCATCCCCAAAATGCGCTCCCGCAGCTCATGCTCAAAGCCGTTCATTACGGACAATACCGTAATCAGCGCCGTCACACCGATGGCAATGCCGAGCATCGAGGTCAAAGAAATAAAGGATACGAAGTGGTTGCGCCGCTTCGCCTTGGTATAGCGCAGGCCGATATATAGCTGCAGAGGTCTGAACACGTCCCGTCACTCTCGCTGGAGGCACGCACAGGGCTGATAAACTCGCAATGGCGGCTCACAGGGTAGCAGGAAATGATCGCGATATCGCATAGCACTGACACAAGGCCTTGACATACGCAGCGCTGGATAGAAAGTGTGAACCATTCGATGGTTTATTTGAGCTGGAGGCTTCATGGTTAGAGCGAAATAGGGAGCAGATCACCATGAACCGAACTGCTTTTGTCTTAGGCGCATTGCTAGGGGTTCTCAGCCAGCTGAGCGCCGCCCATGCCGAACGATTGCTGGTCAGCACAGCCGAGCAGCTTCGCTCCGACCCGCTCGTCGCCCCCGCCCGTGGCGCCAGCATGGCTCAAGTAAAACAGCGCTTGGGAAGGCCTGAGCGGATTTTCCCCGCGGTCGGCAAGCCGCCTATCACGCGCTGGGTCTATCCCCAATTCGTCGTCTACTTCGAACGAGAGCGGGTGATCCATTCCGTGGAAGCGGCCACTCGGTTCAACGGGAAAACCCCGCTGCAAAATACCGCGCGCAATCCGTAAGCCCGTTCAGGTCGTAGCCGCCCTCGAGCACGATTGCCAGGCGTGGGCGCAGATCGGTCAGTGCCCGGCCGATCGCAAAATAGTCCTCGGGGCGCAATCTCACGGGATCGTCCTGAATAGGATCCGTCGCCGCGGTATCAAAGCCCAGCGAGAGAACCAGAAAATCCAGGCCGAGGACATCGAGGCGTGCCAGCATGCCTCGCAGCCGCTCCAGGTAGCCCCGGCCGTCCACACCCGCCGGTAGGGACTCGAGATCCACGAAGGCCGCCTCTGGATGCATACCTGCATCCAGGTATGGATAATTGCGCCACGGATCGGCGTGCAGCGAAAAATACGGCGCCCGTTCGCTCGCCAACTCCGCGCTGCCCTCCCCCAGGTGATAATCCAGATCCAACACCGCACACCGCCCGGCGGCCGCGAGAACTGCTGCCGCGACGTAGGCGTTATTGAAAAAACAGTAGCCGCCGTAACGGCGCCAGCCCGCATGATGACCGGGAGGGCGGCAAAGCGCTACGGCGTCGCGGCCGGTTTCGAGTATTGCCCGGGCTGCCCACTCGGCGGCCGCAGCGGACGAAAGCGCCGCGCGCAGCGTAGCGGCACCCAGCGGCGTACCGGTTTCGCGGCAATACATGCCGCCGCGCAACCGCAGCGGCGCCGCCGAAAGATCCGGCTGGAAAATTGAGGGGATATACTCCTCTCCTTCCTGCAGAAGATCGCTCAGCTCTCCTAGGAAACGTACGTACCCCGGGTCGTGGAGCGCAGTCACGGCGCCCCATGCCAGATGCTCAACCGTCTGGACAGCAACTTCCCAGACGGCGGCAAATCCCTCGAGCACGCAATCAACCCGGCTCGGCACCTCCGGATGGCCCACCCCGGGGTAACCATCGGAGAGGTCTTGCGTCGGCCGATGCAGCGCATGCAGGGCCGGCACATACAGTGGAATGGAGCCCGTTCGCATGGCACGCACCCGGTACGGCTGAAATCATCGAAATTCTATTCACTGCCGGGTTCAGGGCATAGCCCGGCGTCGCATTTCAATGCTACGAGGGACACCCGAGATGCTTTGTCGATGGTCATGCCCGCCCTAGACTATCTCCTGGATCGAACTTTAACGTCCGTACCGTAAGTACTGTGTCAAGACCTATTAGCGGCTGAGTCATCTCACAGCCAACAATTTGGAGATCGCCATGAGAACGCATCCGGTAACGTCGATAATCGCGACCTCGTTTGCGTGCGCCGTAGCGGCTTGCAGCGGAGCCGGTGCGGCCGGCCTCGACCGACCGGCCATCGCCGTTGCCGCCGGCCGCGGGCCTGGGCTCCTGGGTCGCGTTCAAACCGAGCGGTGAGGGCGACGACGCCCTGGTCATGGGCGACACCGTAGTCTTTCAAGACGAGGTGGATGCCGCGATGGACGCGGCGTTTGCCCACGGACTCGAGGTCACCGCCCTGCACAACCACATGCTCGGCGAGCAACCCGCATACTATTTCACCCGCTTCTGGGGCAAGGGCTCGGCCGCAGAACTGGCGCGGGGCTTCAAGGCGGCGCTCGAAGCGCAGGCCCGGACGAGCAACTAACGGCAATCTCGGTAATCACACCGTATAGCGGTGCCAACTTGCGCCTACCAAAAAATAAAGGGGTTACCCATTAGAAAGCCCCTTTATTTTTCGGGCGGATAGGAACGGCTATTTGGGCTATATAGCAAAAAGCCTAGTCAAGAATGCGGGATTCCGGCGAGATAAAAAGCTGGACTCAACGCCGCATTTCTTTGTCATGCTTGCGGCGCTCCCGTTCCATCTCCTCCAGATGTTTACGTTCTTCCCGCTCCAGCTCTTCGCTGTGCTTGCGTTGCTCCCGCTGCATTTCCTCGTAGCGTTTGCGCTCCTCCCGTTCAGCCTCTTCGTATTTTTTGCGATCTTCCCTCTCGAATTCATGCTGGCGCTTCATCCGTTCGCGTTCACCTTTCATCTGCTCTTGGTATGCTCCCTTCCGTTCTTTGTCCGGCGGATCAGCAAAGGCTGCTGGCGCCGTGACGACGGAAGCGATGGCGCACGCCATGATGATTGTTTGGGCTGTTTTCATTGTTAACCTCTGTGTACCGCCGGCCTGAGTTGAAATCAGAAAGATTATGCTAGGCCATCGTGGTTGAACAGAAGCTGAACGATAACCGCGTCACAAGTCGGAGTACACGAAAGCAAAAATAGACTGAACCACTCCGGCTTTACCGAAAACTCGGTTGTTTGAGTCAAGCCCCCGGCTAACTCTTGCCCGTAGCACTCTGCCTCGACTTCGAATGGCGGGCGATGCCCGATTGGTTCCCAGCAGCCGCCAGAGGTTAAACGAGGCAACCCATGCCAGGATTGCCGGCTACGTAATATCCCGGATATTCGAGGTGAGAGCTTGGAACGCAGACTAGCGGTCAACGAAAGTACGCCTATGCAACACTCGCAACGAACCGTGACGCAGTATTTTTTCCTGCTTCTGCTATCCCCTTATCGTCGATTTGGCACAGCGCCTCTGCTTCGCAGGAGTAAACAGCCACCATGCACGATGCCGCAATCACGAAGACACCTCCGCTGGACCCGCGCAAGTTCCGTGACCCGGAAGTCACTGTTAACGGCGAGCGCCGCGCGCGGGTAAGACTCCAGCAGCTCGCTACCCTATGGTTCAATACCGGCACATTGTGTAACCTCGCCTGCCGCAACTGCTACATCGAGTCCTCACCCCGCAACGACGCACTTGTCTACCTCAGCCACGCCGAAGTGCGTTCTTACTTGGACGAAATCGGGCGCGAGGGCTACGGCACACAACTGATCGGCTTTACCGGCGGTGAGCCGTTCATGAACCCGGCTCTACCGGCGATGCTCGAAGAAGCGCTCGCGCGCGGCTTCGAGGCACTGGTACTGACCAATGCCATGAAGCCCATGATGAAAGTGGGCACGCGGCTTCTGGATATCCATTCACGCCACGGCGATCGCCTGACGATGCGCGTGTCCATCGACCATTACACGAAAGGCCTGCACGAACTGGAGCGGGGCGCCAAGTCTTGGGAGCCGGCGCTGGCAGGCCTGCGCTGGCTCATCGACAACGGCTTCATCGTAAAACTCGCTGGGCGGCTGTTCTCCGGAGAGCTGGAAACAGCCGTGCGAGAAGGGTTCGCACGGCTGTTTGAGCGCGAGGGAATCCAGCTCGACGCCCACGATCCGACCGCACTGGTGTTGTTTCCGGAGATGGACGCGCGGCTCGATATCCCGGAGATTACCGAGGCGTGCTGGGCAAAGCTCGGTACCGCGCCGGAGGCAATGATGTGCGCGAGCTCACGCATGGTGGTCAAACGAAAAGGCGCGCAGCGACCGGCGGTCGTCGCCTGTACACTGCTACCCTACGACCCGCGGTTCGAACTCGGCCATACCCTCGTGGAAGCCACTGTCGAAGTGAAGCTGAATCACCCGCACTGCGCCAAGTTCTGCGTGCTCGGCGGCGCGAGTTGCAGTACACAGTAGGCGCAAGGCTGGTGATTGCAATGAAGATGTTGAGATCCATTCGGGCCACCCGAGCCGGCCGTTACTACCGCACAGTCCTTCATGATGTGTGCCGATTGCTCGCCGCTGCTGCCTTCGTTCGCACGAGCGTAGGCACGCCGACCCACGCGGAAGCCTTGAGGGGTTTCTCCAACGGCGACCTGAACGGTTGGGAGGAGAAATCGTTTCAGGGTCACACAGACTACACATTGGTCAACCTGGATGGTGAGACGGTGCTGCACGCCCGCTGCGACGCCACTGCCTCCGTACTCTACCTCGAGCGCCACATCGACCTACGGCAGACACCCTGGTTGCGTTGGCGCTGGCGGGTGAACCGCACCTTCACGAATGTCGACGAACGCAGCAAACAGGGCGATGACTACCCGGCTCGAGTGTACGTGGTAGTAGACGACGGGCTGCTGCCCTGGCGCACCCTTGCAGTGAACTACGTTTGGGCAAGCCGCGAGCCCAAGGGCTCCGACTGGCCCAACGCCTACACCGGTAACGCCCACATGGTCGCACTGCGCTCCGGCAGCGCCGATACCAAACACTGGGAAGTGGAGGCCCGTAACGTTCGGCAGGACTTCAAGCGCTTCTACGGCAAGGACGTGGAGCGCATCGACGGTGTCGCCCTCATGACCGATTGCGACAACACCGGCGGCCGCGCGGAAGCCTGGTACGGGGATATCGAATTTCTCAGACAAGCGCCCAAGGGAAAGCGATGAAATCCCGCAAGTGGTTTCTGCTCGGACTGCTCGTCCTAATCATCGGTGCCTTCTATGTGCTCGACCTGGGCCGCTTCCTGACCTTCGCCTATCTCAAGGAACAACACTCGGTCCTGCAGGCAACGGTAGCCGCGCACTGGCTAACGGCCGCCGGGGCTTATTTCCTGATCTACGTCGCCGTGACCGCTTTCTCCCTGCCCGGCGCGGCGGCGATGACCTTGGCAGGCGGTGCAGTCTTTGGACTTCTGGGGGGCACGTTGCTCGTCTCCTTCGCCTCCACCTTGGGCGCCACGCTGGCCTTTTTGATCTCCCGCTTTGTGCTGCGTGAGGCGATCAGCCGCCGCTTCGGCGCGCGGCTGGCGGCCATCGATCGCGGCATAGCCAAGGACGGAGCTTTCTACCTCTTCACCCTACGGCTGGTGCCGGTGTTCCCGTTTTTCGTGATCAACCTATTGATGGGGCTGACGGCGCTTAAAACGGTCACCTTCTGGTGGGTAAGCCAACTGGGTATGTTGCCAGGCACGCTCGTCTACGTAAACGCCGGCACTCAGCTCGCCCGTCTGGACTCCGCCGCCGGCATCTTCTCCCCCGGTCTGCTGTTCGCGTTCGCCCTGCTGGGAGTGTTTCCACTGCTTGCCAAAAAGGGAGTAACTCTCATGCAATCACGCAAAACCCTGCGCGCCTTTACCAAGCCGCGGCGCTTTGATCGCAACCTCATCGTGATCGGCGCCGGCTCCTCCGGCCTGGTCAGCGCCTACATCGCCGCCGCCGTGAAGGCCAAAGTGACGTTGATCGAAAAGCACAAAATGGGCGGCGACTGCCTCAATACCGGCTGCGTTCCTTCCAAGGCGCTGCTGCGCTCGGCCAAGTTCGTCTCTCATGTACGCCGGGCGCAAGAGTTCGGCATGCGTTCGGCGGATGTGGACTGCGATTTCGCCCAAGTCATGGAGCGCGTGCAGCGGGTGGTGCAACGCATCGAGCCGCACGACTCGGTGGCGCGTTATACGGAACTGGGCGTGGAAGTGCTCGAGGGCGCGGCCAAGATCACCTCCCCCTATACCGTCGAGGTGAACGGTCGCACCCTCACCACACGGCGTATCATCATCGCCGCCGGCGCCTCGCCTCTCGTGCCCCCCATTCCAGGCCTGGAGGAGACCGGCTATCTCACCTCGGATACGCTCTGGGATCTGCGCGCGCGACCTAAGCGTTTGGTGGTGCTCGGCGGCGGCCCCATCGGCAGCGAACTGGCTCAGGCCTTTGCCCGACTGGGCTGTGCGGTGACTCAGGTGGAAATGGAAGATCGTCTGCTACCGCGCGAGGATCCCGAGATCGCCGCCCTCGTGCTGGAGCGCTTCCAAACCGAGGGCATCGATGTGCGCCTCGCTCACAAGGCCAAGGCGACCCGCCGGGAGGCGGACCACAAGGTGTTGGTGTGCGAGTACGCGGGCCAGGACGTTGAGTTTGCCTGTGACGAAATCCTGGTGGCCGTGGGCCGAACCGCCAACGTCAAAGATTACGGCCTGGAGGAGCTGGGAGTGGAACTGAGCGAGCGGCGCACGGTGGCCGTGAATCCCTTCCTGCAAACCAACTATCCCACCATCTATGCCTGCGGCGATGTGGCCGGCCCCTATCAGTTCACCCACACGGCCGCCCACCAGGCATGGTATGCCGTGGCCAATGCCCTGTTCGGCAGCCCGCTCAAGCGCTTCAAAGTGGATTATTCCGTGATCCCCTGGGCGACCTTTACCGAGCCGGAAGTGGCTACGGTAGGACTCAATGAGCGCGCGGCCGAGCAACGAGGCATCCCCTACCAGATCACGACCTACGGCATCGACGATCTGGACCGGGCCATCGCCGATTCCGAAGCTCACGGTTTGGTGAAAGTACTCACCGTGCCGGGCAAAGACAAAATCCTGGGGGCAACCATCGTCGGCGAGCATGCCGGGGATCTGATCGCCGAGTTCGTGCTGGCCATGCGCTGGAAGCTGGGGCTCAACAAAATCCTGAGCACCATCCACATCTACCCTACCCTCGCGGAAGCCAACAAATACGCCGCCGGTGCCTGGCGCCGAGCCAACACCTCGCCCCGAACGCTGGCCTGGCTGGAGCGTTTCCATAGCTGGCGCCGCGGGAATATTCGGGCTGAACCACCGTCGGCTCGCTCTCAGCGTAGGACTGCATGATCCGCTGTACATGGCCAATCCACAGGTGCTGCGGCCTCGTGAACTCAAAAACGCCTCAGGAGCGAACCCAGTACACCGCGGACGATCTGGCGGCCAAGCTGGGTACCAATCGTTCGCGTAACGCTTTTGACGAAGGCCTCGCCGACGCTCTGGCGGCTGTTGCGGGCCCGGCTCAAACGCCCTGCAGCCGGTTCGACCGATACCGCCGCGGCCTGCTCGGCGGCGGCACGCTGGCTCAAGAGTTCGTAAGCCGATTCACGGTCAAGCGGTTGATCATAACGCCCGAGAAGCGGGCTCGCGCGCAGGATTGCCGCGCGCTCGGTGGCATTCACAGGGCCGATGCGGGAGGCGGGCGGGCGGATCAAGGTGCGCTGCACGACACTGGGTATGCCCTGCTCCTCGAGCACGGATACCAACGCCTCGCCGACACCAAGCTCGGTGATCACACGCGCAGTCTCGAGCTCGGGGTTGGCGCGAAAGGTATCGGCAGCCGCCCGCACGGCCTTCTGGTCCTTCGGGGTAAAGGCACGCAGCGCGTGTTGAATGCGGTTGCCGAGCTGGCCCAACACGTCCTCGGGGATATCGAGCGGGCTCTGGGTGATGAAATAAACGCCGACGCCCTTGGAGCGGATGAGTCGCACGACCTGCTCGACCTTGTCGCGCACGACCTTGGGAGCGTTGTCGAAGAGCAAATGCGCCTCGTCGAAGAAAAACACGAGCCGCGGCTTATCCAGATCCCCCACCTCGGGCAAGCGCTCGAACAGCTCCGAGAGCAACCAGAGCAGGAAGGTGGCATAAAGGCTCGGGCTGTGCACGAGTCGGGCCGCCGCCAACACATGGACCCGGCCACGGCCATCGGGCTCCACCTGCAGAAAATCGTCGATCTCGAGGGAAGGCTCGCCGAAGAACCGCTCACCACCTTCACGCTCGATGTTGAGCAACCGCCTGAGGATCGCGCCGACCGAGGCCGGGCTGACGTTGCCGTAGCGCATGCTGAACTCCTTGGCATGCTCGGCGATATACTGCAGCGTCGCGCGCAAATCCTTCAGATCGAGCAGCAGCAGGCCTTCCTCATCGGCAAACTCGAAGGCGATGTTCAGCACCCCCTCCTGGGTATCATTGAGCTCCAACAGGCGCGCGATGAGCAACGGCCCGAGCTCCGAAATCGTCGTACGCACCGGATGGCCCTGCTCACCGAATACATCCCAGAATACCGTTGGCACACCGCCGAACGCGAAGTCATCAATACCGATGCGTTCGATGCGCTCAGCGAGCTTCGGGCTCGGTGTGCCGGGCTGTGAAATACCTGACAGATCGCCCTTCACATCGGCGAGAAACACCGGCACACCGAGGTTTGCAAACCCTTCGGCAAGCACCTGCAAGGTCACGGTCTTGCCCGTTCCGGTCGCCCCCGCGATCAACCCGTGGCGATTGGCGTAACGTAGGTTCAGGCAAACCCGCGACGGCCCCAGGCCAATGAGGAGGCCGGTATGGTCAGACATGTTTGTCTCCCGTGGTTGCGTCTACTTGCCCGGCTAAGGAAATACGCTCACTCTGACTCAACTCTTAACTTGCCATAGCCGGCCATGGTTGGTATCGATAAAAAGTAGGCGCGTCAGCGATCCGGCACCAGCCGGCAGCGGTAAACGCTGGATCACGGAGGAGCGCATCTTTTCGCGCCGCCGCACTCACCGACGGCCAACAAGGTTTCAGACCGCTCATAAACACCCTGACACCACTACCAGCGGACCACCTCATGAAACGCCTTTGGCTCATTGATGGAAGCTACATTCACGCCAATAACATTCAACGCTTCGGCGCCCATACCCGGGTTGACTACTTGAGACTGCGGCGGTTGATCGAAGAGCACCTCGGCGTACTGTGGCGCGGCTACTACCTCAACAGCGTGCAAAGCGATGCGCACAGTGCCCGCGAGCGTTTTCATAGCTGGTTGCAAAGCGCAGCCCCCAACGGCCCGCATCTCATCGTGAAGCTCTATGGGCTCAAGAACGAGCGAGTCGAAAACGCTTTCTGCGTCGATTGTGGCACAAAAATCGAAGTCTGCTGCCCGCATGGCGGACCGGACCATCATCTGGTCAACCAGCGCCAGATGGGCGTAGACGTCGGACTCGCCACGCTGGCGCTCGCCCATAAGGAGCGCTACGACTGCCTCGTGCTCTCCTCGGGTGACGGGGATCTGTTGGACGCGGTGGAACACCTCTGCGAGAACGGCAAGCGTATTGAGCTCGCCGTATTCTCCACGGGCGTTTCAACGGATCTGCAGGCCCGGGCCGATCGCGTGCTTTGGATCGATGACCACATGGACGAGCTGGCGGCGCCCAGCTGAGCCAAACTCTCATCCATCTTCGCCGCTATTGGCACAGACCTCGGCGTAGGCGCGCATAGGCAGATTGCTCACGGACACGCCACCGTCTGCAAGCGCACGGTTCGTTGGATTGCAGGCGGGACTCTTGACCAATTCGGGCTCGAGAAGGGCCCCGCGCATTGGCTATCCTCGCTGGCCGTCTCCCAGGCTTGCAACTCGACAGCCGGCTAGGTTGCATCGCTCGACCGTGGGAACGTAACGGTTTAGGGCAATCTACCTTCCGACCGGTTGACCAAGGTGATATCGCCGCCGTTACCGTTTTCCGAGAACACACGGGCCCCCGGAGAAAACCGAGATGATCAAAGAGGAAACCCGCATTCGGGCTGTGCTCGATGACCTCACCCGCGCAATCCCCAACAAGGATTCGCCCGCCGCTGCGTCTGGGGGCGGACGAGACCCGCGATCCGGCCGGATGCCCTCGAAGATGACACCTACATGAAGAGGTTCCCATTGCGGATCAAGATAAGCAGCGTGCTGGTCGACGATCAGGCGCAAGCGTTGCACCTCTATACGGAAGTTCTGGGATTCAAAAAGAAACAAGATATCCCGGCCGTATCTCTTTCCAGGATGGAAAATGCGCTCGCCTGCAAATCACACCCGGTTGAAGTGGCCACTAAAGCGTGTCCGCTGATGCGGTCTTGCATTTCGTGCACGCCGCAACGCGCGCCAGCAGCAACGCCCGTTCGCGCGCGTTGCGGGTGAGCGTCGCGGCGCGTTCGAACTCGGCGCGCGCCTCGGGCATCCGATCGAGCTTGGCCAGCAGGTCGCCGCGCACGCTGGGCAGCAGGTGATAGTGCGTCAATGCGGGGTCCTCAAGCAAGGCATCGACCAGTTCCAATCCCGCGGCCGGGCCAAAGGCCATACCGACCGCGACGGCGCGGTTGAGTGCGACGACCGGGGATGGCGCGATGGCCGCGAGCGCGTCGTAGAGTGCGGCGATGCGGGGCCAGTCGGTGTCACCAGCCGTTGCGGCGCGGGCATGGCAGGCCGCGATCGCGGCCTGCAGGGTGTAGGGGCCGAGCGCGCCGGGCAGGCGCTCAGCGCGCCCGAGCGCACTCAGACCGCGGCGGATCAACAGCCGGTCCCAGCGGGTACGGTCCTGGTCGAGCAACAGGATGGGTTCACCCTTCGCGTCCACGCGAGCAGGCAGGCGCGAGGCTTGGATTTCCATGAGGGCCGCCAGGCCGTGCACTTCGGACTCTTCGGGCATCAGCCCGGCCAATATCCGACCCAGTCGCAGCGCCTCATTGCACAGCTCGGGCCGCATCCAGCAATCGCCGGCGGTGGCGGCATAGCCCTCGTTGAAGATCAGATAGATGACCTCGAGCACGGAAGCGAGCCGTGGGGCCAATTCCGCGCCGCGCGGTACCTCGAAAGGCACGTGTGCCTCGGTCAGCGTGCGCTTGGCGCGCACGATGCGTTGCGCGATCGTCGGCTCGGACTTGAGATAGGCACGCGCGATCTCTTCAGTACTCAAGCCGCCGACGACCTTCAGTGTCAGGGCAGCGCGCGCATCCGCCGACAATACCGGGTGGCAGGCGGTGAATATCAGCCGCAGGACATCGTCGCCGATATCGTCGTCGAGCGCGACGTCGATTTGCTCGGTGAACACCTGCTCGGCCAGAGCGTGGTGGGTATCCAACTCGCGGCTCAGTTCGACGTGCTTGATTGTGGCCATCGTTTTATGGCGCAAATGATCGAGCGCGCGGCGTTTGGCTGCGGTCATCAGCCAGGCGCCGGGATTATCAGGGAGGCCCGCACCGGACCAGACCTCCAGAGCGGCGACCAGGGCATCCTGGGCGAAGTCCTCGGCCAGGGCCAGGTCGCTGGTCAGGCGGGCGACGCCGGCGACGACCCGAGCCGACTCGATACGCCAAATCGCTTCGATGTCCGCGGCAACTCCCGGGTTTTTCATGGTGTGCTCGAGGGCGGTCCCGTCATGTGCACCAATTCCCAGATATGCCCGTCGAGATCCTGGAAACCATGGCCATACATGAAACCGTGATCCTGCGGATCATTGTAGATTGAACCGCCGGCCGCGGCCGCCTTGCGCACCATGGTGTCGACCGCCTCGCGGCTCTCCAGCGTGAGCGCCACCAGCACCTCGGTGGCGGCACGCGCATCGCTCACCGGCAGCGGCGTGAACTCGGCGAAGCGCTCACGGGTGAGCAGCATCGCGAAGATGTTGTCGCCGATGATCATGCAGGTCGCCGTATCGTCGGTATACTCGGGATTGAAGTGAAAGCCGAGCCGGGCAAAAAAGGCGATCGAAGCCTGCAGATCGGCGACCGGCAGGTTGACGAAGATCTGTCTGGCCATAGTGATCTCCTCACCCCCCGGGGCAGGCGGTCTTAGCGGCGGCCTGGATCTCTTCCGGGCTGACATCGCGGATGTGGGTGGCCACCGACCACTCGTGGCCGAAGGGGTCGACGAGCTTGCCGTAGCGGTCGCCCCGGAACATCTCCTCAGCCGGCATGGTGACGCGGGCACCGGCCGCCACGGCCCGCGCGATCGTGGCGTCGACGTCGTCCACGTACAGATACATGGTGACCGGCGAGCCGTTCAGCGACAAGGGGCTGTGCATGCCCCAGTCCGGATTCTCGTCGACCAGCATCAACACCGAATCACCGATGCGCAGATGGCCGTGCATGAGCTTGCCGTCCGGCCCCCGCACTCGGCCGCCCTCAGTGGCGCCGAAGGCTTTGATGTAAAAGTCCATCGCCGCGTTGGCGTCGCGACAGATCAAATGCGGGGTGAGGCTGTGCATTCCCGCGGGGATCGGCTTGACCTTGGTGTCCATAGAACGCTCCTGTAAGTCGAGAATACTATGGGGGCATCACCCAATTGCTGCGGGCTTGTTTCAACGACGCGCGGCGAGACGCAAAATCGACATCTGTCGCCTAGCATCGGACATCGCCCGGTTTTCGATAGGAAACCGACTCAGCGGCGCTATTCGGCTGGGTGAGTATTTCCAGAAGATGACCGTCCGAGTCTTGAAAATACAGGCCGCGACCGCCGTTATGCAGATAAATCTCAGCGGGCCGCTGCCGGCCGGGGTCGGCCCAGTACGGGAGGTGGCGATCGCCTAGGTGAGCGAAAATCTGATCGAAATCTTCCTCGGCGACCAGAAAAGCATAGTGCTGCATGGCGATATCGCCATCGCGTTCATAGAAATCGAGCGAGACGCCATTGTCGAGTCTCACCACCAGCATCGGACCGAAAGGCTCAAGCGATGGCAGTTGCAGAATTTCCGCGAGGAAGGCCGCGGAGCGGTGTTTGTCGCGGCACCAGACGATCGTATGGTTGAGCTGCGCGGTCATTGCGGGTATACACTTCGGTCAGCCGACGTAGCAGGGCGCGCATTCGCGCACCTCGACCGTGGCGAAACGCGCCGCCGGACACTGCCTGGCGATCGCGAGGGCCTCCGTCCGGTCGGCACAGTCGATCAGGTAGAAACCGCCGATCATTTCTTTCGACTCGGCGAACGGGCCGTCACGCAATAGCGGCTTGCCGCCACGCTGTTGCAGTCTCGTACCGTGCTTGTCGGGGCGCAACGACCGGCTGGCCAACAGTTGGCCGCGCGCGGCGAGGTTTTCGCCGAAGCGGACCATCTCGTCATACAGCGCCCGACCTTCGTCCGCGCTGCGGGACTCACGATCCTCACGTGCCTCAACGATCAGCAGCAGATACTCCATGGCGTTTCTCCGTAACGATTGCCGATCATCGCATTGAATGCAAACCGATCAAGTTGCCTTCTGTGTCGTTGACGAGTGCGATATGACCGCACTCGCCGATGGAAAACTTTTCCCGCTGCACGCGGCCGCCGGCCTCGAGCGCACGCGCCGCCTCGACAGCGCAGTCTTCGCAGGCGAAATACACCAGCGTGTTGTTACCGCCGGGTTCTACGCCGTCCATCTTCACCAGTGCGCCAGCGGCCCCGACCAATTGCTGGTCCATCGGAAAGGCCCACAGCTCCAGCTCGGGTGAGTTCAGCTTCTCCAGCGTACGCTCGAAAACGGTTTCATAAAAACGCTTGGCGCGCGGCATATCCTGTACATAGATTTCGAACCAGATCGCGGGATTGGACATTGAGATAGTCCTCAGATAAATATGCCAATTCTGCATCGCCGTCAGCTTGACGGCTCGCCGCCCATACCCAAGGACTTGAAGCGATCGACGGCCTCCGATTCGCCGAAGTCCTCGAGCTCGAACAAACGGCGGACCTCGATCTCGGCCTCGCCGCCCTCACCGGCCGGGTTCGGAAAACGCCGAACCCATTCGGCCGCCTCTGCGCGGCTTTTGACCTGGATGAGCGTATAGCCAGCGATAAGTTCCTTGGATTCAGTGAACGGGCCATCGATCACGGTGCGCTTCTCGCCCGCATAACGGACCCGCCAACCCGTCGAGCTAGGCTGCAGGCCCGAGCCATCGAGCAATACGCCGGCACCGGCCAGCGCCTCATGATAGTCCGCCATTTGGGCTAGCAGCGCCCCACTCGGCATGACGCCGGCCTCCGAGTCTTTGGTCGCCTTGACGATGATCATGTAACGCATGCGGTTCTCCTCGAATCGGCCGGAACGAGTTGCCCGGCTTCACTGTGGCGACGGATGACGAGGCGGTAGATCGACAATCGATGCAGTTGTTTTCGCTCCACCTCGTCCATCCAGGGCGGCCCACTCAATGTCGGCGGCGCATCGGGCGGGTGCTCATCAATCGACGATGACTTCAAACCCGCCATAGATCAGTCGCTTGCCGTCAAAAGGCATGGGGTTCGACTCGGGTTGCATGCGCGGATCGGACATGACTTTCTCCATGCCTTGATTTCTGATTTCACGCGACGGCCACGTGATCCAGGCGAAAACCACAGTTTCGTCCGGCTGGCGCTGCACTGCCATCGGGAATGATGTGACCTCACCTTCGGGCACATCGTCTCCCCAACATTCAACAACCTGCAAGGCGCCATGTTCCTTGAACACGGCAGCCGCTTGTTTGGCATGATGCACGTACCGTTCTTTATTTTGGGTAGGTACTGCAGCAACGAATCCGTCGACGTAAGTCATCGTTTCTCTCCTTCAACTGTTTGATTGAGCGGCACCAGTGAGAATCGTCTTTGGGATGAATGGCACTTAACTTTAAGTGATCGGGTTTCGCGATATTCGATCTGAGGGCCGCCGTAAATCCATCCTTGGAGGCTCGCTTGGCGCATCCATCCGGCAAACGCTCTCGGATCGAACACCACGAAACCCTTTCAGCCCGCTGCAAGTCGGTAAAGTAAGTGCCATTCGCCTTTGGCGATCGTCCTTTCTCGCGGTGCACCTTTTGCCGAGTGGCTCTGGTGGTCTGTTGCGCTTGCCGGCGCATCCCTACGACGGATGAGCCGCCGATCATCCCGCCACGGCCGTAGATCACGGTGTTTTTGCCGGCAAGCAGCATTTCCAGGCCTCTTTTTCACACCGCCGGTCCGGTAGCCGCACGCTCGAGCGCCGCGATGTCGAGCTTTTTCATCGGCAGCATGGCCTGCATCACACGGTCAGCTGTTGCCGGGTCGGGATCGGCCAGCAGTTCGATCAGCCGCCTCGGTACGATTTGCCACGCCAGGCCGTAGCGGTCTTTGAGCCAGCCACACTGCTGCGCCGCCGGATCACCGCCCTCGCCCAGCCGCTGCCAATAATAGTCGACCTCGGCCTGAGTCGCGCAGTCCACGACGAAGGATATCGCCTGGTTGAATTCGAATACCGGTCCGCCGTTCAGCGCGGTGAACGCCTGACCGTCGAGCTCGAACGCGACCGTCATCACGGTGCCGGGCGGTTGTCGGTGTCGTTCCTCGCCGACGTTGCCATAACGCAATACCCGGCTGATGCGCGAGCTCGGGAATACCGAGACATAAAATTGCGCGGCCTCTTCGGCGTCGCCGTCGAACCATAGGAACGGAGTGATTTTTTGCATGCATGCCTCCGGGATGCTGGAAAATCGCTGATTGTTGCGGGCTTATTGGGACGACGGATGGACCGATGTCAAATCGACAAGCCTAACGAGCGCGTGCCTGTGCTGCTCTTGGCCACAAAACGGCGAGGCTTGCCTGCCCACCGAGGGTACCGGCATCGACCGAGCTTTTAATCCGTATCGCCGCCTGTCGAGGCAGTACGCAACGGGTACCCATCAAAAGGCAAATGGCCGGTGCTTGACCGCCGAAATCGGGGGCATGGCGCATGGTAGAGATTCAATAGCAGGTTGTATGACTTGGGCATGATGATCGATGGGACTTGCAGGATCGGGGGAGCAGTCCTCGGTCAGCCAGGCATCACCAAAGGCCCGGCTTTCCACCTCGTCGAACGCGACCGCTGGACCGTCTTTGACCCACCCGGTAGAAACGCAGCGACTGCCTGGGTTCGTTCGGAGGCCATGGCGATGCCCTGTTTGGCAAGACGCCTTCACCCTATCAGCATGTTGCCAAGCAGGAACACTGCCTGACAGCGGGCGACATTGCAGGCCTTAGCTGCGGTCCAATGGCACCATCCTATACCGAACCTACCTGGCCACTCGAACGGGGCTCAAATCATTGCGAATGACTGGGGGGAAAGGGACAATACCACCCCACCGACGACCTCGATGTCCTCTGCAGGAACACGCTAAAACCCCACGTCTCGCCGGCATGATCCTTGAGCCGACACCAAGTACCACAATACTGAGGAAAACTTTTATGAAAACAAAATACTTGTGGCATCTCCCGGTCTTGCTGTGTGCGTTGCTCCTGGCGAACACCGCTTGGGCAGACAAGGACAGCGATAGCTACGAGAAGACGGTCAAGGCCTTCAAGGAAGCTGGGGAAAGCGGCAAGTTTTTCGATTCTGCCTATGGCTATGCCGTCTTCCCGACCGTCGGCAAGGGCGGCGTGGGCATCGGTGGCGCGCTCGGCAAGGGCCGCGTCTACAAACAAGGCGAATGGGTCGGCAATTCCTCGATGGTCCAACTGAGCATCGGCTTCCAGCTCGGCGGTCAGGCCTACAGCATGATCATCTTTTTCAAGGACGAACGCGCCTTCAACGAGTTCACCACGGGTGAGTTCGAGTTCTCCGCCCAGGCGAGCGCCGTAGCGATCACCGCCGGGGCATCTGCTCAGGCTTCGACCCAGGGCACCTCCGGAGGCGTCAGCGGCGGCCGGGGCGATGCCAAGACGGCCGGCGACTATACCAAGGGCATGGCGGTCTTCACCATAGCCCGTGGCGGTCTGATGTACGAAGCCGCCATCGCCGGCATGAAGTTCAGCTATACGCCCAAGCAGTAACGAGTCGAGCCGGATAGACCCAGCCTCTCGGAGGTGGGCCTATCCGGCCCAAATTTGGTTGATTTCGGAGCCAAGACAAAAGACTCCTTGGCAGTCGGCGGTTACTACGCCTGAGACCGCTTTGGCATGAGGTGCCACAGAACAATCGCCACCAGAAATAGAGCAGGCACATCGCCCAAAAGATTTATGCGATCCGTTTCATCGACAAGCGCTTGACCGAGCATTATTCCGCCGTGAACGATGCTCGACCAGATCGTGAACCATATAAGGCTTGCATTAGCCATGGGGTCTTTCGCAGCTAAAATCAAAAAGACACCCAACGTCGCGTATACTCCCATAATCATTTGTTCGTATTCGTACTGAGGCGGCGTCCAGCCCCAACCAGCAGGCCAGATCCATATCATCATTGCTGGAACGCCCACGATGAAAATGACCCCAATCACATAAAGCGCGGCTTTGAGGTATTTGAGATTCTCTTCGTGCTTCATGATATTGCTCCTAACCTGGGTGTCGAGACCGCCAACGCCCAAGCTAATCTGCCGTCGGAGCAGCCGAAGTCTGCGGAGGGAACTTTGTCTGCGCCAGCGGGTAAAGCGGTTAGGTTGATTGCTATGTTTTAGACATTTATAGCCGCTTTTCGCAAACGTGCTGACAAACCGTTCAGATCGTGGCTCACTTCGCTCACACGATTTAACCTTATTCGTTAGGTGCCAATAGGCTCAACATGAACTTTAGGACGGTGAGATGAAAGCTCATACGCCGCCTGCAGATTAAGCCAGAACTCCGGCGAAGTTTTGAATGCCTCGGACAATAACCAGGCGGTATTTGGGGAGATACCTCGTTTGCCACGAATTATTTCATTGACCCGTTGAAGCGGGATGCCGATATGCCCCGCCAATGCTTTTTGCGTGAGCCCCATGGGCTCCAAAAACTCTCTAAGCAGGATGATGCCAGGGTGCGTTGCAGTTCGATTTGTAGGAATCATTTCATTACCTCAATCTTTATCAGTCGTGGTAATTCACCACCGCCACTTTATGGGCGTTCGAGCCTTGCCACTGGAATACGATTCGCCACTGGGCATTAATACGAATGCTGTGATACCCAGCATAGTCCCCGCTTAATGCCTCGAGTCGGTTGCCCGGAGGTGACCGAAGATCATCCAGTGATTCAGCAGCGTTCAGGACATCGAGCTTATACAAAGCCGAATCCAATATTTGAGATGGCAGTCGGCGAACTTTACTACTCGAAATACCGTGATATAAATCGGAGGTTGCACGGTTGCCAAAAGACTCGATCATGTGCCGATATTAACGGATACACGGCATCCATGCAATAATACCCTCTTGGCGCCTAACGGGGTTGGCGATGAGCGGCCCCCGTGCGTCGGGGCTCAATGTCCCGGCGCATAGGGGGCTTGATCGCCAGTTCGGCGGCGCTTCGCGCCGGCACTGAATCGAACGAAGGGAGCACGAGATTAGGCATCAAGCCCGCCCTCCCGCTTGTTGGTGCCCCAGTCAGCCTTGATGCCTAATCTCGCGCTTCCCGCGCTCATCGCCAACTCCGTTCAGCGGCGTGGCAAAGCGGCACGCCGCTGCAACCAAATGTTCGGCGTCTTATAAGTACTCGCCAAATAACAGCAGATTGCCATCGGGGTCGCGAATGACAAAGTCCTGTACTCCCCAAGGTTGTCGCTTCAGACTTTGCTGAAACTCCGCTCCTGCAGCCTTAAACTTGCCATAGAGATCCTTAACCCCCGATACGTCAATGTAGGCGGAAAGCAGGCTCTCTCGCTCCCGCATCTCGCCATCGAAGACCGTATCACAAACATATCTAAGATTCAGACGGATTCCGTCCCGTTCGACCTGGCCATAAAAGGGGGGCTCACCGTGAATAAACGAAATCTTGAATCCGAGCACGCCGGTATAAAATTCACATGAACGACGGATATCGGAAACGAAGAACTGGGGGTATACAGCAACAAGCTGCGAAGCTTCATGCTTTGATGATTTTCTGCTGGACATTTCACTGACTCCTGACTTCAGCGCCGCCCAGCACAAGAAACCTGATTCTTTGGCGATGACCTCCTGAGCCATGCTGAGTGTGAATTTCATGGTCAAGAGCTCGACGTCGGTCAAATCTCGATAACGCGGAAATGCAGCCCTGATACGGCCACCGACAGAGTAGTTGTGCTCACGGTGCCAGCGAACCAACTGCTTGGCCTGTTTCTTCAGGTTTTCTAGACTCGACATGGGCGCAGGTGTACCTGATTGTTGTAGGTGGGCTTCGCCCTTCCGGCATGGTGCCGCTGCGCCCTACGGGGACGCCTGAATGATCGATCGCGCCCTCGCCGCTGTCAAGAGAGTGACGTGGAGACCGTGGCGCCAGCTTTGTCGCCGAACGCTGTGCATAAGCCGCGCGGGCCAAGGCGGCATGAGCAAAGAACATGCGGTCCCCGCGTCGGTCTCGATGCGCTGGTTATCCGGTATGCGCCGAGGCCAAACTCTTCTCGAGATGTAGGACAACATCATCGTTTAGAGTGATCTCTTGCCCTTCACGCACTGCAACCTCACCGACAGTGATACCGTTTCCGTCTGGGACATAGCCCAACTGGACGTAAAGCCGCTGTGCCGCGTTGTACCCAGGGTGAAGGCCGACTGCGATGCCGATCCGGTCGGAATGTGTTTTCACGAGATCCTCTGCCGCCCTAACCAAGCCGGTTCCGATGCCCCGGCGGCGAAAGTTTGGCAGGACGTTGAGATCCTGCAGCTCTGAAACCCCGACAGCAGCGAGCGGCTCATACGACGGCTTCCATTTCACGGTGATATAGCCTGCGAATTCGTTCTCCACGAATGCGACGAGAACTTCGCGAGCCCCTTCATTCTGCTCGGCGAGATAACGCTCGAAAAGGTCGCTCGATTTAGAGCGCCAGCCGATAGCCTCGAAACACGCTGCCATCACCTTTGTGTCGTCGGCGTGAATGCTGCGAATGTCGAGCTTAATGAGCCGCGTTGTCTTCACGCCGGATAACGCCTTGTTGGGCATCAGTCGTTATCTGTTGGCGCAGGAGCCAACATGTTGGCATCACGCGCAAGAATCCATTTGCCATTCTGCTTCTTGAAAATCGTCAACGTATGCCCCGCTCGGGTTGTTGGTTGAGAGCCGGCGGGCAGAGTGGCCACGACTTTCAACTTTTGCCACATGAAGGCCCAGTCACCGAGAATCTTGATCTCTTGAATCTCGCTTGACCCATCAAATTTCGGCGCGCCTGCACCAGTTTGAGCCCGTGCAGCAGCGGCAAAGTCGTCCTTTCGCATGGGCGGCTGGCCGGTCACGAGGAAGACGACATCATCTGCCATCAATGAGAGCACTGTTTCGACATCGCCAGATTTCGTGGCAGTCATCCAAGTGGACACGAGCTGCCGGATCTGTTCTTCATCGCTTTGCATGTGAACTCCTCGGTCTTGATGCCCAACGCCTCGCTTCACCGGGGCGGCGAAGCCGATCTCCGGTACAAGCGTTTGTTCGATAGCACTGCCGCCGACACAGACTCGTTGTTGAATTACTCATTGGGCGCCATGAAATTGGCGTACGCGCTTTTGTAAAAAGTATCGCGTATGGCCCGTCGGAAAGCTCTCCAAAGCCCCAAACACTTGATAACCCAACTTTTGATAAAAGCCGAGCGCCTGTGGAAATCATAGGTGTCCACATAGGCGTGCTGACAACCTCGCTTGACCGCCTCGTGCTCAGCACGCGCCACAAGTTCAGTGCCATAGCCCTGACCCCGAAGTAGCTCCGCCACCCACAATTGACTTATAAACAGCCAACCCCAATGGGTATAACCGATTAAGCCCCCCACTATTTCGCCTTGATCATTCCGAATGAAAGCCGCCAAGCGTTGCCAGTTTTCTCTCTCCACTTGCGTGTCATTGTAGGAGACCAAACTTCGGATCAGAAGGCGGATGTCTGCCTCGGAAGGCGGATCATCCATCGAAATTTTATAGTCGGCCATCTCCTGTTCCTTTTGTTCGTGTGCCTAAATCTTGTTGGGTGAGCTTCGCTCAAGAAGTGACGGCAGTAATTCTGCGTGAGCCAGCGAACGGAGATGGCGACCCCACATACGTCCAGTTGTCCGCGGACAGGTGTGCCCGATATTCTTGATCTATCCTGTCTATGGTATTGAGGCACATGGAGATGTGTCTGGCAACTTACACAATAACCACGGCTGGAGAACGAACAGGCAGGAACAGACTTTTTTTGTTGAACCAAGTTTGCGCTGGCCTTCGGTCCAAGCAGTGCTGCATTCGAGCTGAAACAAGACGAGCGCCATTACCGCTTCGTCTGGCAAAAGCTCATAGCGCTGGACCTTCTTCCAATGGCTGTCGGGGCACTCCACCGTCAGGAGATCGGGCGCGGCGAGCGGTTGTTCAGAAGAGCCTTAGCACAGGCTCCAAAATGGCCCAGCATTGCTGGGGGTGCGAGAACGGCAGCGCATGCCCGGCCCCTTCGATTTCGTGGTACCGCGCCTGTGGCTGTAGCGTGTCGAACAGCGCTCGGCCTTGTGAGCTAGGCACGATCCGGTCCTCGCTGCCGTGCAATACAATCACGCGTCGTGCCTTCTCGAGCGTGGCCGCCGCCATCCTGCTGTGGCCCAACAAACGCAAATCCTCGGCCAATCGATCCCGGTCGAATTCCCTGTTTAGATGATCCTCGTAGCGGGCGGGCGCATAGCAACGCTGCATGAAACGGCGCATAACAGCCCCTGGCTCGAGTGCAAATTGCTTCTGCATGCGTTGCAGGATGAGGCGCGATTTTCCTTGTAGCCGCAGCGTTTCCGAATGAAAGTGCAGGAAGCCGCTGAATACGACCAGCAGATCACAGGATTCCAATTGCTGCTGTGGACAAAGATGCAGCCCGTAGGAATGGGTGAAGATGATTTTTCGAGCGTTTGGATCGCTGAATACCGGATCGTAGGGCTTGCCGTAATAACCCCGGTCGAACGCCTGCAGCCGCCAGGAAGATGCAAGATAAGGCGGCCACACACTCCAAGCATTCCGGTCGAATCCCCAGCCGTGAAAGGCCAGTATTTCAGCCGTTAGCCCCATTCCAACCCCGCAAAGTCCGCAAAAAATAGTCGACGTATGCAGGCGTGTGGCAGCTGGATAGCGCAATGCGGATCCGCGACCGGCCCGGTTCCACCGTGGGCGGGCGAATAGCCGTTGCCAATATCCCGTTTTGCTCGAGCCATCGGGACAGGTTCAAGGTCAGATTTTCATCGCCGAGCAAAATGGGGATGATCTGGGTGGTCGAGCTGTGCGTGTCGAACCCCATCCCGCGTAGCCTGCTCCGCACCCGCTCGGAGAGCCGATGCAGGTAGTCCCGCTCTCGATCCAATGCGGGGACGAGCTCGAGGGCGGCTTCGATTGATCCGATGAGCGGTGGCGGCAAAGCCGTGGTGTAGATGAATCCGGGGCAGAAGTTGATCAGATAATCCTTGATGGGCTCGGCGCAGAGCACAAAGGCGCCGAAGCTGCCGTAGGCCTTGCCGAAGGTCCCGATCACCAGATCGATGCCCTCTTGCCGCGCCGTCAAACCCAGGCCCTGCTCACCCCAGACCCCGACCGCATGGGCCTCGTCGATGATCAAAAACGCGTTATACTCGCCCGCCAGCGCCACGAGCCGGTCCACATCACTGCGGTCGCCGTCCATGCTGAAGATGGATTCCGTTACGATCAGAATCCGCTCGTAGCAACCGGCCGCGGCTCGCAGCCGCCGCTCGAGCTCCGTTAGATCGCGGTGCCGGTAGCGCCTGAAGGTGGCCCGACTGAGCAACGCGCCCTGAATCAGGCTATTGTGGCTGAGCTTATCGGTGAGCATGAGCGTGCCACGTCCGGCGAGCGCGCCAAGCAGCGTGCTGTTGGCCTGGAAACCCGAATTGAAAAGCACAGCGGCTTCACGCCCATACAGGCGCGCCAGCTTTTCCTCCACCCGGGCATGAATATCGAGCGTCCCGCACACGAGCCGGGAGCCGGTCGCACCGGTGCCGTGACTGCTCGCATAGTCGGCGGCGCGCTCCCTCAGCTTGGAATGGCGCGACAAGCCGAGGTAATCGTTGGAGAAAAAGTTCAACATACGCCGGCCGTCCTTGTAGACGACTGCGGGATCGCTCGGATCGGGTACCAGCGACTGCAGGGAGCGGAATTGGTTGCTGCCTTTACGTTCCGCCAGCGCCCGCTCGATGAATGCGTACTTATCTATGGGCATGTTTTGCCTCGTTGGGGCACGCGGGGTTGCCGAGAACATGGGCCGCCGGGATGACGGCCTGCGAGACCTCCCGGACTGTATTCCGGCGTGTCCCGACAAGCCGCCTGCCCCAATCCCGATCACGATTCCACTGCGCGCGCTTCGATCGCCTCGACCAACGGTCTTGTTACCGGACCGAGCGGATAGCGCCGCCGCTGCAAGGCGACAACCGGCCAAATCCCGACCACGGAATTGCAGACGAAGATCTCCTCGGCCGGCGCCAGATCCGTCAAGGAAAGCGTCGTCACTTGGCAGGAGAGCGACCTCTGCACCGCCGTTTCCAGGATGATCTCCCGCATCACGCCGGCCACACCGCTCGCGCTCAAATCCGGCGTCAGCAGATATCCGGAGCGCACGATGAAGAGATTGGTCATCGTGCCTTCGATCACGCGGTCCTGGTAATCGAGCATCAAACCTTCTTGGTAGCGGCTGTCGTCATCCCATTCCAGACGCGCTAACACCTGCTCGAGGCGGTTGAGGTGTTTGAGCCCGGCCAATGCCGGATTGCTCGCCAACCGCGTCCGGCAAACCCGCAGCCGGATACCCTCCCGAACGTAGCGCTGCGCATGCACCGGCCAAGGGTGGCGCATGAGGATGTGGCGGCTAGGGGCGTCGGGGTCGGGCCGATAACCGCGCCCCCCTACCCCGCGGGTCACGATCAGTTTGATGATCGCTCGTGACTGGCCAACCGCCAATGCGGCGATCTCTCGGCGCAGCCCGGCCGTCTCGGGCGGTGTGATGCGCAGCCGAGCGCAGCCGCTTCGCAGACGACGCAGATGATAGGCCAGCCAGGGAATGCGGCCGTCGCGCACGGCCATGGTCTCGAACAACCCATCGCCGTATTGCAGCCCGCGATCGCGCGGATCGAGCAAATCCGGACCCTGGTATCCGGCCTCACTCACCGCTACGCCGGTCCCCGGTCGGTTCAAGCGCGAGAATGAGACCGCGGGCCTTGGCCCGGGTCTCCGCCAACTCCCTGTTCGGCACGGAATCGACCACGATGCCGCCGCCGGCCCGGAAGCTCAGTGCCTCACCGCAGCGCTGCATCGTACGGATCAAGATATTGAGATCCATACTGCCATCGTGGTTGAGATAGCCCATCGAGCCGGTGTACGCACCGCGTGCGGCCTGCTCCAGCTCGGCCAGGATTTCCATGCAACGCACCTTCGGGCAGCCCGTGATGGTCCCGCCAGGGAAAACGGCACGGATGACCGCGCCGGGTGATACCGTCTCCACGAGACGCCCCCGCACATTGGAGACGATATGATGGACGTGCGCATAGGATTCCAAGCTCATCAGCTCATCGACCACGATCGAGCCGGGCTTGCAGATACGGCCCAGATCGTTGCGCTCGAGATCGATCAGCATGACATGTTCCGCGCGCTCCTTGGGGTGCGCGAGCAGCACCCGCCGGCTGTCCCGGTCCCGGCTGGGATCGGGGTGGCGCGGCCGGGTACCGGCGATCGGACGCGTTTCCACCGTTTGGTCACGCACTCTCACCAACCGCTCCGGGGAGGAACTGATCACCGCCCGATCGCCCCAGGTGGCCAAACCCGAAAACGGCCCGGGATTGGCCCGCCGCAGCCGCCGGTACAGCTCGCTCGATAGCGTATCCGGTTGCAACTGCCCGGACCAGCGCCGCGACAGGTTCACCTGGAATACATCCCCGTCGCGAATGTAACGCTCGATGCGGCGCACGGCATCGAGATATCGCAGCCCCGGCTCCTCCGCCAAGGCACCGCTCAGCACCCTGGAGCGGCCCGATGAGCGAGGGCGGCTGGCCAACGCCCGGATATCGGCCTCAATGCACTCGAGCAGAGCGGCGTGCTCGGCCTCAGCGACCAGCCAGGTCCGGGCTTGTTCGTGGTCGCGAATAACAGCGGCGGGGATGCGGGTCGCCACCGCAACCGGCAGCGCCGGATCGCTCGGCAACTGCAACACCGGCTCGATCTCGGCCGCGAGCTCGTAGCCGAGGAACAGGAACCAACCACCGGCAAACGGCAGCGGACAAGCCTCCGGCGAGCCGAGCGAACGGGCCGTGCGCGTCCACCAGGCATCCAAATTGGGCAGGAACCCCAGATCGGGGGCCATGACCGGGCCGGATAGCTGCCCGTTCGCGCCGAGCTCGAGGGTTTCGCCCGGAAACGCGAATAGCATATCGTAACGCCCCTGAGCGGTGCCAAAAGCGGCGCTCTCCAATAGATGGGGGTAGCGCTCGGGACGGTAGGCGTGCAGATCCAGCAGATCCACCGCCTCATGGCACGACCGAATGGAAGCGCGTGCTGCAGCAACCTTCATCACCACGAATCCTTTGCACGAAACCACACGCCAGCAGCTTACCAGGCTCAAGGCCGCGCACTTACAAAGCGTACAGCCATAGAGCCACGCCCGTGACCAGAGATGAGCTGGTGGCGATGAGCAATGTCTTGGCAAAAATCGCCCTTACACGCTGCGTTACTCATGGTCAAATACGGAGTGAGACAAAACATCCGGAGGCCGGAATGAGCGAGCCGCGCAAACAGATCCCCGTCGAGGTTTATTTCGATTATATCTGTCCCTTCTGCTACGTCGGCAACGCCCGCCTCCAGCGCATCGCCCGGCGCTATCCCGTCACCATCCAGTATCGCTTCGTGGAGATCCATCCGGACAACCCGCCCCAAGGTCGCCCGCTCTCCGAGCTCGGCTACCCGCCCGAGCAATGGCGGCGCATGATGGAGAACCTCAACGCGATGGTAAGCCAGGAAGGCCTGCCCATAGCCGAGCGAACCTTCACCACCAACTCGCGCAAAGCCCTGCTACTGGCGCAGGCGACCCTCGATGAGCGCCCGGCGGCCTTCCCGGCCCTCAATGATACGCTTTTCCACGCTTACTTTGCCGAGGGCCGAAATATCGGTGAGGAGGCCGTGCTGCGCGAGCTGGCGCAGCGCCACGGGGTCGAGGACCTGCTCATGCCGGCCTGGCAGACCGCACAGTATCGCCGGCGCCTGCTCGAGCACGTCGAGGCGGCGCAGCGCATCAGGCTCACCGGGGTTCCTACGCTTGTGGTGGCGGGGCACCCTTTCGCCGGCGCGGTGTCCATGGATACCCTTGCCGCAGCTTTACGTCGAGAAGGAATGGGCCAACCAGCCGATGAATCCTAACAAGGGAAAAGCGGCAAACAAGACCTCGACCGGCACGCCAAGACACGGGGCCCGGGCCGCGCCGGCGGCCGGTGCCACAACGGCTCAGCTTTAGCTGCAAGGATTGATGCAGGCACGGTTTGGCGCCCGATTGGATGGCGGGCGCCAAACCTTTTTTACCAGCGCTCATTTGGGCTGCGGCACAATGCGGATATACGGCTTCGGCGCCTTCCAGCCCTCGGGATACCGCTTGTGGGCCTCCTCGTCGGACACCGTGGGCACGATGATGACGTCCTCGCCCTGCTTCCAGTTGACGGGGGTCGCCACCTGATGCTTCGCGGTGAGCTGACAGGCGTCCAACAAGCGCAGCACTTCGTCGAAGTTGCGCCCCGTGCTCATGGGATAGGTGAGCGAGGCCTTGATTTTCTTGTCCGGACCGACGACGAACACCGAACGTACGGTAGCGTTGTCCGCTGGGGTGCGACCTTTCGAGGTATCGCCAGTCTCGGCCGGCAGCATGTCGTAGAGCTTGGCCACCTTCAGCTCGGGGTCGCCGATCAACGGATAAGTGACCGCATGACCCTGGGTTTCCTCGATGTCCTTCAACCACTCCCGGTGATCGCTCACCGGGTCGACGCTCAGGCCGATGATCTTGCAATTGCGTTTTTCGAACTCCGACTTCAATCCCGCCATGTAACCGAGCTCGGTGGTGCACACGGGAGTGAAATCCTTGGGATGGGAGAACAGGATCGCCCAGCCGTCGCCGATCCATTCATGAAAGTTGAGCACCCCTTCCGTCGTCTCGGCTGTGAAATTGGGGGCTTCGTCATTGATACGTAGTGACATGGAGCACCTCCCATTGCTCGCCAGATGACGCTGATCCACCGGCTTCAGACTGAAATGGGGCGGCCGCAGGACAACGACACCATCCCACCCCTTCGCGCGAACCCATCTAAATTAAGATGGCTTCCAGAAGGAGTGCATGAAGTATAGCGTTCGCATGCGAAATTGCGTGGTGGAGCGGCCACCCGCCGGCCGCTACGCTGGCCGCATAGCGCTGGCTGGTGGGGCTAAAAACTCGGTGGCGGGAGCCCTCTGATCCGAGGAGTAAACCGCCTTACTGCGCAACCTCGACACGCAGCTCGACCCGTTGCCGAGCCGAGTCGGCGCTGCGGGTACTGTAGACGATGCCGGAACCCTCGCGTGCCGCACCTTCCCGAACCACACCGATCGGAATCCATGCTCCCAGCGCGCCGGAGACGGTGCTGACGATGCGGCGGCTTGGAATCGCGCCTTCGACAGTGCCGGCGCTGTCCGCCACGCTGATGTCGATGACGGCGCGACCGGCGGCGAGCCGCGCGGTAGCGTAAAAGCCTTCCGGCCAATGGTGGTAGCGCCGACGCTCGGCATAGGCCTCGCCGCCTCTCCGATTCAGCGCTACGAAACGATCCGTTATCGGTATGATTTCCCCGGTATCGATGAAGGCGGGTCGGCCCGGCATGGCCGTCACCGTCTGGACCAGGCGAGTGTCTTCCGCCGATCGGCTCCTGAACACTTCGGCGCCTTTTCGACCGACACCAAGGCCTTCACCGCCAGCCGCGGCGGCGCTGATACGGCGCACGCTGATCTGCAGCGATTGCATGGGGGTATCCAACTTTCGCACCAGCTCCCGCGTCCGCTCGATGGCCGCCGGGCTGCCACGCACGATCAGCCGTGCGCCGGCGGCCCGGACGGCCACATCCGCGCCCGCCACCGCGGAGAGTGTGGGTAGCAGCACTTCGGCGAGTTGGTGACGTAGCTCGATGACCTCGATCTCCGCCGCCGACGCCAAACCCACCAGCAAGATCAGTAACAGGCCAGCCGCAAGAGAACCGCGCCGCCCGGCCCCTCTCAGAGATGCAGCCGACGTAGCTCGGGATCGGAACTGGCTGTCTCCCATAACGCATCGAACTCCTTGACTAGCGCGCGTGCCAGCACCGGATCGTCCGGGCTGGCTGTTCCTTGATAGCTCGTCCAATGCAGACGATGAACCACGGCGCGACGGTCCACCACGAGAAAGGCATCCAGACGCTCTCGGCTATCCTCCGCCAGCCGGCGTATCTCGATGAACGATGTCAGCTGCCGGGCAAGCTCGATGAGGCGATGCCCCCGGCTCACCGCCGGGGCACTGTCGCGCACCAGGATATGAATCCGGGCCGCTCGTCCTCCGGAGACGGCCAGCGCGCGCAGCGCGCTCAAAAAGGGCGGGTAATCGTAGAGGCGCGGCTCTAGATCGGGGCTGTAGAGGTGGAGCTCACGCCGGGCGCTCATTGTCAGCTCGACGGTGGCCTGCTGCACCGCGTCCAACGAATCCAGCGTGCTCGAAGCGGTATTCATCGCGCCTCCTGCTGCCCTCGCCGCATGCACTTGGGCATGCCGGTATGTCTGGATCCCGACTATAGGAAATACCAGCCCTCGGCCTCTACCACCCGCGTCACACTCCCTTAATCTTGAAGATCTCCTGCGGCTCAGCCGAGCAGGGCCCTTAACGGCCGTGAGCGCCGCCGGTATCCTTCCATCCAGCCGCGCGGAAATTCTCGCTGCCCTTATCATTCAAGCCCAGACCGCCGCCACGCCGAGTGATACCGGAATGCTGGCGAGAATGCGCAGACCGTCGCGAATCGTCACCACAGCATGCTGCACGAGACTGCAAGTGATAGTAGCCTTCTGCCAGGCAATGCCAATAACACAAACAAGCGGCCCTGTGATCCCATGCCGAGGTTATGATTTATGGATTTGCTTCGTACCAAACCGATTGACACCGATCTCACCAAAGATACCGGCTTAAAGCGGGTGCTGGGTCCCGTACACCTCACCCTGATGGGTATCGGCGCCATTATCGGCACCGGCATTTTCGTGCTCACCGGCATCGGCGCGGCCAATTACGCCGGCCCGGCGCTGGTCTTGTCCTTCCTGCTGGCTGGCACGGTCTGTACCTGCGCCGCGTTGGCCTACGCCGAACTGGCCGCCTCCATCGGCGGCAGCGGCAGCGCGTATACCTACGGCTATGCGGGTCTTGGCGAATTCCCCGCCTGGATCATCGGCTGGATGCTGATTCTGGAATACACCATCGCCATTTCCGCCGTCTCGCTCGGCTGGTCGGGCTATGTGAACAACGCGCTACAAGCCATGGACTGTGGCCTGCCGAGCAGACTGCTGCACTCGCCGTTCGATGCGGACACCCCCGGCCTCATCAACCTGCCGGCTTCCCTGGTCATTCTTGCACTGGGCGGGCTGCTGCTCTCCGGTGCCAAAATAAGCGCCTTATTCAACGCCGTCGTGGTATGCATTAAGGTGAGTGTGGTGCTGCTGTTCATCGCCGTGGCGGCGTTTCATGTGGACCCGAGCAACTGGGTTCCGTTCATTCCGGAGCCGGCCTTGAACGTGCGCGGTGAAGCGGCTTTCGGTTGGCGCGGCATTGCCGCTGGTGCCGCGATCGTGTTTTTCGCTTACATTGGTTTTGATGCAGTTTCCACCGCGGCCGAGGAAACCGCCAAGCCCCAGCGCGATCTACCGATCGGCATTCTCGCCTCGCTCGGCATTTGCACGGTATTGTACATCATGGTATCCGGCTTGCTGACCGGTATCATGAATTACACACTGCTCAACACGCCCTCGCCGATCTCCGATGCCCTACTCCACGTAGGCGTAAACTGGGCCGCAGGCATCATCGCGCTGGGCGCCATCGCCGGCTTGACCACCGTGATGCTGGTGCTCTACTACGCCCTTACCCGCATCCTGTTCGCCATTGCGCGTGACGGCCTGCTGCCGCGCTTTTTCGCCCACATCAGCCCGCACACCAAAAGCCCGGTGCGCGCCATCATACTGATGGGTGTCATCATGGCGCTGATTAGCGGGCTTGTGCCGTTGGGTGACCTCGCCGAGCTCACCAACATCGGCACCCTCGGCGCCTTCGCTGTAGTGTGCGCCGGGGTGCTGGTGCTGCGCCGCGCCCGCCCCGAACTGCCGCGCCCGTTCAAGGTGCCGGGCGGTCCTGTGCTGCCGGTACTCGGCATCCTCGGCTGTCTCTATCTGATGATCAATCTGCAGCACACGACTTGGCTTGCCTTCCTACTCTGGAACGGTATTGGTCTTTTGATTTACTTCGGATATTCGTATCGCGGCAGCCTGCTCAACAGTGGCTCGGTAGCGGAATCAACCAACTCCGGCTGAGCCGATTTTGCAAGAATCCTCACCACCCTACGGGGCACAAAGAGGGCCGCAGCGCGACAGACAAACCGCGCGAGTGCGAGCCTTTGCACCCCCGCTACACCGCCTCGAAAATTCCCGCCGCCCCCATGCCACTGCCAACGCACATGGTCACCATCCCGTAGCGCAGGCCGCGCCGGCGCATGCCGTGCAGCAAGGTGGCCGTGCGGATGGCGCCGGTGGCACCGAGCGGATGGCCGAGCGCGATGGCTCCGCCCAGGGGATTGACCTGCTCCGGATTGAGCTCCAACTTGCGGATCACCGCCAAGCTCTGGGCCGCGAACGCCTCGTTGAGCTCGATCCATTCGAGCTGATTCTGGGACAGGCCCGCCCACTCGAGCGCCCGAGGAATCGCGAGCTGCGGACCGATCCCCATGATCTGCGGCGGCACCCCGACCACGCTGTAGGAAACCCAGCGGCCTAACGGCCGGACGCCGAGGCGCTTGATCATTCGCTCGCTCATGACCACGACCGCCCCGGCTCCGTCACTGGTCTGCGAGCTGTTGCCCGCCGTCACCGACCCCTGCGCCGCGAACACCGGGCGCAGCTTGGCCAGAGCCTCCTGGTTGGTGCCGCGTCTTGGTCCCTCGTCGGTGTCCACGACCCGCTCGTGCACCGCTACGGTCTGGCCGTCCGCGGAAGGTGCCCGGTGGCGTACGGTATAGGGCAGAATCTCAGCACTGAACTCGCCGGTCTCGATGGCGTGCAAGGCGCGCTGGTGGCTTTGCACGGCGAAAGCATCCTGATCCTCGCGCGAGACCTGCCAGCGCTCAGCCACCTTCTCGGCGGTGAGCCCCATGCCGAAGGCGATGCCGACATCCTCGTCGCGCTCGAAAATCGATGGGTTGAATGAGGGCTTGTTACCCATCCAAGGAATGGCGCTCATGCTCTCGGTACCACCGGCGATGATGCAATCGGCTTCGCCGAGTCGTACTCGATCCGCAGCCATGGCAATGGTCTGCAGCCCGGAAGCGCAGAACCGGTTGACGGTAGCGCCCGGCACGGAATCCGGCAGACCGGCGAGCAAGGCCCCCATGCGGGCCACGTTGAGCCCCTGCTCGGCCTCGGGCATGGCGCAGCCGATGAGTACATCTTCGATCGCCGCCGGCTCCAAACCGGGGACCGCGTCGACTACCCCGCGCAACACATGGACCAGCAGGTCATCCGGCCGGGTAGCCCGGAATACACCACGTGGCGCCTTGCCCACGGGCGTACGTACGGCCGCTACGATGAAAGCGTCCTGAATCTGTGCCGCCATGGCCTCCTCCTGCATCAATTACGCAACGGCTTACCGGTCTTGAGCATGTGGGCAATGCGATCCTGAGTTTTCTGGTTACGCAGCAGCGCCATGAAGCCCTCACGCTCGAGGTGCAGCAGCCAGTCTTCGGATACGCTGAGCCCGGCATCCACCTCGCCACCGCAAAGCGCGGTGACCAAGTGCGCGGCGACCTCATAGTCGTACGCCGAGATGAAGCCGCCGCAGCGCAAGTTGACCAAAAAGGCCTCGAGCGTCGCAACGCCATCCCGCCCCGCAACGCGAAAAGGCCGCTGCAAAGGCGCACGATAGCCGGCCTCGGCCAGCGCGATGGCCTGCTGCTGCGCCACATGCAACACCTCGTCGGGATGCAAAATGACCGTGCTATTCGGACCAAGAAAACCGAGCGTTTGCGCCTCGCGCGCGCTCTTCGCCACGGTGGCCTTGGCAACCGTCTCGAAGTAGCCTCGCAGGAAGGGAAACGGATCGCCGTCCGGGGCGCGCTGCGCGGCTCGCAACGCGAGTTCCTTGCAACCGCCACCGGCCGGAATGAGTCCCACCCCTGCCTCGACCAACCCGATATAGCTCTCGAGCGCGGCCACGACATGATCGCAGTGCATAAGAAATTCGCAGCCGCCGCCCAGCGCCATTCCGCGCACACCGGCAACCACCGGAATCGAGGCCCCGCGCAGGCAAGCGGTGGCCTGCTGGAACCGTCCTACCATCCGCTCCAGGCCATCGTAGTCCTCGCCCTGGAGGGCCTCGACCACTTGCTTGAGGTCGGCGCCGACCGAAAACGGCTCGGAATCCTGCCACAGCACGAGCGCCCGGGACCGGCGCTCGGCGATGCCCACGGCCTCGATGACCCCGTCCAAAACGTCACCACCGATCGCGTGCTGCCGCGACTTGAAGCTTAGGATCGCGATCCCGGACTCGCGGCTCCACAGACGCACCGCTTCGGTTTCGAACAACGTCTCGCCGCGGGCAACCGGCCGTTCGCCCAGGACTTGATCGGGGAAATATTGCCGCTGATAGACTGGCAGAGTGGAACGGGGACGATACAGCCGGTCCGACGGAGCGTAGGAACCCTCCGGTGTGTGCACCGCCTCGATTCGGTGCACCCAATCGGGCAATGCCACCTCCGCCAGTGTCTCGCCTGCCTCGATATCCGTTTGGATCGCCGCCGCCGTCTCATGCCAGCCGGCGCCCTGCCAAAGCTCGAATGGGCCACGTTGCCAGCCGAAACCCCAGCGTATGGCCAAGTCGACATCGCGCGCATTATCGGCAATCGAGGCAAGTAGATAGGCCGCGTAATGGAACGTATCCCGGTGGATACACCAGAGGAACCGCGCCTGCGGATGCTCGGACTGGCGCAGCCGCTCGAGCAAGGCGGCCGGACCGCCCTGGCCAAGAATCTCCTGGAGCTCCGGGGCGGCCTCTTGCCGAGCCGGCCGGTAGTCGGCCCGCTCGGTGTCCAACACCTGGATCTCCTTGCCCACCTTACGGTAGACGCCGGCACCCGATTTCTGCCCCAACGCCCCCTTCTCGATGAGCCGGCCCATCCACTTGGGTAGCTTCAGGCAATCCACCCAGGGATCGTCGCTTAACCGCTCGATCGAGCCTTCGACCACATGCTGCAAGGTATCCAGCCCCACCACGTCGGCCGTTCGAAAAGTGGCGCTCTTGGGTCGGCCGATGGCCGGACCGGTCAGCGCATCCACCACATCGAACGGCAAGCCGAGCCGATCGGCATGATGGATCGCCGCCAGCAACGCGAACACCCCGATTCGGTTGCCAATGAAATTCGGCGTATCGCGCGCCCGGACGACGCTCTTGCCCAGGGTGGTGGTAAGAAAACTTTCCAGCTGGTCAAGCACCCAAGTCGCAGTCTGATCGCTTGGGATCAGCTCCACCAAACGCATGTAGCGCGGCGGGTTGAAAAAGTGAACGCCGCAAAAGCGCTCGCGTACGGCTTCGGGAAGCACCTCGGCCAGTTGGCTGATCGACAGCCCCGAAGTGTTGCTACCGATTAGGGCATGCGGTGCGATGTAAGGCGCGATGCGGGTATACAGATCGCGCTTGATCTCGAGCCGCTCGGCCACCGCCTCGATCAGCAAATCGCAGTCGCGCAACGCCGCCAGATCCTGCTCATAGTTGGCCGGCACGATCAGCTCGGCGTGCGCCGCAGTGGCGAGCGGACTAGGCTGGAGCTTGCGCAGCCGCTCGATAGCCTTTTGCACATGCGCATTCGGCTCGGCACCCTCGGCCGACAACTCGAACAACACCGCTTGCACACCGGCATTCGTCAAGTGGGCCGCGATCTGCGCACCCATAACCCCGGCGCCGAGGACGGCGGCGCGGCGTACGTGAATGACTTCGCTCATCCTTATGCTCTCCTCAGCGACCTGTGCTCATGGGAGCCGATCGGCGGCCCGCCGGGGCCAGGCGGCCTCCTGCTGCGCGCTCGGTTCTTGGCGCTCCTCTTCCGGTGCCAGCTCGGCCGGGTCGAAAGCATCGGTCTGGATGGCATCCCAGCGCAGCCGCTCGTATTCACGGACCAACTCCGCCTGCTCGCGGTCCAGCACTCCCTGTTCCAAACAAGAGGCGAGTTGCTCCTCGAAGGTATAGCCCTTAATCGTTCCCTCGCCGAGCGCCTTGGTGAACCGCTGATACGGCCGCTGCGCCCGCCGCAGTAGATTAAACGCGGCCTCCATGCGGCCGACGGGGTCGTCGGCGGAACGACCTAGGTAGACGTGCCGGGTAATGCGATCGCGCACCCCGCCGGCCTCCATCATCTGCCGAGCAAGGCGGGCACTGATCCGGTCGCTCGGCGCTTTGTAGGGTCGACCCAAAGGAAATACCACAAACCGCAGGACGCGCCCCAAACCGATGGTCGGGAAATTATCGAAAAACCCGTCAAAGGCCTCGTAGATTGCGTTCAGACAGAACTCGACCGTCCACTGCACCGAGGCCAGTTCCTGTTCGGGCTGGCCGGCATCGGCATGGTATTTGAGCACCGCCGAGGCAAGATAGAGGTTGCTCAACACATCGCCTAGGCGCGCGGAGAGGCGTTCCTTGCGCTTGAGTTCACCGCCGAGCACGCCCAACGTCACATCGGTAACGAACGCCAAGGCAGCGCTCATACGCGTGAGCTCACGGTAGTAGCGTGCCGTCGGGCCGGCGACTGGGACCGCGGCAAGCCGCGCGCCGGTCAAAGCATGGGTAAAGGCGCGCACGCCGCAGCTGCTGGTATAGCTGATATGGGCGAACAGCAACCGATCAAAGCGCTCCATCCCTCGGCGCGGATCAGCCTCGTGCACCGCCGCCATTTCATCGAGCACGTACGGATGGCAGCGAATGGCACCCTGGCCAAAGATCATCAGACTCCGCGTGAGAATATTCGCGCCCTCGACGGTGATGGCCACTGGGATGGACTGGTAAACATAGCCCAAGTAGTTGCGCGGGCCATAAATAATGGTTCGCCCGCCGTGAACATCCATGGCGTCGTTGACGCTCAGGCGCATGTGCTCGGTCATGTGATATTTGGCTATGGCGGAGACCACTGCCGGCTTGATGCCCATATCGGCGGCGCTGGCCGTCAGCACCCGAGTGGCCTCCAGCAAGTAAGTGCGACCGGCGATGCGTGCCAGGGCTTCCTGCACGCCCTCGAACTCGCCGATCGGCAGCTTGAACTGTTGGCGTATGCGGGCATAGGCGCCGGTCATACGATAGCTGAGCTTGCTCGCCGCCGCGCCCAGTGCCGGCAGCGAGATGGCCCGTCCCACCGCAAGGCATTCCACCAACATCCGCCAACCCTTGCCGGCCATGGACTGGCCGCCGATAATCCAGTCGAGGGGAATGAACACATCCTCACCCTCGACCGGTCCGTTCATGAACGCTAGCCCCATGGGGAAATGACGCCGGCCGAGGCGCACCCCGGGGTGGTTCGCCGGAATCAGCGCACAGGTAATCCCGAGTTGCACCTCGCCGCCGAGCAAGCCTTGCGGATCGTAGAGCTTGAACGCCAATCCGAGCACGGTGGCAACCGGAGCCAAGGTGATGTAGCGCTTGCAGAAACTCAAACGGATACCGAGCACTTCTTGACCGCGGTGTGCGCCCTTGCAGACGATCCCATAGTCGGGCATGGAACCGGCGTCCGAGCCCACATCCGGGCCGGTCAAAGCGAAGCAAGGAATCTCGCGGCCGTCGGCGAGCCTCGGCAGCCAATAATCCTTCTGCTGTTGGGTACCGTACTTCATCAGCAGCTCGCCCGGGCCGAGCGAATTCGGAACCATCACGGTTACCGCGGCATCGAGGCTGCGCGTTGAAATCTTGGAAACGACGGTGGACTGTGCCAAGCTGGAAAAAGCTCGGCCACCGTACTCTTTGGGGATGATCAGGCTGAAAAAGCGCTCCCGCTTCAGGTAGTCCCAAACTTCCGGCGCTAGATCGTGATCCTTGCGCACGATGCGATCCTGATCGAGCATTTCACAGAGCGTCTCCACCTGATGGTCGAGAAACGCCTGCTCCTCGGGCGTGAACTGCGTCACTTGAAAGCCAAGCAGCTGGGACCAGTTCGGCCGACCCCGAAGCAGCTCCGCCTCCCACCAGATATCGCCGGCCTCCAGCGCCTCTTGCTCGGTCGCGCTCAGGGCGGGCAGCGCCGCGCGAAACAGATCGAACACGGGGCGCGAGATCAACCGACGGCGGATCTCCCCGACATTGAGCGCCACCGCCGCCGGAATGAAAAGCAGCGCCGCGATGAGCGCTCCCAGCACACCCAAGCCCCCCGTGGCAACCAGAACCAACAGGTAAGCTGTGATGGCCGCGGTCCAAATCATCCGAGACACACCCGCGTAGGCCAGCATCCAAACACCGGCAATCCCGATCAAGGTCGCAACCAGGGCGTACATAAACTCCTCCCTTAGTGCTGCCGGTCAGGCGGCGCGCCGGCTCCCACCGGCGGCCAACCCGACTGCTGAGGATCCCAAAAGCCGCGTTTCGCATCGTCTCATCCCGAAGCCGCCCAAAATCCATGGCCTTTTTCATTTCAAGGGGACTCCTTAAAAAGGAAACAGGCTCCGATCTGTCCCCCAATGGTGGAGCTCGAGAATTATCCTAGGCTGCCTGCCTGCTATGATTTGGTGGATCCGTCCGCTCGCATGAGCTCCCGAGTGTATCCTGGGATGAGCGCCTCTCCGATGAAATGCATATATTCGTGGAACTCGTCATCGGCGGGAATGACCTCCGGGGCATCGCGGCGCAACTGCAGAGTCCCGAGAAACACCGAGTAGGCCAATATCGCGCGCTGCCCGGCTTCACTCGCCGAAAGCCCCATGGCCACGTAACACTCGCGCAGAAACTCGACTCGATGGTCCATCACACGCCGCACCACGATCTGAATCGGGCGGTTTTCCATAGCACCGGTAAGCGCTAGATAGAGCCGTCCCGCGCGCCGACTGCCGTCTGCCTCACGAAACAAACGTGCCAGTCGCTTGCGTGGATCCCGCTCCTGCGCGACCCGCGCGAGCACCTCGTCGGTCTCGCGGCGCTCCCATTGCTCGAGCGCCGCCTGAACCAGCGCTTGGCGGTTGGCAAAATGCCAGTAAAAACTTCCCTTGGTAACGCCGAGTCGACGTGCCAAAGGCTCCACTGCGACCGTATCGAAACCGGACTCGGCAATGATCTCCAGCGCGGCTTCGGCCCAAGCATCGGCTGTTAATGACTGCCTCGTGTTTCCCTGCATGTCTGCAATCTAGACCATACGCAAGCGTACGGCAAACGCAAGCGTACGGCAACTTTCCCAACTACCGCGCTCAGCCGCCTTGCGTGCGCCACAGCCCAACCCTTGGTCAGCTCTCACAGTGAGGCAGCCCTGTTACCGTAGCCCTTTTACCCGTTACTCTGCGCGGCGCCGCATGGACCGCGCGGACGAGTCTGCGCCACAGACGGCCTGTGGCGACAACCATCCGCTCCGGACAAGAGCTGGCCACCCGCCGCACCGTCGCCTTCTCACACGCCGCGATTACCGGGGGTTGGAACGCGACGCGATCGATAACTGATGCGCACGGATTTATCCGGCTTGCCCTGGGCTTCGGTCTCACCGCCAGGAGCCACTTCAGGGGGATGAGGGGGGGGTGGTATATTACGTGAACGCCTGCGCTTCACACGTGGCGGCCAGCGCCGGAACTTCTTATTCGCGTCCTCTGTACGCATGACCTTACCTTCGATCGTAGTCGGATTTGCAAATAGAATTTAGGAGCGCCTCGATTCGACCTCCCTATACATTTAATAGGCTAATAGGGCGCTCTCTTCCAGTTTGCAAGTTCTATTGGGAACAGCTCGGCTGGCCTGGAATTACCGATGCCGGCGCACGGCACGCCGCCGTTACGCGCCCCACGCGGGCGCACAGTCGATGCTTTAACCCGCGCAGCGGTGCTTGTTATACGCAGCATGGAAAGGTGCGCTGACTCAACACCCCTGGGGGTCAGACAACGCGCCGCTTGCCCGCTGCGCAGCTTCGCTACGAGCCAGAACGCGGATGGAGGATTCGCCGGCTAGCTCCGCCAACGTGATTCCATTCAGGAAGTCATAGATCTGAGCGCTAAGCTCACTCCAAAGATCGTGCGTGAGGCAGCGCGCACCATTGAGCTTGCCCTCGCATTGGCCCTCGAGCGCATCGCTATTATCGTCCACCGCCACGATGATGTCCGCTACCGTAATAGCCTGCGCCGGTCTCGCTAGACGGTAACCCCCACCGGGACCCCGAACGCCGGTCACCAGCTGAGCGCGACGCAAGCGAGCGAAGAGTTGCTCCAGATAGGACAAGGAGATGCCTTGACCTTGGGATATATCTGCCAAGATGACCGGTCCGCGATTCTGATGCAGTGCCAAATCCAGCATGGCCGTTACTGCATATCGCCCTTTGGTGGAGAGTTTCATGCCGCCTCTCGACCGAGCCTGTACTGCAGGCCCACTTACCGAAGACCAATCAGCCGGCCCACCGCCGGGCCTGTGGCCGCAGCGCGGGCTGCGCTGCCCAGTCAATTGCAAAGGCGTGTCCCTCACCCAAACAGTAACGCAGCCAGCGGTTGAGAAACCGATTGACCTCCCAGCGCCAGGCCAACGCGCCCACGGGCGGGAGCTCGCGCAACGACCAATAGCGAAAGCCGCGTAGCCATGACTCAGGCAAGACTTCGGCCACGCGCGCATCGTGATAGACACGGAGCATGAGATTCGGGATCACCTCCGGCTCATCGGCGTAGCTGAAGCGATGCGTGAGCCGTAAGCTGGTCGTATAGGCGTGGCGGTCCAGAACTTCCATATGCAAATCCACCGCCCCAACCACCTTGGAGGTAACCGCATCCTGCGAGCGATCGAGGTCAGGAACCAACCGGCGCAGGTAGATGTAGTTGTTCTCGTACAACTCCATCAACCCGGCGAAGCTACGGGTCGCGTCTGACTGTAACGCGCTTACAGGGGTATCGAACATCATAGCCGAATCATATCACAGCGCCGCCTTTGCACAGGGGGCCGCCCTAGAGCCGCCGCTGCAGCTTACGCTCGTGCACGAGCGTGCTCGCAATCTCCTCGATCGACATAGTGGTGGTATCGCTCATCGGCACTTTTGTCCGCTCCATAAGGCCCATGGCCCGGCTTACTTCATATTGGCACTGTCGCAACGAGGCATAACGGGTGTTGGGACGCCGCTCGGAGCGGATTCGAGCCAGTCTTTCCGCTTGAATGGTCAATGCATAGAGCTTACGCCGATGCGCGCGCAGTGGCTCGGGAAGACGTCCGCTGAGTAAATCCTCCTCCGTGAGTGGGTAGTTTGCTGCGTAAATACCGTACTGCAATGCCAGGTAGATACAAGTCGGTGTCTTACCGCAACGCGACACACCAATCAGTATGATGTCAGCTTGATCGTAACGATGGGTGTTGCCGCCGTCGTCATGGCGTAACGCGTAATTCATGGCATCGATTCGCACGTCATACAGCTTGCTATTGCCCATCCCGTGAGAGCGACCGATGGCATGGCTGGAGCGCACCATGAGCTCCTGCTCCAGTGGACCGATGAACGTTTCGAAAAAATCGAACACGACGGCATCGGCCGTATGCACCACCGCGCGGACCTCGTCGTTGATAATTGTGCTGAAAACAATCGAGCGTGCGCTATTGGCCTGGTTAATGTGGTTGATTTGCTGGACTGCAGCGCAGGCGCGCGCGATGCTGTCGGTAAAAGGTAACGTGTGCTGCTCGAAGTCGAGATCGAATTGAGTCAAAAGGCTATGCCCTAAAGTCTCAACCGTGATACCGGTGCGATCGGAGATGAAGAAGACGGCTCGTTTTCCTACCATGGAAGCACATACCATGTCGGTTGAAATTGGAGCACGGACGGTGGCAAGAGCGAGTTGCATCGTAGCAGACTCGGAACCGGCCATGCGCAAGGTGCGGTATGGATCCGGGCACGGATTCTCTGGTGCCAAGCGATCGCTCGGCCCTGGCTAGGGAGGCAAGGACATTGCAAGACTATGTGGTTTGGTTTCAGTCCATAGGTAAAGAGGATATTCCTCGGGTAGGCGGTAAAAATGCTTCCCTCGGTGAGATGATCCACGAACTCGGCCGGGCTGGCGTGCGGGTACCGGGTGGTTTTGCAACGACCGCCGCCGCTTACTGGGACTTCCTGGACGCAGCGGATTTACGCGAGCGGATCAACGCCGAGCTTGCCGAGCTCGATGTCGATGACGTAGCGGCGCTCAGGCACAGCGGTGCGAAGATACGCCAGATGATCGTGGAGGCGCCTTTTACGCAGAGCCTCTCTGAGGCAATCGCCAAGGCGTACTACGAACTCGAACAGCAAGCTGGCGCCGAGCCTTCTTTCGCCGTGCGATCGTCCGCTACCGCCGAGGACTTGCCCAACGCCTCCTTTGCGGGACAGCAGGAGACCATTCTCAATGTCCGCGGACTGGACAATGTGCTGCGATCGATCAAAACCGTTTTTGCCTCGCTGTACAACGACCGAGCGATTGCCTACCGCGTCCATCACGGGTTCGAGCATGCCCAGGTGGCTTTGTCGGCGGGTGTGCAGCAGATGGTGCGCAGCGATCGGGGCGCGGCGGGTGTAATGTTCACGATGGATACGGAGTCAGGCTTTCGCGACGTGGTATTCATCACCTCCGCTTATGGTCTGGGTGAGACAGTCGTCCAAGGCGCAGTCAATCCGGACGAGTTCTATGTATACAAGCCGGCGCTGGAAGCCGGGCGGCCGGCGGTCCTACGGCGCAGCCTGGGCGAGAAAGCAGTCAAGATGGTCTATGATCCTGCCGGAGAATCCGGCAAAACGGTGCAGACCGTCGAGGTAGCATCGACCGAGCGGCTGCAGTTCTCCCTCACCGATGCCGAGATCGAGCGCTTGGCACGACAGGCGCTCATCATCGAACGCCACTATGGCCAACCGATGGACATCGAGTGGGGCAAGGATGGTGAAGCGGGGGAGCTCTATATCCTCCAGGCCCGCCCCGAGACGGTGAAGAGCCGCGATAACGCCCAGGTGCTGAAGCGCTACCATCTCAAGCAACGCGGCCGAATCCTGAGCTCCGGACGCGCCATCGGCCAGCGTATTGGCGCAGGTCGGTCCCGGGTCATCGACGACGTCAAGCACATGCATCGGATCCAGTCGGGCGATGTACTCATAACCGACATGACCGACCCTGACTGGGAGCCCATCATGAAACGGGCCGCCGCCATCGTCACCAACCGCGGTGGACGTACCTGCCATGCGGCAATCATCGCCCGCGAGCTCGGCATCCCGGCGGTGGTGGGCACCGGCGATGCGACCGAGGCCATTGGCGACGGCCTCGAGGTCACCGTCTCCTGCGCCGAGGGCGACATCGGCAACATCTATGAAGGGCGGCAGGATTTCGAGGTGCGCGAAATCAGCCTCGAGCGCATGCCCGAGCTGCCCTTCAAGATCATGCTCAACGTAGGTAATCCGGACCGAGCGTTCGATTTCGCTCAGCTACCGAATGCCGGTGTTGGATTGGCTCGGCTGGAGTTCATCATCAATCGAATGATCGGCATCCACCCACGGGCCCTCCTCGAATTCGACCGTCAGTCCGACGACCTGAAGGCCACCATTCGCGGCCAGATCGCCGGCTACGCCGACCCGGTCGCTTTCTATGTGGACAGGCTGGCCGAAGGCATTTCGATGCTCGCGGCCGCCTTTGCACCCAAACCGGTGATCGTTCGCACTTCGGATTTCAAGAGCAACGAGTATGCGAATCTGATCGGCGGCACACAATACGAGCCCGACGAGGAAAACCCGATGCTCGGGCTGCGCGGAGCCGCGCGCTATCTTTCAGCCGAGTTCGCTGAATGCTTCAAGCTCGAATGCCGTGCGCTCAGCAAAGTGCGCGACGCGATGGGGCTGACCAACGTCTGGATCATGATTCCCTTCGTACGCACCTTGGATGAAGCCCGCGCGGTCATCGAGCTGCTCGCTGCGAACGGCCTCAAGCAAGGCGAACAAGGGCTCAAGCTTGTCATGATGTGTGAACTGCCGTCCAATGCGCTATTAGCCAAGGAGTTTCTGCAGATCTTCGACGGCTTTTCCATCGGCTCAAACGATCTCACCCAACTCACCCTGGGGCTTGACCGCGACTCCGGACTGGTGGCGCATCTTTTCGACGAGCGCGACCCGGCGGTCAAAGCCCTGCTGCATCTGGCCATCCAGGCCGCGCGAGACACCGGCAAATACGTCGGCATCTGCGGTCAAGGGCCCTCGGACCACCCAGATTTGGCGCGCTGGCTCATGGAAGAAGGCATCGAGAGCGTCTCGCTCAACCCGGACTCCGTGGTGGAAACTTGGTTGTATCTGGCGGGCATGGAATCGCCTGGGTAAAACAACCACAGCCGCCCGCCCTTGCCAGGCAATAGTGAGAATTCGCTTGTCCACTGTCCCGGAAGGGCTGCGTCACTCAATGCTTGCTGAGGCGAAAAGGGTTTTCGAATTATGACATCGATACATCAGCCCGAGCCGCCGAAGCCGTCGGAACCGCCCGAGCCGCTGTGGTTCAGCGGCCCCATCAACATCCGCTCGGTAGCGCTGACCGGCATCTTCGTGCTGATGGTCATGTACACGCTGTATCTGGCTGCACCGCTGTTCATGCCGCTCACGGTGGCCTTCCTGGTCAGTATGATGTTCGCACCGATTATCCGTTGGCTTAGAAGCATTAAAATCCCCTCGCCGATCAGTGCCGCCGTCGTACTGGCGAGCCTCCTCGCGCTTGGATTCGGGGCCGTATACGGACTGTCCGTACCCGCCGCCCAGTGGATCCAAAAGGCGCCGCAAGAGCTACGCAAGATTGACTACAAATTATATGAATTGGTGGGGCCAATCGATAAGCTCAAGGAAGTCAAAAAAGAAATCGAAAAGGCCGTGCCGGGGGAAAGTAACGGCCCTGCCGATAGCATGGCGCCGATGCGATGGAATCCGATTCAATGGCTGCTCACCAGCACTTGGGCCGTCGTCTATGGCCTAGGCGTGAGTGTCATCTTGCTATATTTCCTGCTGGCATCCGGAGACACTTTCCTCAGAAAGCTCGTCCGCCTCTTGCCGCGCTTTGAGGACAAACGCAACGCGGTGGAGACCGTTCAGCACATCCAGCGCAGCATCGCCATTTTCCTGGGTACAATTACGCTGATCAATATTGGTCTCGGCGCGGTTGCCGCAGCGGCACTTTATGCGATCGGTATGCCCAACCCGCTACTCTTCGGCGTCATGGTCGGACTGTTCAACTTCGCACCCTACATTGGGCCGCTCGTAAGCAGTGTGGTACTGCTCTTCGTGGCACTGCTAAGTCTCGATGATATCTCACGGATCCTGTTGGCGCCCGGGTTGGTACTCGCGCTCAATGCTCTAGAAGGGCAACTGATAACGCCGATCTTGACCGGGCACCGATTGGATCTCAGCCCCGTCGCGGTATTCGTATCCATCACGCTCTGGGGTTGGATGTGGGGCGTCGTCGGCATCTTGATCGCAGTTCCCTTGGTCGCAAGCGCGAAGATCGTGTGCGACCGCATCGAACCATTGCAACCGATAGGGACATTTTTAGGGCATTGACTTGGCATGCTCAACGCTCAACACCCAGCGCAAAACTCTTGGTTCCCTTCGAACAGGAAACGCCGAAAACGATAAAGGTGGCAATGCACCTAATACAGGAGGTGAAAACCCACGCGGAGTCCGCCATGCTTGGAGGCGATAAACGCTAACGACTTGGCCAGCCGCTGCGGCCACGACACGGCCCGTTACCCACAAATCGGCTGGCACTCAGGAGGAAGGGACGCTCGTCAGCCGCCGCAGGCCGTGGTCGTCGCGATCACGCGGCCAGGCCTGCACGTCGATGAGCCCCAGCCGCGTGCTCGCGGGAGTAAACGCCATCGTGTCGTGGACGATCAGCCCCTGGGCGCCGTCGCGGCGAGTGCCGATGGGGCCGAGCCCTGCGATGGCGACGCGCGCCGAATAGCTCAGCGAGGTGGTATCCTGCACGGCCAGCACCACCTCGTATCGCCGACAGCGCCCAGTGGTGGCCTGGTAGTGGGAGCGAAGCAGTGCGTCCATGGTGACCTTCGGGTGAGCCAAAACCCGATAGGCTGCCTTGGTGTGCGCCCGAGTGCCACAGACTCAGTCGGGGGTGGGGTACGTGCGCCGTACTGCGGGTGGTAAATCCATAAAAAACCAACACCCTTGACACCGGCCTTCGCCGGTGCGACGAGCAAATCAGATGCTCCCTTGGGAACGCCTAATGAGTTTCGATACCTTGTCAGGGTTGAACTCTCAATAAGTGCCCTCACAGTTGCTCACGTGTATGTAGTAACGGCTCGAAACGAATATCTATATTAAGGAGTGAAGAGAAAAATGGCCCAGCATACATCATTCAACAAAGCTCTACTCGCTGCATTCATGGCCGCTGGATTCGTTATCGGCAGCAATGCTATGGCTGAGCCACAGGGGCTCTATTCCGCTGATGAGCTCTCTGATGCCAACGTCTTCAGCAAAAGCAATCCGGATAAAAAAATTGGTGAAGTTGAAGACATACTGCTCGACGATGCAATGCGCGTTCGCGCGCTAGTAGTCGAAACGGGCGGCCTGCTCGACATGGGTAGCAAAGAGTATGTGATCAACGCGGGTAAGTTTACCCTCGAGACCCGCAATGCCGATAACCTCGAAAAGTTGGAGTATATCGTCCACCTTGACATGACCAAGGAAGAGCTCGAACAGCAGCCGGAATACACCAACGACTGGTGGACTCAGACCAAGGCTGCCGCCCGCCAAGCCTGGCAGAATACCAAGGAAGGCGCGGCAAGCGCTTGGGAGAGCACCAAGGCAGCCGCATCCAACGCTCTGGACAACATTGGCGGGGCACTGGAGAGCCCCGGCGATGAGGTCGAACAGGGCACCGATCAGAGAGAAGACAAAATGGGCACTGAACAGTGATCTCTGGGCCTGTTTCAGACACGAATCCTAGTTGCTCATTATACGCGTGATCTCTCCGATAGTGCGCGTATTCAAATTGGCTAGTGTCTTGGCAAATTTGTAACTTTGTGATGAAAGGCGCTAGAGGGATCTTAGCGCTTCCCTCTAGTGCCTTAATAGGTAGCATAGGAAGCCATTAACGTAGCCCATCGCGATCGAAAACTTTTCTTGTGGTGCGCAATTGGTCTTTTCTCCTCCAAGGTAGCCCAACATTCATCGGTCGATGTGATCGAAGAGGGAATAACCCATGCCTTTACACAAAAGTCTGAAAATCTCCGTAAAATCAGACAGATGGGTTTTTTCTCATGTAGTTGTTTTTATTATATTTTTTCGACTTATGTGTAAGGCGATGGGAATAACCTGCTGCTGTCTCCGACCGAGGCACTGCAGAGGCGGCCGGTAAGCATGCGGGGTCCAAGGCCGATACCTAAGAGATTAAGAAAACAGTATGAACCTGTTCGAGCTGATCGCTCTGCTACTCGGTCTTTCTGCAGCCTTCGCCTACTTCAACGCACGACTTCTGCATTTACCCACAACAATTGGCGTGATGGCCATCGCACTGGCCTTCTCGCTGGCGCTTGTGGCAACGCAGTCACTGGGGCTACCTGGACTGACCGAATGGGCCGAGCAGCCGTAACGGCTGTGGATTTCGATCGCACATTGCTCGATGCGATGCTCGCGATGCTGCTCTTCGCCGGCGCATTGCATATACCTCTGGATGAACTCGGACGGCAATGGCGCGTGATCGCCCTGCTCGCCACGGTGGGCGTAATGTTGTGCACCATGCTGATCGGCGCGGCGATCTATGCAGTACAGCCACTGCTCGATCTGGAGCTTCCATTTATCTACTGCCTGCTCTTCGGGGCAGTGATCGCGCCGACCGATCCGGTCGCCGTGCTCGGTATCGTCCAGAAGCTCGGACTGCCTGGCGCAATCCAGGCCAAAATCGCCGGTGAGTCCCTGTTCAACGATGGCTTCGCGGTAGTGGTCTTCCTCGGCATCGCCGGGATCGCATCCGGCGCGACCAGTGATTGTCACGGACGTAGCGATTCTCTTCCTTGAGGAGGTCTTTGGCGGCATAGCCCTCGGGCTTGTACTCGGGGCGATAGGATATTGGCTGCTGCGCTCACTCGACGAGTACGTTGTCGAGGCTCTGATTACCTTGGCCCTGGTGACCGGCGGTTATGCGCTCGCACTACGATTGCACTTCTCCGGGCCGCTGGCGATGGTCGTTGCCGGCCTGCTGCTCGGCAACCACGGCCGGCGGTTTGCCATGTCGGAGACGACCCGCATTCACCTGGATACATTCTGGGAATTGGCCGATGAGCTGCTCAACATCATACTTTTTCAGCTCATCGGTCTGGAGTTGTTGGTCATCCAGTTCGATTCGCAGCCGGTGATGCTGGGTATGCTGGCCATTCCGTTGGTTTTGTTCGCGCGCCTCCTAACCGTCGGCGGCGTCGTACGCGCACTCGCTCCACTACGGGATTTCGAGCACGGCATCATCCGCATCCTTACCTGAGGCGGGCTGCGTGGTGGCATTTCCGTCACGCTCGCGCTGTCACTTCCGAGCAGTCCCGAGCGTGAGGTGATCGTGGCCATGACCTACGTCATCGTCGTGTTCTCGGTGCTGATCCAAGGGCTCATCGTAGCGCCGCTGATACAACGGTTGCGGTATAAATGAGGGAGAGGGCTGAAACAGCCATCCCGATTCGCTCCAGCATCTGCTCCGCACTCTCCTGGATCGAGACCCCGAGACCCTCAATGACCCCGCACAACCCGCCGAGTTCGTAGAGATCCAGGCACCACCCGCCGTATCGATCAACCTCGCAAGCACCTCGAGCGCGCAACCTTCGCGATGCAGCGCTATAAGCTGTTCCTTGGCGTGCTCGTCATCAGTCGCCCGGTTCATGGTTTGTCTCCTATGCGCTCCGGTGTCCGTCACCGTAGTTGAACGCCGGCAGCGGCTTCCGCGGGTAGTAAGTGCTTTGGCATCGCTGCATGGCCTTCTCTTGATCATTGCGGACAGGAAAGCCAAGCATTTCAGGTTAGATGGACGGCATGCAGGACGGCTTATTTTATATGCGTAACTAGGGCCTGTCCTCAATTGAGCCAGATGACGGCGGCGGCGAGATGGATGGCGGCGAGGAAGTTGCGAGCGGTCTTATCGTAGCGCGTGGCGATGGCGCGGAACTGCTTGAGCTTAGCGAAGAAGT